>DDEO01000059.1 GCA_002336725.1 Bacteroidetes bacterium UBA1952 | reverse complement strand
ATTTCTACCCTTGATTCGCATTAATTGTAAAACTCTGAGCCGATAACGGGATCCGCGATCTCTAGCGGGGTGCCGGTGCCCAAAGTGAAGTATGTGAAAGCCCCTGTAGGAACGCGGCCAGAAGCGCCGTCTCCCACCGTACGCAGCAGGGTTACGCCCGAAATCGGCGGGTTGGCACCATAATGACCGGGCGCACCATTGCCATCCACCGGCGTAGCATTATATACATAGCCCAGTCGGCGGCTGGAGTCAAAACCGATGTAGTCGTCATAAGGATAACCCAGGTCTATATCCGACCAGACGCTTACGACGGTAGAATCCAGGACAAGCGGACCATAATTGTGAACTTTATACTCATAGAACTGGATATTGTCGGCTATGGTGCCGCGCACATAGGCATAGGCGGAGAGGTGAAATTCCAGTCCGATAGGGCCAGTCACGCTCTGAGTCTTCGTCCTCGCCACATCGTTGAAGGCCATCCACAGCATCTGGTCGCCTTTGATTTTGGGATAGTCTCCGGCCAGGTAGTTGTATTTCCCATCGCCGTCCACATCTACAAACGGCGCATAGTCGCGGGTCGCTATCGGGGGAAGGGAAAGGGCCACGTTATTGTTGCCTTTTATAGTAACAGAGCCTTTGGCGGGCCAGGCCTTCAGGTCGTCGAAATTTGCAGCCGCCAGTGCCGCCGCCAGCGCCGATGGATTGGCCGTCCCGACGCTGCGCACAATCGCCTGAAAGCTGTCGATGGTCGTCCGGCGGATATTCCAGACCCGTCGCCAGGCATCTGCCGTGGCTGCCGTGGCCTGGCCGTTGGCATCCAGAATTCCCGGAAAATAATCCTGACGCGCAGAATCTGTGTACCTTATCGCTGCTACTTTCAGATTGCGCTGCGGATCATAGCCGCCTACCCACAATCCGGAAGCAAAGCCGGCGTGGTTACCACTGCCTTTGGGATACTCACACTCCGCGACCCCGCTGGTGGGGTCGTACCACATGCTTCCAAACGTATTGATGGAAGAGCGTATGTTATTGGCTTCCAGATAGGCTTTCTGATAAGGCGGGATCTGACGCTGGCTGAAGCCCGCCGCCGAAAGACTTGTCAGCGCGAGGCAAAGAAGAAGTTTTTTCATAAGAAAGAGGCGTTAAGGCGATCTAAATGTAGGTTCTTATTCTTTCAAATACAACTCGTAGAATTTTATTTCTATTGCGAATCGTGTATTCGCCCCGGCGGAATGATTTTGCTTGGCACAGCCCAAAATATCCTTTTCTACAAACTGTGTTGCCCCTCTACCTGCTCCTTGGCGTTTTCGCCGCCGCTTTCCTGCTCCTGTATCTTTCTAAAAAGAAAAAAACAGGCAACACCACCGGACTGGCACCGCGCCGCGCCCACCGGCTCCTGCTACGCGTTCGGTTTTATAAAAACCTGCCGCCCGAAAGACAGGAAGTTTTCCGGAATCGGGTAATAAATTTTCTGAACACCATTCGCATCACACCCGCTCAAGGCGTAAAAATCAAGATGCTCGACCGCATCTATGTGGCTTCGGCGGCCATCATTCCGGTTTTTCATAAGCCCGACTGGCAGTATAACGACCTCGACGAAGTGATTATCCGTTCCGGAAATTTCAGCAAAGATTTCCGGGGCGCACCCGAAGACGAGAATGTGATGGGCATGGTGGGCGACGGCGTGATGAACCGGCTGATGGTCATTGGGCTGGGCGCGCTGCGCACCGGCTTTGAGCAACAAGGACGCGGCAACACGGCTATTCATGAATTTGTACACCTGATCGACAAGAGCGATGGCGCGGTAGATGGCGTACCCCAAGCACTGCTGCCCGACGAGCTGGCCGGCCCGTGGCTGGAATATGTACAGCGCACTATCGCCGACATCCGTTCCGGAAAAGAGCGCGACATCAGCGAATATGGCGGGCGCAACGAAGCCGAGTTTCTGGCCGTCGTGTCGGAGTATTATTTCCAAAGACCCGAATACCTGGAGGAATCCCACCCGGAGCTTTTCGGCCTGCTGGAGCAGATATACAAACCGGAAGACGACCGCGCTGCCGCAGATTCGTAGGCGGTTTTCCGGAAAAAAATTTCATCAAAGGCTAAAGCGGCGCTCAATTCGTAAAGTATGCTTTACATTTGTGGTATAAAAAGCCTTCTTATGAAACCACTTCTTTTCCCACACCGCTTCCAAAAACCGGCACTGCTGCTGACAATTGCCTTCGGCATACTGGTCGTGCTCAACTACCAGTACAATTTTGAATTGTCCTTCCTGGCCCTGCCCGCCCCGCCCGATGCGCTGCTCAGCAACGGCAACCTGACCGACGAAGTCTTCCTGACGGGTTTTCTGCTCAGCCTGCTGGTTTATGGATTTAGTCGCGAAGTCGATGAAGATGAATATTCCGTTTCGCTGCGTTTTCGGGCACTCGTCTTCGCCGTTCTGGCACACACGCTTATCAGCATTGCGCTTATCAATCTTGTATTCGGCTGGGCCTTCCCCATGATGGCGGCATACCACCTTTTTACAGTCCTTATCCTATACGTACTGTTTTATAAAACCCAGCGTTTGCTGATCCTTCTTCGTACCCTGCGTTCTTCATGAAAAATTATATCCGGGAAGTGCGCATCCAAAAAGGTTATACTCAGGTTGCTTTAGCCGAAAAAACCGGTGTCTCGCGCCAGTCTATTCATGCCATTGAGACAGGCAAATACGTCCCGACCACGATTCTGGCGCTGCGGCTTGCGCGCGTGCTGGGTATGCCGGTGGAAGCCTTGTTTGAACTGGAGACAGACGACTGAATCTTTACACACAATACCTGGCGCTTCGTTCAGGTACTTATCTCGTCGCGTTTAGCCTTACCCACAGACGAGGCTTCGCCTTGTCTGTGTTTCCACTTTATAGAAAATACCTTTGCCGTTCTTCATGTCGCCTGAAACTGTGAACCGGAATGCTTCTGTTTTATTGATAACGCCGCCCTTCACGCAGCTCAACACCCCGTATCCCGCCACGGCGTATCTGAAGGGATTTCTGCAATCGCGCGGCATTCCGGCGGCGCAAAGCGACCTGGGCTTAGAGGTCTTGTTGCAGGTGTTTTCGGCGGCAGGACTGGAGCAGATTTTCCGGAAAGCGGCCACTTTTCCGGAGCCTTCGGCCAACGCACGGCGGATGCTTTTTCTTAAAAATGATTACCTGCGCACCGTGGGGCCGGTCATGCGGTTTTTGCAGGGCAAAGACCCTACTCTGGCGCGCAACATCGTCCATCGCCGCTTCCTGCCCGAAGCCGGGCGCTTTGCGCAGGTGCCGGATATGGAAGCCGCCTTCGGCGATATGGGCATCGCCGACGCGGCCAAATACCTCGCCACGCTCTATCTCGAAGACCTCTCCGACCTGATTACCGAAGCGGTGGACTCGCATTTCGGCTTTTCACGCTATGCCGAAAGGCTCTCTGCTGCCGCCGCTTCCTACGATGAATTGTATGAAGCACTGGCACAGCCGCCGGGATTTATCGACACCCTTACCACCCAACTACTGGGAAATCTGATAGAAACCCATCAGCCGGCGCTCGTGGCCTTGTCGGTGCCGTTTCCCGGAAATCTCTATGCCGCTTTGCGCTGCGGGCAGTGGCTGAAGACCCATTTTCCGGAAATAAAAGTGGCGATGGGTGGCGGCTATCCCAATACCGAATTGCGGAGCCTCAAAGACCCGCGCATCTTTGAAGCCGTGGATTTCATTTGTCTGGACGACGGCGAAGCCCCGATAGAGGCGCTCTACCATTTTGTTTCCGGAAAATTTCCGGAAATTTCATCCCTGAAAAGAACCTTTATCCTTGAAAACGGACAGGTGGTTTTCAAAGACAGCAGCACCTGCCGCGATTATGCGCAGGCCGAAACCGGAACGCCCGATTACAGTGGGTTGCCGCTGGCAGATTATGTCTCGGTCATAGAAGTAACCAACCCGATGCACAGCCTCTGGAGCGATGGGCGCTGGAACAAGCTGACGATGGCGCACGGCTGCTATTGGGGAAAATGCACGTTTTGCGATGTTACCCTGCCCTATATCGCCGATTATGAGCCGCTGACTGCCGCCCTGCTCGCCGACCGTATGGAAGCGATTGTGGTGCAAACGGGCAATACTGGTTTTCATTTTGTGGACGAGGCCGCTCCGCCCGCCCTGATGCGCAATCTGGCGCTGGAAATCCTGCGGCGCGGACTCGTCGTGAGTTGGTGGGCCAATATCCGTTTTGAAAAAAGCTTTACGCCCGACCTCTGCCTGCTCTTGCGCGAAGCCGGCTGCATTGCCGTGAGCGGTGGATTAGAAGTGGCTTCCGACCGACTGCTGAAGCTGATTGACAAGGGCGTAACCGTGGCGCAGGTGGCGCGGGTAAACAAAGCCTTCGCCGACGCAGGCATCCTCGTTCATGCCTACTTGATGTATGGCTTCCCCACGCAGACGGCGCAGGAGACGATAGACTCTTTGGAGATGGTGCGGCAGATGTTTGCCGCCGGGGTGATGAAATCGGCCTTCTGGCATCGCTTTGCGCTGACGGCACACAGTCCGGTGAGTAAAAATCCGGAAAAATACGGGGTCCATATCCTGCAGGCGGAGGGCGATTTTGCCAACAACGACCGCCACTACGAAGAAGCCGGCACCACCGACCACGATATTTTTGGCTACGGATTAAAAAAATCACTGTTTAATTATATGCACGGTATTGGCCTCACCGACCCACTTCATAAATGGTTTGCGGAAAAAGTGCCCCGCACCGCTATCCGGCCCGACTGGATTACGGGTGTGCTGGAAGAGGCCGCTTTGCAATTGCCCAAAGAAAGCAGTCGGGTGCTTTGGCTCGGCGGCGCGGTGGAGGTGCAGATTGTATCTAAATCCAAAAAAGGCGCGACGTGGGAAGAGGCACAACTCACCGTCGTTACCCGTCGCGAAATGCTTTCTGTGCGCTTAGATAAAGAGAAAGGCTTGTGGCTGGCCGCGCTGTTGCCGCAGTTGTCTTTAAACAACGGAAAGCGCACCACCCGCGCCGAAGTGCGCACCGCCTACGAGGCGGCCGGCTGGGACGATTTTGAGCTTTTCTGGGATGGCAAGCCGCTGGCTGGTTTGCGCAAATCGGGGCTGTTGCAGGTATAGGATTTCCGGAAACAAGCAAGGAAAATATCGGCAGGAGGGCCGCACAAATAGCCCGACAAAGGCATCGCGTATTTTTCTTTTTTCATTAAAAAAACATTCATGCTTTCGATTTGTTATCAATCGGGAGTTGATAAGTGCCTTTTCAGAAATAAAAAAACTTTTTCCGGAAAATCCCAACACTCCCAAGAGCCTTCGTAGCCATTCGTGCATTGGTGGCATCCTTGCCGGAAATCCCAACACTCCCAAGGAGCCTTCGGGGCCATTCGTGCATTGGTGGCATTCTTTCCGGAAATCCCAACACTCCCAAGAGCCTTCGTAGCCATTCGTGCATTGGTGGCATTCTTTCCGGAAATCCCAACGTTCCCAAGGAGCCTTCGGGGCCATTCGTGCATTCGTGGCATTCTTGCCGGAAATCCCAACACTCCCAAGGAGCCTTCGGGGCCATTCGTGCATTCGTGGCATTCTTTCCGGAAACCCCAACATTCCCAAGAGCCTTCGGAGCCATTCGTGCATTGGTGGCATTCTTTCCGGAAACCCCAACATTCCCATGAGCCTTCGTGGCCATTCGTGCATTGGTGGCATTCTTTCCGGAAACCCCAACATTCCCATGAGCCTTCGTGGCCATTCGTGCATTGGTGGCATTCTTGCCGGAAATCCCAACACTCCCAAGGAGCCTTCGTAGCCATTCGTGCATTCGTGGCATTCTTTCCGTAAATCCCAACACTCCCAAGAGTCCTTCGGAGCCATTCGTGCATTCGTGGCATTCTTTCCGGAAATCCCGGTTTATGACTTTTATCATCCTCCCCAATGAGGGGAGTCATAAAGCAGGAAGGAGCCAAAATCTACTTTTGCCCTCCTTATGATGAAACACTGGAAGCGCCTTTCGCACGCCGAGCAAGACCGGCGCATCACCGCCGCGCTCGAGCAAAATATAGATTTCAGGAGCCAGCTCAGCCTGGGCATTCCCGCCTCGCGCCTCGATGGGCAGGTGTTTCAGGAGAGTGCGCCGTTTCTGAAAGATGCACCGCTGCTGCGCACCTACGTGCAAAACCCCAACCACATCGGCTGCCATACGCTGGGCGAATCGGAACCTTTTTTTGCCGGCACCCAAGCCCTGGAGCAGGAAGTGATTGCCATTCTGGGCGAAGACCTCCTCCACGCCGAAGCCGGCGGCTGCGACGGTTATGTGGCGAGCGGCGGCACCGAAGCCAATATGCAGGCCGCCTGGATGTATCGCAATTTGTTTCTGCATCAATACGGCGCGCAGCACGGGGAAATCGCGCTCCTTTCCTCCACCGATACGCATTATTCGGTGGCCAAAGCTGCCAACCTGCTCCACCTGCGCTGGTTGCAGGTTCCGGTGGCACACACGACGCGCGAACTACAGGAAGCGGCGCTGGTCCAAATCATTCAACAGGCAATGGCAACCGGCATCCGCTATTTCATTGTCTTTGCCAATATGGCCACCACGATGTTTGGCTCGGTGGACAACCCGGATGTGTATGCCAACGCCTTGCGGCAGGCCGGAGCCGAATTTCGGATGCACGTGGACGGCGCTTTTGGCGGCTTTATCTACCCTGTTTCCACGCCCGACAACAAACTCGATTTCCGGAATCCCGACGTTTCTTCGGTAACGCTCGATGCGCACAAGATGCTGCAAGCGCCCTACGGAACCGGTATTTTTCTTTGTCGGAAAGACTTGATGCACCATGTTTATACCGAAGAGGCGCAGTATGTTGCCGGCATGGACATCACGTTGAGCGGCAGTCGCTCCGGTGCCAATGCCATAGCCGTCTGGATGATACTGGCCACCTACGGGCCGTTTGGCTATCTGGAGAAAATCAACAAACTGCTCTATCGCACCAACTGGTGTTGCCGGGCGCTGGATGCGCTGGGCATTGCTTATTACCGGCATCCCCGCATGAACATTATTACCCTGGAAGCCAAGGGCGTACCGGCTACCGTTGCCTCGCAGTTTGGCCTCGTCCCCGATACGCATACCGGCCAACCCAACTGGTATAAAATTGTGGTGATGGAGCACGTAGAAATTGAGCATCTGGAGGCCTTTGTGGCGGCTGTTCAGGAAAGTGCGGTATGAACCGCGCCACAAACAAAGCACATTAGTACAAATACATTCATACTCCGGCAAACGATGGTTCTCCCAGCTTCGTCATTACATTCTATTGCCCGCAGATTTTTGCCGAATGCCCGCTGATTATCATAGGCACTGCCCCTGATTCTGCATCGGCGAAAGAAATCTGCGTTTTACGAGCGGCGAAATTTGTTTTTCCGGCCTCTCGGTTTCTCCACGCACGAGGCAGCTATCGCACCGTAAGGACTGAACCAACCTCTTGTTTTGAAACGAAACGAGCGGAAACGCATTAAGAATTAGCCATGCCAACACCAGTTCGCAACGGCATATCATTTTCAGCCGCCGTCCATTGCTGTTGCAGGGACTCCTGAGCCGCGCCGGGGGCCGCTTGCAGCAGGTGATAAAGAGTTAGCTTGAGGTCGGCCAAAAGAGAAAGTGCTGCAATCCGATGTGGATCACAGCACTTCTCTTTTACTACAACCTGCTTTTTAAAACAGCCGACGTGGATTACTTCGCAAAATTGCGCAGCTTAATCACCGTGCGGCGGTTTGCAGCCTTGCCAACAGCCGTTTCGTTGGTAGCTATCGGCTGGGTACTGCCGAATCCTTCTGCTGTGAGGCGGCCTGCGTCCACGCCTTGGCTCACAAAATAGTTGCGAACAGCCTCTGCACGTTCTCTGGAGAGCGGGATGTTGATATCGTCATTACCGGAATTATCGGTGTGTCCTTCGATGTCGGCATAGAGCGATGGGTCGGCTTTCAGCACTTCCACCACATCGTTGAGCGGCTTGTAAGAAACCTTTTTAAGGGTTGCCTTATTGGGTTCAAAGAAGATTGCTTTAGCCGCTTTAGATACGCGGTCGATCACTTCCACGGCAACTTCCGGGCAGCCGCCATTGGTTTTGCTATATTGATCCGGGCAGCGATCTACGTCGTCGGGGAAACCGTCGCCGTCGCGGTCGGGTGGCGGACAGCCGTTATAGAGTGGTAGGCCAGCCACGTAGGGACATTTGTCTTTCTGATCGGGAATGCCATCGCCGTCGCTGTCTGGGCAGCCCTTAAACTGTGCCAGTCCCGGCACGAGCGGACATTCGTCTTTTTGATCCGGAATACCATCGCCGTCGGTATCGGGGCAGCCGTTAAAGTCGGGCAGTCCGGCGATGGTCGGGCATTCGTCGAGCGAGTCCACAATGCCGTCGCGGTCGGTATCCACAAATGGCGGTGTTGGGATCATGACGGGAGCCTTATAGCCGGGCTTGAACCAATACACGATGCCGGCCATATGCTGCAGGTGCGTTTGATTCTGATCGCCGAGCGGAATTTTGTAGGCCGACTCCAGGTTGAGCGACAGGCTTTTAGCCAGTCTGACATTCAGGCCCACGCCCACCGGCAACAGTGCGCCGAAATCCTTTCGGTATTGCGTAACAGAGACACCGGCAAAGAGATAGGGCGAAACCGCCGACCGATCGCGGGGCAGGAGGTTAAAATTCACCCGCAGGTCCAGCGAACCGAAGAAGTAGTTGTTTCGGGTACTCGAGTCAAACATCTTCCGGTTGATAAAGGCGCTGTCCTTTTTAGCCATCGGCAGGTCGAGATTGCTGACGTTAAGACCGGCGTTGAGGTCTATCCAGCGGTTGAGCTGATACCAGTAGGAAACGCGCACGGTGGGATTCCAGTGGAACACGTTGCGCTTGTTGGTATCGTCCTTTCCCGTTTCGGGATTATAGGAAATGCGATAGAGCGGATTGCTGAAATAGTTTCCGGTTTGCGGGCCGTAGAAGTCGGTGCCACCAAAGTGGATGCCGACACCCTGCAGGTGTTGCGCGGAGGCGTTAAATCCGGCAAAGGAAAGCGCCAGAGCAGCCAGGAGGCTTTTATGAAATTTATTCACAGGAGTGCTTTTTTAGAGTGTGAGGATAGCAGAAAGTGCTGCCTTCTAAGGGCGTGCCCACCAAACCGGTTCTGTAATAGGTTTTGAAATCGTTTTAGGATTGCTGGTGCGCTCCTGCTGAGATACCGGAAAACGCTGAGGTATAGTCGGAATCACACCATCGGGATTGGGTGTGAGCGCGGGTAACCCAGTACGGCGGTAGTCATTATAAGCCTCTATCTGCCCAAACATGGCAATCCATTTCTCATACATCACGCGGTCGAGCGTTGTATTAGCAGCAGTATAAGTCGCGATGGCCGTACCGTCAAAGCTGCCGTCGGTGGAAAGTGTTGCAGATGCCTTGATGCCATTGTTGAGCGCGGTGGCCGCATCAGTGGCATTGCCCTGACGGGCATATACTTCGGCACGGATAAAGTTGGATTCCATAAAAGTTACCAACGGGGTCGATTTTGCCGGACCGCCCGCCAGGTATTCCGCCCAGTAGGAAACATCAGCATCGGGCGCTGCCACCGGGCTGCCATACACATCGCCAAGTCCGGTAGAATCGAAGTAATAATAGAGGCGCTCGTCATCCGGACGCAGTTTCATAGAATCTACCAGCGGCTCGCCGGCAGCGATGTAAGCGCGGTCGTTGAGAAACGCAAACCACTGATTTTGTTCATTGCCCTCCGTACCATGTTTGGTGAGGCAATCATCGCCTGCCGAAGCGATGCCCTTATCAAGTGCATCCAGAATGGCAGCGGCATTGTAGCTGCTTTTATTGGAGTAGCGGTTCAGGTAGCGGGCTTTTAAGGTGTAGGCCGTTTTAATCCATTTGCCGGCAGCGCCGCCGAAGATGTAATCGTCTGCACCGGGCAGCAGCATATTATCCGTTTTTGGACGGCTCAGCTGCACAACAGCACTGTCCAGCATTTTAATAACGCCGCCAATGATAACTTCCTGTGGGTCAAATGCAGGATACATAATCTCGTTTGCCTGTAACGCCTCCTTGTAAGGAACATCGCCCCACATATCGGCCAGAAGCCCCCAGTTCATGGCCATCAGTACTTGTGTAATGCCATCGTAATAAGGATTTTTGGCACCGAAATTGCGACGCAGCTCTTTGCCATTCAGCAGTGCCTGATACAGTTGGTTCCACTGGTTGTCCATGTCGTTCTCCTTGATGCTGTACACCTGCGTTTGAGTAGCCTGCCCGTCAACGCCCACGCCATGCTGGATCAGGACACCGGAGGAACGAGCCAGGTCGCCTTCGTAGGAGTTCATGGTTGAAACTTCCAGGGCGGCAAGCTGCGTGGGCGCACTTCCGTTCAGCGGGCTGTTGGGGTTTACGTAATAGTCGTCGGTCTTTTTACAGGCGGCCAGGCTTAGGGCAAACGCACCGCTCAGAAAAGCACCTTTTATAAACGTCTTCATTGGTTTCTTTTTTGGTCTTGTTGTTTTGGATTCTTTGAGAATTAACCGGGTGGGTGTTAGAAACCAACGCGCAGGTTGATGGAATACGACCTGGTGCCCGGGTTGTTGAAGTAATCCCATCCGCCGATGTTGGAGCCGGCACCGGTGAGGCTGGTTTCCGGATCAACACCTTTGTAATCGGTAATCAGGAACAGGTTGCGCCCGGTAACGCTCAGGTCGATATAGTTGAACTGACGCAGGCGGCCCTGGTTGCCAATGTTGAAGCGATAGCCAACGTTCAGGCTACGCAGGCGTATCCAACCGCCGTTCTGAATGGCGTTTTCGGCGGCATTTGCACCCGCATCTCCCTTAAACGTGCGATAATAATAGTTGGCAGATACGGAATCTTTGTTGTCCTTTCCACCCTCGCCTGCCCGCGCAATGGAAGAATCATAAACGCCTTGGATCAGGTATTGGTGCTCGCGGTCAGCAGATTCTTCGGTACGCCCGATGTTGTTGAGGCGTGCATAAGTGCCGTTCCAGATGTAACCGCCGTGGCGGATGTCGAGCAGTGCGCTGGCATAAAAACCTTTGTAGTTCACGGTTGTGGAAAGGTTCATCAGCCAGTCCGGATTGGGATTGCCCAGGTTTTTGGTTTTTTCAGCTACCTGTGCGCGGCCCATCGAGTCGAGCAGCAACTGCCCCTTATCATTACGCTTCCAGGCGGTGCCATAAAACACGCCGTAGGGCTGTCCCACGATGGCGTAGGAACCCATCTGTGAAAAGCCCGATTCCAGAGAGATTTCTGAAACGCCCGGTGTCAGGCTCAGGACCTTGGATACGTTTTTGGAAAAGTTGCCGCCCAGGTTCCAGGTAAAGTCGCGGGTTTTAACCACATCAGCATTTAAGGACAGCTCTATACCCTGGTTCTGCACTTCTCCGGCATTTACATATTCTGCCTGGAAACCAGTGCTGCCTGCAACCGGCTTGGCAATCAGGTTGTCGCTGGTGATCTGCCGGTAAACGGTAGCCTCAAAATTCAGGCGGTTGCGGAACAAACGCAATTCCAGACCCGCCTCAATGCCTTCGGTGTGTGCCGGCACCAGCCCGCCGGGATAGCGGGTATTGCTTACCGCGTAGCCGGCCTGTCCGAGGTATGGAAAGCTGTTGCCGTCCGTATAGCCGTCGGTGATAAAGGGCTGGGTGTAGTAGGCAAAGGGCCGCTGGCTGTAGGTATAAACATCTATCCCGTTGCCTACGTCGGCATAAGCGGCGCGAATTTTACCGTAGGAAAGAATATTGTTGCGCTTAATTGACTCGGAGAATACCCACGCCATCTCTGCCTTCGGATAGAAGGTAGAACGTCCGCCCTTCCCAAAGGCCGTGCTCCAGTCAGAGCGGCCAGAGATAGTGGCAAACAGGCGCGAGCGGTAGCCTACGGTTACTTCGCTGTAGGCACCCTGTGTACGCAGGTAGGAAGCACTATTGCTGGCATACAGCGAGCTGGTGTTCGCCAGGTTGTAGTTATCTGCAATCTGCAGGTTGCGTCCCCGCTCGTAGGTGCTGCCGGCCTTATTGTCCCAGACGTTGTAGCCTGCAAGCGCGCTCACATCAAAGTCGGCAGAAAGCTGCTTGTTATACCGAAGGATAAGGTCGGAATATACCTGGGTGTAAGTACTCTGATTGTAGGATACTTCGCCTTTGCCGGGGATGCCTCCATTAGCGCGGGAGCCAATGTCATAAATCTGACGCGAACTGGTGGTGTAATTATCCGCCCCAAGCCGCCAGTTCAGGCTCAGCGAAGGCGTAAAATCAATGTTGGTATAGAAGCTACCGTAAACACGGTTGGTAACATCGGTATAAGGGTTGCGCTCGGTGGTAAAGCGCGGGTTGTCATACACGCTGAAGTACTGCACCTGCTTGCCCGTTACCGAGTCGATATAGTAATCGCTGTTGTAGTTGATCGGCGCACGCAGCAGCGTAAGCATAATACCGCCCACGTTGGAGCCGTTCTGCACCCGTGTAGCCGAGGAGTTCACATAGTTGGCGATAGCGCCCACTTTCAGCCAATCGGCGAGTTTGGTTTCGCCGGAGAAATTCACGTTGAAGCGGTCAAACCGCGAACTCGGGACGACCCCCTTGTTGGATGTATTACCAAAGCCCAGCCGGAAGATGGATTTCTCGCTGCCGCCGTCCAGCGATACGTTGTTGGTCCACTCTACGCCGGTCTGGAAAAACTTTTTGGGGTTGTCAAAAATCGGCATACCCGCCGTATCGGCACGAGGTCCCCAGCTGTTCGGGGTAAGGTTGCTGAATTTGCCGTTATTTCCCTGGATGTATTTATTCTGGAGGTTGGGCAGTTTATTGACCTCAAAAATGTTTACGCCTGTGCTTACATTCACGCCAAGGCGCTTCTGGCCGTAGCGGCCTTTCTTGGTGGTGATGATGATAGCGCCGTTACCGCCGCGAGCGCCATAGAGCGCCGCCGCCGCCGGCCCGCGCAATACCGTTACCGACTCTACGTCGTTAGGGTTGATGTCGATGGCGCGGTTGGATTCGTTTACGCCCGACAGATCTTGGTTAAACGGATTGTCGCCTGCAACCGGCTGGGCAGTGGAATTGTCAAACGGGATGCCATCCACTACAAACAGCGGCTGATTGTCGCCCGACAGCGAGGTATTGCCGCGCAGCAATATCTTGGCCGAAGCGCCGGGCGTGCCGGCGCTGCCGGTTACCTGCGTGCCGGGCGCTTTGGCTGCGAGCGCCTCTACTACGTTTTGCTCCACGCTGCGCTCCAGGGTTTCGCCGGAGATATCGGTAGCTGTGTAGCCCACCCGCTTTTTCTCTTTGCGGATGCCAAGGGCCGTAACAACCGTTTCGTTCAACGCTTTTACGTTGCTCGTAAGGCGAATCCGGGCCAGATTTCCGTCGGCAGATATCTCCTGATCGTTATAGCCGACGGCCCGGATAACAAGGGTCGCGCCCGCTGGTGCAGTCAGCGTAAAGTTACCGTCGGCATCCGTTTGAGTGCCCGATGTAGTACCTTTTACGACCACTGTGGCACCGATATACGGCTCGTTTTTTTCATCTACGACCTTGCCCGAAACCGTTCTGGTTTGGGCAACTGCCGCATGAATGCCGGCAGCCATAAATGCAGCCAGGGCAATTGCATTTTTTTTCATAAGCAATTTGTCAGGGAAAGAGTGGAAATAATGAGGAAGAGATGTGGCGCATAAGCCTGCATACGCCAATAAAACGTTACCAAATTACTAATCCCCCAGCAATTTGCAAAAATCTTTCACAAATTTTTTTATTTAATTCTACAAATGAATGTTCATTCAGCATTCGAAATGCTATTTCCTACCTTGTTCTCTGCTTTTAAACAGATGGCTTGTAACCGGTGCATCGGGGATAGGAACGCCTTCTACTTACCCTCCGAAGAACCCTTTTCCGGAAAGATTGCTTTTTACAGCTTATGCATTGCTGATATGCAGCCTAATCTCCGTCTGCACTTCTTCCCCTTTATCCCCCGCATACCAGGTATGCAACTCCTTCTCAAAGGCTTCAAAATCGCGGCCATTCGGGTTGGTTTTCCAGTCGGTAAAAAGTACCGTTGCGCCGGCAGGGCGCGGGCCCCACACAAATAATTCTTCGCCGCTCTCCGCATCAAAAGAAACCAGCTTGGGAATGCTTTTGCCGCCGTTGGTCAGATAGGCTTCTATCAGCTCCGGATGCTCGTCGCGCAGCACGATTCGGAGGGTTATGTTTTCGCCGCCCGCTTCGGCGATTTTAGCCAGCACCGGCAGGTTTTGGGCGCTGTCGCCACACCAGGCTTCGGTAATCACAAACCAGCATTGCCGACGCGCATTTTGCGCGGCCAGCAGCGTTGCTTCCTGCAGCAAGACTGTCCGGCTCCAGCGTTTCATGCGCTGAAAATTGAGCTTCGTAAAATGAATCAGGAAATCCGATTGCTCCGGCCCGCTTGTGCGCCCTTCGGCCGCCAGCAATTCGCAATAGTGGTAAAAGGTCTCAAAGGTGAAAGAATTCTCGGCGGTCAGGAATTTTTGGAACATCGGCTTTGGGGTTTGGGGAGAAAGGGAGAAGAACAAAAATTCCGGAAAACCAGCGCGTTAATAAAGCTGATTTTCCGGAAAAAAAGCATCGGTTTCCGGAAATTATCCATCCATTTTGGGGCTTGGTTCTCGTGCATTTCCGGAAAAATCCTATGCGCTGTTGCGCGGGTCGTCGGTATCGGGAAGGTTTATTTTAAACTTATCCTCAATAATATCTTCGGTTACTTCCAGCACCGGTGTTTTCTTTTTGGAGAAAAACATCTTAAAGAGTACCGGCAGTGTTGTAATGGCCACAATCACAATGGCAATGGCCTCAATGTGGTCTTTCAGCGAATAGCCAAATTGCTTCTCCACCCAGCCCTGCAAGAAGTGGCCGCCCAGCATCATAGAACCCACCCACAACACCGAGCCAAGAACGTTGGAAGCCGTAAACGACCTGCGCTCCATACCCACCATACCGGCCACAATGGGCGCAAACGTGCGGATGATAGGCAGGAATTTGGACAGGACAACCGTGGCCTTGCCATGCTTCTCATAAAACTCCTGCGCACTGCGCAAGTGCTTTTTCTTAAAAAGAAGATTGTCTTTCCGCTGATACAGCTTTGCGCCGTATTTCTGCCCAAACCAATAGCCTACATAACTGCCCAGGATAGACGACAACGCTACGGCAATCATCACCACCGACCAGTGGGAATTGAAAAACGTAGCCGCCAATTCTTCGGCGTAGATGCCTGCAGCAAATAAGAGCGAATCGCCGGGCAGAAAAAAGCCCACGAAAAGGCCGGTTTCGGCAAAAACGATTAACAACAGGACATAAATGCCGCCGTTGTGAATAATCCACTCGATGAATTGCTGAATAATGCCTTTTTCCATGATAACGGGCGGCAAATTACCGCCTTTAATCCATTTTCTCCCATTTAGTTACTGCCGCCGCCGCAATAGAGTTGCCCAGCACGTTGGTGGCCGAGCGCCCCATATCCAGCAACGGGTCGATTCCAAGCAAAAGTGCCAGCCCCGCTTCCGGAATTTTAAAGGTCGCCAGCGTGCCGGCAATCACCACCAAAGAGGCGCGCGGAACACCGGCAATGCCCTTGGAAGTGAGCAATAAAACCAGCAACATCGAAAGCTGCACGCCGAGGGGCAAATGGATGCCATAGCTCTGCGCAATGAAGAGCGTGGCGAAGGTCATATACATCATCGAGCCGTCGAGATTGAAAGAATAGCCCAGCGGCAAGACGAAAGAAACGATTTTGGGCGGGCAGCCGAAGCGTTCCAGCTCGGTCATCGTTTGCGGAAAAGCGGCCTCGCTCGACGAGGTGGAAAAGGCCAGCAGCGCCGGCTCTTTGATGCGCCCCAGCAGCGCAAACACGCGCCGGCCAATGACCAGGAAGCCGATGCCAATCAGAAACGCCCACAAAACGCCGAGGCTGAGGTAAAACTCGCCAATGAAGATGGAATAGGTTTTGAGGATAGACGGCCCCTGCTTGGCCACCACGGCCACCATGGCGCCAAACACAGCTACCGGCGCGGTGTTCATCACATAGCTCGTCATCTTGAGAATGACGTGCGATGCCGAATCAAAAAAATCGGTTATTTTCTCGCCCTTTTCGCCAATCGCCGCCGTAGCAATGCCAAAGAGCACCGCAAAAATCACGATTTGCAGAATCTCGTTTTTGGCCATCGCATCTATCACCGAGGCCGGAACCATATGATACAGAAAATCGCGCAGGTTGAGCGAGGCGGCAGAAACGCCGGTCTGTACGTCTGCGGCGGGCAGCGGCAGGTTCAGCCTGCTGCCGGGCTGAAACGCATTGACCAGCACCATGCCAAGCAACAAACTCAGCAAGGAAGCGCCGAAAAACCACAAGAGCGTTTTTCCGCCAATGCGGCCCACCGCGCGGATGTCGCCCAGCCGCGCCACGCCTACCACGAGGGTAGAAAAAACCAGCGGGGCCACAATCATTTTGATAAGTCGCAAGAAAAGGTCGGCCAGCAGCATAAACGGCCCTACTTTGTCGTCGATGCTTTTAGAGATGCCCTGCGCTTCCTGCCGGACGAGGTCGCGCTGGGCGGCCACGGAGTGATAAGCGGCCGTGGTAGAGTCCAGCGCGCTCAGCTTTTGGGTATAGAGCGTGGTTTTCTGTTCCAGTGCGGCCCGTTGCGCATTGTCGGGGGCCAGCCAGGTGTAGTTCAGCACTGTGCCGAGGGCAATGCCCAAAACCAGCGCGATGAAGATATAGAGCGTCAGGCGGCTTTTGCGCGTCTGCGGGTTTTTGTGAATAGACATGGAGAGAGTTGGAAAGCCCTTCGGGCGTTGGACGCACTTCGTGCCGTTGGACACGCTTCGCGTTGTTGGAGCCTTCGGCTTATGGTAGAATTGGACAGCTTCGCTATTGGACGGCTAAAGCCATTGGAGAATTGGACAGCCTGCGGCCATTGGAGAATTGGACAGCTTCGCTATTGGACGGCTAAAGCCATTGGAGAATTGGACAGCCTGCGGCCATTGGGGAATTGGACAGCTTCGCTATTGGACGGCTAAAGCCATTGGGGAATTGGACAGCCTGCGGCCATTGGAGAATTGGACAACTTCGCTATTGGAGAATTGGATGCCCGCGGTTGCGGTATTGGAGACTTCCGCTTCGTTATGTAAAAGTCTATGGGGTTGGATAGTGTTGAAATATTCTGAAATGCAGAGTCTTCGCGCCACCATGAAACATGAAACATGAAACATGACACATGACACATACTATTGGTATCCATATTCCCGCAGATACGTGTCATTGTCGCGCCATTTGGGCCGCACTTTCACGAACAGTTCAAGGTGGACTTTGCGGTCGATAAAGGCTTCGATTTTTTCGCGGCTTTGGATGCCGAGTTTTTTAATCATAGCTCCGCCTTTGCCCAGCAGAATCATTTTTTGGGTTTCGCGGCTCACGATGATGTCGGCTTTGATGACCGTCAGGGTGGATTTTTCTTCAAAAGCCTGAATCAGCACGGCGGCGTGGTACGGGATTTCTTCGCCATAGAGGTGGAAGATTTGCTCGCGGATGATTTCGGAGACGAAGAAGCGCACCGGCCGGTCGCTGATGCTGTCATCGGGATAATAGGCCGGCGCTTCGGGCAGGCGCTCCAGAATCATCGGAATCAGTTCCTTCAGTCCGCTGCCGTTCTTCGCAGATACCGGCAGTGTCTTCCATTCCGGAAACCGCTGTTGATAGAAGGCCGTGCGGGCTTCCACTTCGGCGGGCGATTGGAGCAGGTCGGTTTTATTGAGCAGGAAGATGACCGGTGCTTTGAGGCGGAGCGTGTCGCGGATGAGGTCAAATTCTGCCGGGTCGGCGGTGATGTCGGCCATCAGCACGGCCACGTCGGCATCTTCGAGCGCCGATTTCACGCTCATCATCATCTTTTGATGGAGTTTGTATTTCGGCTCAATGATGCCCGGCGTATCGGAGAAGATGATTTGGTAGTTCTCTTCGTTGAGAATCCCAACGATGCGGTGGCGGGTGGTTTGCACTTTGTGGGAAACAGCCACCAGTTGCTCGCCGAGCAGCGCGTTGAGCAGCGTGGATTTTCCGGCGTTGGGCGGCCCGAAGATGTTGACGAAACCGGCTTTAAAGTCTGACATAACGCCAAAAGTAGCCTTTCGGAAAAGATTTTTTTGGAAAAACGAAAAAGGCCGCCGTATATTTGCACTCTCATCGCGAGGTAGAGCAGCGGTANNCTCATAACCCGAAGGTCCCAGGTTCGATCCCTGGCCTCGCTACACAGAAAGCGCCGGTTCCAAATGGAACCGGCTTTTTTGTTTTCGCAGCCCTCAGGAGGACTTAAGTCTGCATCAGGTTGGGGCACAGCGGAGAGGGGAGCCGAATTGCGATGTTCATCTTAGCTGTCCATTTGGTATAATAGACCTCTTGCGAAAGTCTA
>DDEO01000088.1 GCA_002336725.1 Bacteroidetes bacterium UBA1952 | reverse complement strand
GCTGGGCTGCTGGGGCGCAATTGTATCCCCAAAAAAGACGCTTGCCAATTCCCGCCCTGCGGCGAAATGACAAAACAAGGCGTAGGGAAGGCACGCGGATGACGCGCATCCTTACGCGTATCCCCCAAACGGCGTTGGTGGGGATTTTTACGGATTCGCAAGACCATTTTATCCGCATCCTTCTGCCCGGCATTCAGCCGCATTTGTGGAAAGCCGGAAGATAACAGCCGCCGCACGCGGATTTTTGCGAAATTTTCCGGTCTTTTGCCGCTGCAATGCCGACCGCCGCTTGGCGGAGCATTTCTGTTTCTGCTTATTTCTCTCAATAAAGCCCGTTTTTTTATGTCCCGCGCTCTGCAATCGCCGCCTTATCTGAAGTCCGGCAGTACCATTGGCATTACCTGCCCCGCTGGTTTTTTGCCTTTAGAAAAAGCGCTGGAATGCGCGGCCATCCTGGAGCAGAACGGCTTTCGGGTGAAGATGGGCCAAACCGCAGGGGCCGAACACTTCTATTTTTCCGGAAATGATGCCGCCCGCCGGGCCGATTTGCAGGCCATGCTCGACGACCCGCAGATAGATGCCATCCTGATGGGGCGCGGCGGCTATGGCCTCAGCCGCATCATCGACGACCTCGACTGGCGCTTTTTCTGCCAACAGCCCAAATGGATCTGGGGATTTTCCGACATCACCGTGCTGCACAGCCACATCCGGCAAAACCTGGGCATTGCCACGCTCCACGGCCCTATGTGCGCCGCCTTCCGGTCGGAAACCAAAGACGCGCCGCACATCCGCGCCACGCTCGACGCGCTCGCCGGAGAAGACCTTTTATACCAAACAGAACCCCACGCCATCAACCGCGCCGGAATGGCCGAAGGCATCCTGACGGGCGGCAATCTGGCCATGCTGGCCCACCTCACCGGGTCGCCCTCGCAGGCCGACACCGACGGCAAAATCCTGTTTATAGAAGACATCGGCGAATATCGCTACAACCTCGACCGGATGTTGCTGAACCTGAAGCGTTCCGGGCAGCTTCGCCATCTGGCGGGATTGATCGTGGGCGATTTTACGGATTGCCAGGACACCACGCGGCCTTTTGGACAGGAGGTAGAAGCTATCATTGCCGATAAAGTGGCCGGATATGGCTATCCCGTGTTGGCGGGTCTGCCGGCAGGCCACGGCGACATCAACTTTCCGCTGCGCCTCGGGCAGGCGTGCCGGATAGAAGTGGGCGCAGGTGGTGGCACTTTTTTTAACCCTGCCGGGTAGAAATTTCCGGAAATGAATTCTATACTTCGCATCCTCGCGCTCCTGCTTGTTATTGTCGCCGCCGGCATTATCGCCTATACCATCGGGAAGCGCGCCGGGCAAAGCGAGACACGCACCGAGCTCATCCAGAATTACACTTTTGTGAAAGAAATTGCCGAGCTGGCGAGCCTTGAGGTAGGCGGTACGACCACTTTCAGGAGCAGCAATATCGGCAGCGACGACAATGGCGTTCTGGGGGCGTTCAAAAAAGGACTTTTTGAAAATTCGGTATCGCTCACGGTTCCGTTTACCGCCAAATATGGCGTGGACCTCAGCCGCGACAGTGTGCGCATCCTGCCCGAAGGCGACTCGGTGCTGCGCCTGCAACTGCCCGCGCCCAGGCTGCTGAGCTACGAACTGCACCTCGACCGCATCGACGCGCAGCAGCGCACCGGCCTGATTTATTTTGAAAGGGAACCCATGAAGCAGGCACTTTATAAAAAGCTCTACGCCAACAGCCGGGCAGAAATGGTGAATAACCCGACCTACCTCAACCGCACGCAAGACCAGATTTGCCGCATCCTGCAAGGCTATTACCGCGCGGCCAAAATGCGGGTGGTGTGTGCGTTTGGGGAGCGCCGCGTGCGGGCAGATTAATCCCCTTTTGCCGCCCGGACTTTGCATAGAAATTACGGCTCCGGCCCTTATGCAGCAAGGCTTTTGGGAGGAATGCTATATATAAGATCCAGAGCGCCGTTTGGTATAAATTTTCGGGACTACACACAGCGGGTATTGCCTCTATAAACCGGCCATGCCCCAAGTGTCCAGAATCTGGCGGGCGTGGTCTTTGGTGTCCACTTTTTCGATGACGTGCGCGATGTTTCCGGCTTCGTCGATCAGGTAAGTAACGCGGTTGGTACCCATGTATTTCTTACCCATAAAATTCTTCTCGCCCCACACACCATAGTCGGCCACCAGTGTTTTTTCGGTGTCGGCGAGCAGCGGGAAGTTCAGATCATATTTCTTTTCAAATTTCCCGTGGCTTGCCGCGTCGTCGGTCGATGCGCCGAGTACTACGATGCTCTTATCGGTAAGCGCGCCGATATTGTCGCGCAGGTTGCAGGCCTGTGCGGTGCAGCCCGGCGTGTCGTCTTTAGGATAGAAATAAAGGGCTACCTTTTTGCCTTTATAATCGCTCAGGTTGTGGGTATTTCCGGATTGGTCTTGCAGGGAAAAATCGGGGGCTTTCGTGCCGGGTTGGAGGGCCATGAGAAGGAAAGGATTTTTTAAAAAGAAAAAGAAGAAACCGAAGGTAGGGCGAAAGGCCTGCTTGCAGTGCTGACCCGTGCAATGGCTTTTAAAGGGTGTTTAAAGTCCGGCAAAAAGTGCGCGGCAGGCCCCGAAATCCAAGGACCAATAGTACCCGAAAGGGAGTAACCCCCAACGCTACTGTGGCACCACTTCCAGGCTGCTCACGCCGTTGCCTTGCTTGCGCACCACAATCTGTGTGGGAATCCGGTCTTTGAGCTGCTCCACATGCGAGATGATACCGATGGTTTTGCCCCGCGCCTGTAGGTTTTCCAGCGTCGTGAGGGCATCTTCCAGCGCCTCGCTGTCGAGCGAGCCAAAGCCTTCATCAATAAACAGGGAATCGATGCGCGTTTTCTGCGAAGCCATATCCGAAAGGCCAAGTGCGAGGCCGAGGCTTACCAAAAAAGTTTCGCCGCCGGAGAGCGAGGCCGCTTCGCGGAGTGTGTTGCCCAGGTAGCAATCTTCTACCAGAATGCCCAAGTCTTTGGCATCGCGGGTGCGGCGGCGCAGCCGGTAGCGGTCGCTGAGGAGCTTTAGGTGTTCGTTGGCATAGGCGAGTACCATTTCCAGCGAAAGGGTCTGCGCAAACTCGGCAAATGTGTCGCCGTTTCCGGAACCAATCAGGTCGTTGAGCGTCCGCCAGCGCGCCACTTCGGCCTCGCGCTGCTGTAGCTCAACCAGTTTTCCGGAAAGCTGCGCCTCTCTGCGGTGGTTTTCTTCCAGAATCTGCGTGTTGCGGCCTACCAGTTGTTGAAGATTTTCCTGCGATTGCAACAGTGTCGCCCGCTCTTCCTGCAGTGCTGCCGCCGGGCGCATCTGGTGGGCCGTCTCCAGGTGGGTGGTCAGGTCGGTCGTTTTAGATGTCAGGAGCGTCTCCGTTTGTGCGAGGGCGTGTTCCAGAGAGCGGATTTTTTCTTCGGCGATTGTGCGTTCGGCAGGCGGCAGCAGTTGCGCTGCGGCTTCGGCAAGGTCTTCGGGGAGCTGCCCCGCGCGCAGGTCGGCCTGTAGCTGCCGGGCCAGGACTTCGGTTTCTTCCTGCAGGCGGCAGAGGTTGCGGTCGTGTGCCTGCCGGCTTTGTTCGGCCAGTGCCTGTTGCCGGGTGGCGGCGGTGTGTTGTTGCTGCGTTTGTTGCCAGTCGCGGTCGGCGCGCCGCACGTTCTCTTTCAGGTGGCCGGCGTATGCCTGCACCGAGTCGAAAGATTCCGGGAAAGCAGTGCGGATGGCTTCGCGCAGGGCAGTGTATTCCCGGCGTTTTTCGGCCAGCTCGGCCTCCAGTTGTGCGATGGCCTGGGCCATTTCTGCGGCATCTCTCGCGGCGTTTTCCTGCTGTCCTGCGAGGTCGGCCAGGCGGATGTCGGCGGCGGCCAGGGCATCCTGCTGTTGGCGGTAAAAAGTTTCGCGTTGGCGCAGCGCGTCCACAAACTGGTCTTCGGCATTTCGGGTGCAGATTGCCCCAAGCACTGCCGCCGTTTGCTGGAAGTATTCGCTCAGCAGGCGGCCTTCTTCAAGGAGTGCTTCTTCCTGCCCGGCGAGGCGCTCCTGCTCGGCTTTCTCTCCCGAAAGCGCCAGTTCTTCGGCACCGATTTGTGCCATGAGGTTTTCCGTATCGCGCCAGATGAGGTCGGCATTCTGGCGGCGTTCTTTTTCTTCGGCCAGCAGGGCTTCAAAGGTTTGCGCACAAATGCTTTGCAGCGCTGCAGTCGTTTCCGGCCCGTCGTCTGCTTGCACATCGCGGAGCAGGTAGAGCATTTTCCGGCATTCTTCTGCCGCCGTTTGCATTTCCCGGAGCGTGGCCAGGTGCTGTTGATGCGTCTGTCGGTGGGTTTCGAGGTCCGCCTGCATTCCGGCCAGGTTGCGCCCGGCGTGGGGGTGCGTGGTGCTGCCGCAGAGGTCGCAAGGCTTTCCTTCTTCCAGCTTCTGGTGGTGGTCCAGGTAAAAAGAGAGGGCCTGCATAATGCGTTCGACCCCGGCGATGGATTCGGTCCGCGTCTCGATTTCGCGAGCGCAGGCTTCGGCGTGGGTGGTCAGCGTCTGTTTCCAGCTTATCTTTTCAGCGGCGATGGCCTGGCTCCGGCTTTCGTGGCTCCGCAGGGTGTCAGCCGCTGCCCGGTGGCTGTGCTGCCACTCGCGGATGCGCACCTGGATGGCTTCGCATTTTCGCAGGCACTGCTCCTTTTGCGCTCGCGTGTACTGCATATCCTTCCGCATCGTTTTGATGCGCACTTGCCGCGCCGCCGCTTCTGCGATGGTGCTTCCAAGTCGGCAGTCGCCTTCGTTCTCCCGGAGCCATACGGCTTTTTCCGCCTGATTTTCCCGGAGTTCCCGGATTTTGTGTGCCGTTTCATCGGCCTGACTACGAAGGCGTGTCTGTCTTTCCTGCTGCTCCCGGAGTCGATTCTGGTCGTGTTCTATTGTTTTGCCCAGTTCTGCCGACCGGCTTTCCCGGAGCAGCGCGTCCTGCAGGGTCGGTTCGGCCTGTTGCCAGCGGGTGTCTGCGTCTTCTTTTGCGCGGGTGCGGTTGGCCAGCACGGTTTCCTTTTCACGGGCGGCTTCGGTGGCGTCGGCAGCTTCCTTCCGGATGCGGTCGGTGTCTTTCTGCAGGTTTTGCCACTCGGTTTTCTTTGTTTTCCATTGCTCCAGCCGGGCTTCAAAAGGCGCTATCCGGGCGTGTCGTTCCCAGCGTGCAAACAGGTCGGCGTGGCGCTCTTTTTCTGCCCGTGAGTGTTGCAGGTTTTGGCGTGCCTTTTCGACTTCGGTCTCCAGCGTTTGCTGCTGCCGGTGCCAGCCTTGCTCGGTTTCAATTCGGGACAGGGCGGCCTGCAGACTTTGGACTTCTGCCTGCGCCCGGGCTTGTTCCTGCGTCAGCACTTCCTTGTCAGTGTCCGAGAGCAGCGTCAGACCTTCGGTCTCTTTGCGAAGGGCATCGAGCTGAGCCTTTTCATTTTTATGAATTTCGAAGGCTGTTTTGGAAAGATTGCGATAGATTTCGGTGCCGGTGAGTTTTTCGAGCAGGGCCGAACGCTCGCCGTCTTTGGCGCTGAGGAAACGCATGAACTGCCCCTGCGCCAGCAAAACCGATTTGAGGAACTGATCCTTATTCAGCCCGATGACTTCCTCTATTTTCTCTTTAACCTCGGCGCTTCGTTCTGCCAACACATCTCCGCCGGGAAAGGTGGCCAGATTGCGTCTGGCAGTCTGGATTTTTCCGTCGGCGGCTCCATTAGCCCGCCGCAGCATCCAGCACGCCTTAAAACAGCCGGCAAGGGTTTCAAAAACCACTTCGGCGCTGCACTCGCCTGTGCCGAAACTCATCACATCTTTTTCTGCGCCGTCGCGGGCAATTTCGCCATAGAGGGCCAGGGTGATGGCATCGAGGATGGTGGTTTTGCCTGCGCCCGTGGGACCGGTGATGGCAAAAAGCCCGCAGTTCTGCAAGGGGTTTTCATTGAAGGCAATGATCAGCGGCTCCTTCGACGCGAGCGAGTGCAGGTTGCGGATGGCAATGGAGTGAATCTTCATAGTCGGTCGTCGGTCGGGTGCGGGTAGCGTTCAAGCAGTTCATCAAAGGTTTGGCAGAGAGATTGCCGGTCGGCATCGTGAGTGATACCCCGCTGGTCGAGAAGTTTGTCAAAAACCGCTCGCGGGTTGCGCATCGTTTCTTCCGAGAGGACGGAAGCGGCCCGGGTTTCTTCCGCCACTTCTACGCCATTGGCCCGCAGTTCTACCACGGTCAGTTCTTTGCGCTGCGTATGAGCGGCATCCTGGATTTTCCGGCGCGCTTCTAAGGGCTGCTCGCAGTTGGTGATGACGAGGCGCAGCCAGGGGGTTAATTCGTCGTCGGATTTCCGGAAATTTTCTACAAAAGACAACAGGTTCCTGAGGCTGTCTTCTTTTTGAATCAGGCGGCGGCGTACCGGAATGCGCAGTTCGGTAATCTGCGGGCAACACGCGCCGTCGAATTGCAGCAAAAGCACCTGATGCGGATATTCCCGCTCCGAAAACGACAGCGGCAGCGGCGAGCCACTGTAGCGGATGTGTTCTTTGCCGCCCACGCGCTGGGGGCGGTGCAGGTGGCCGAGCGCCACGTAGTCGAAAACGTCGGTGAAAGCATCGGCGGTAATCTGGCCGAGATTGCCCACGTGGATGCTGCGTTCGGTGTCCGACGGGGCGCAGCCATTGGCATAGAGGTGGCCGGTCGCCATCACCGGAACGCGCTTTTCGCGGTAGCCGGCGCAGTGGTTGGCGGCGGTGCGGTAGTGGGCGGCAATGCCGGCTTTTATTTGCGCCTCAATGGTGTCGCTGCTTTCGCCGAGGCGGCTTTTGCGCAGGTCGCCGTCGCGCAGAAACGGGATGGCGGCTACGACGAGGCGCGGATTTTCGGCGTTGGGCAGATGAATGATCTGTTTCTGGAAATCTTCCGGCGCGGCACCCACGACCTGCACGTTGATGGCGCGCAGCACCGGGTCGGCGGCCTGCAGGAAATGCGGGTTGTCGTGGTTGCCGCCGGTGATGACGATGTGGCGGCAGGGACTGCCGGTGAGGCGCGCCAGGAAGCGATAGTATTGTTGCTGGGCAAAAACGGGCGGGCTGCCGGTGTCGAAAACATCGCCGGCCACGACGAGGGTTTCAATCTCGTGTTGGCAGATGGCTTCGTAGAGCCAGTCGAGGAAATGGTCGTGTTCTGCTTCGCGGCTCTGTCCCGAAAATCGCTGCCCCAGATGCCAGTCGGCCGTGTGAATAACGCGCATGGAAGAGACAAATTTCCGGAAATTTTGGGGGAATGGAGGCGCGCATTCTTTTGCTGCATTTGCAGGCAAAAGCTAAACCAATGATGCTTTGGTTTTTATTTTAATAAAATCTCTAATCACCCCTGGCGGTGGCTGCCTGTTATCCAGAGCGTAACTGCTGCCTGAATTCCTTTTCGCGCTACATTTGAAGACGAATCATGAAGCCGCTGACCGGATACCATACTTTAGCTGACAGGGGAAACTACGACACCATTGAGCGAAACGGGCCCATAAAGTGCACGGGTAGCAATGCCTGGCTTGGGGACGGTTACTATTTCTGGGATACGGATGAACACTGGGCCCACCATTGGGGCGAGGTGGTTTACAGGAGAAAGGGCGAAGACTATTACATTTTTGAAGCCCGGATAAAAAGAGACGATTCCATGTTTGATTTGTATGGTACGGTAGCGCATGAAAAAGCTTTTTTTGAGATTGCCCAGGCGTTTGTCAGAATCAAGAAAATCAAACTTGAAGACACTTCTATCAGGCAGATAATCCAGTATATGCGGAAAAATGCAGAGGCCTTTCCTTATACTTCCATCCGGGTTTATGACACCCCAATCCGGCAAAACCACAGCAGGCTCATGGTCCGGTTTTTACCTGCTTCATTCGGTCGTACGGAAGCTATGGCCTTGTATGAAGCCCGGGTCCAAATTTGCCTTTTAACCAAAGTATGTATGGTGCCGGGTAGCTTTAAACTTTTCTTTCCGGAATCTTAAATTACCTTCGTGCTATGAAAAAGTCCCTTTTGGAACAAATGATCGCTCATCTGGAGCAGATTTCCGATGAGGATTTTGCCCGTGAGTGGGCGGCTTGTGCCGACGAGAAAATAGTTGGCCCGACATTGGCAGAGTTCTTCAGCCAACAAGTTCCATATTGTATTACAGATGGATTTGGCGAAACAGAAACTTACACCGTAAGACCACCCAAAGAAGCAACGCATTGGATGTCTGATTTTTCTGACTTAAACACTACTCCGGCTACTGCCGGAGTTTTTTTTAGCTTAATATCGCACTATGGATACCCATGCAAGACCCGCGGCCTTCAGGCTGTCTGGCTATAAAATCACTCGCTTTTCTCTGGAAGAATACGAGGGGGCTGCTCAAGAACTTTTGCTGGAGTTTATTCCTTCAGGAGAACTGGACGTAGAAAAGAAGATATATCGCCTTTCCCTGAAGCTACACGTTTTTATAGATACACCCAAAGACGTTTCCATAAATAAACCAGAGTTGGCAGCTGCCGAATTGGTTGCGGATTTTGAATTCAGGGAGCCGGTTACCGCAGAAACCATTCCCGATTATTTTTACGCAAATGCACTGGCTATCGTCTTTCCTTATCTAAGGTCTTTTATAAGCACCCTAACCCAACAAGCCAATATCAAGAGTGTACTACTGCCAATTATGAACTTATCAGGTTTGGAGCCTGCACTGCGTGCGGAGACTAAAGAGATTTAGGATAAATACCTGATTAGCTATGGAATTTGGCAACAGAGGCACTTCGCGTTAACCAACCCTCTCCACGTCCGTTGAAGAACCCGCCCTGCGCCTCTGACTGGCGCGAGCATACCGCCAAGGTGGGTGCGTTGGGATACTTGTGCCTTGAATGAAGTGCTTCCGCCCAAATGCCTTCGGGCAACGCCTGAATTTCTTTATCGGTTCTCTGAGAGTTCGCCGTAGCAACAATATTATAGCCCATCCAAAAAAGCACTGACCGTCTTCGCCTCTTTCTGTGCTGCCTTTATTTATGCTGCACTTCCGCAACGGCTTCTTTCAAACCGTCCAGAAGTCCCTTTTTGGAATCGTCCAGTGTCTGTGCTTTTACAAATTTGAAGTGGGCCAGCAGTTTCATTATAAAAGCCGCCTTGTCTTCTTTTATTTCCAGTAGTATTCTCATCGTTTTTATGCCTGCATGAGAGGTGCTGTAGAAGCAGTTACCGAACTTTTCAAAAATAAGGAGATAATCAGAACTGCTCCGTCTGTAATCTGATAAATCAGTCGGTGTTCGCTGTTGATACGACAACCCTTTAACTCAAACAGACCCTTATTCCGGTTTATCAATTCCGGCGAAAGAGTCCTGTACAATATCGCGAATCACGCCGCCGGGCCTGTTCTGCTCACAAACCCGTTTCCGGATGCAGAAAGACACCAACTCCCGCTGACGCACTACACACTATATGCTCCATCAATGCCGGAAAAGCCGGACAATCATCACAATGATGGCGATGAGGAAGATAAAAATGGATATCCGATTCATGCCGTGCATCAGCCGGATATTGGTGTTGAGGGGCGCGTTGGGATCGCGTTTTTTGAGGTAGAGGTAGGTCAGGATCTGGTCGCGGATGCTCATGATTAGAGGGGCGTGGATTTCTTATCCATTTAAACCACAGGTTCGCAAAAAAGTTTTTTGGAAATTTCCCGGATGGATGTGTACTTTTGCTTTCCTTAAAACGGGGGGAATTAGCTCATTTGGTAGAGCGTCCCGCCACGGCGGGAAGGTAACCGGGAGCATCTGAAATAAAGGGGAATTAGCTCATTTGGTAGAGC
>DDEO01000009.1 GCA_002336725.1 Bacteroidetes bacterium UBA1952 | reverse complement strand
TGGAGAAACGCATTACCCGGAACGATCATGATGCGTTTGCCTTGTTCAATAGCGGACGTATCGCAGTACGTTGAGGAAATATTGGTACCTTTCACCGAAAGCGAACTGTGGGGTTATCTTTGCTAAAGTGGAATAGGGTCTTAAGTAAAAAGAATTCCTACCTTTTTAAGGCAAAATATGTTCTCACAGCTCAAGACATCATTTAGAAGCTTCACAGACGCATTTATTTCTTCTCAGGAGGAAGGCATTTTTGGTAACTGGCTGGAAGGACTTGCTATTTTTGTCAATACAAAAGTTTACGGCGGTTGGAAGTCCGGAATTCCGGGGATTGACCTTGAATTTGACAATAATGGTGCACGACACATCGTAACGATAAAGAGTGGCCCAAATTGGGGCAACAGCAGTCAAATCGGAAAAATGGCAGCAGACTTCAAAACAGCAAAGAAAACTTTAAGAACGAGTAATAGCGGCTTGAATATCATTGCTGTAAATGGGTGTTGTTATGGACGTGATAACAACCCTGACAAAGGCGACTACTTTAAATATTGTGGGCAACGGTTTTGGGCATTCATTTCAGGCGATAATGAGCTTTACACAAAAATAATTGAACCTTTGGGACACAAGGCGCGAGAACAAAACGATGAATTTTTAGAGCAGTATGCACAGACGCTAAACAGATTCACTAAAGAATTTGCTGAAACCTTTTGCCTTGAAAACGGTGCTATTGACTGGGGCAAACTGGTACGCTTTAACTCTGCGGCGACAACTTAACTGAAAAGCGGCACTGATGTATATCTTCCCGCAAACATTACCTGTCATTTCAGGCTTAACCCTACTATGAACTACAGCAATGCAGCTAGCCTCCGCTTTCAACAAACCTCCTATAGTTAAAAACTCGTAACCACAAACTAGCGTCCCCTTCTGCGGAATTCTCCCCTTTATTCTCCAAGCCCCCTTCCCATGGAAAATCCAACCGTTACGCCGCTGAAACCCAATCTTGTTCAAACGCACAAGACCTACGGGCTAATAACCGGCCTTATTATCGTGGTGCTCAGCGCCGTCATTTATGTGGCCAATCTGCAACAGGCAAGCTGGGTTCAGTGGGTGCTGTATGCCGTTTTCCTCGGCGGACTGGTGATGAACGCCAATGCTTTTACCAAGGCTAATGGCGGCGATGTTAGTTTCGGGCAGCTTTTTAGCACCGGCTTCAAGGCCACGGCTGTCATCGTGTTGCTGGTGGTCGTTTGGGTGATTTTATCTACTTATATTTTCCCGGACATGAAGGAAAAAGCAATTGATATTGCCCGTGTCCAAATGGAAAAAGAAGGCAAGCTGGATGCCGACATGATGGAAAAAGCCCTGACCCTGACCCGTAATAACTTCACTACTTTCCTGGTGATGGGCAGCCTGTTTGGCTACCTGATTCTGGGCGTTATCTTCTCCCTCATTGCCGCTGCGGTAACGCCGAAAAATAAACGCCCGCTGACACCCGTTGTATAGTTAATCCCCACGATTACTCTATGTCGTTTGTGCTCCCATATGCGGGTCATTGGCAGGGGCCGCTCGTACGGTTCTTTTGTCACCCCGGAACGGGGTCTTTGCGGACGCAAGCCGACAAGGTCCCGTTCCGGGATGACAAAAGTTTATGACCGAAACTGCCTTACTGCTGATTTTCTGGATAGGCTCTTAAACAGCAAATACCTGAAACTAATTTTGTGGACCAATCTGGTTTTTTCTTTTGGAAATTTCTGCCGCTGTGAATACCCCTGCCCTTTTAGACCTCTCTGTTGTGGTTCCGCTCTATAACGAAGATGAATCGTTGCCGGAACTGATGGCCTGGATTGCGCGGGTGTGCGCCGAAAATGGCTTTTCCTACGAAGTCGTTTTTGTGGACGACGGCAGCACCGACGAGAGCTGGAACGTCATTCGCGGACTTGCCGCGCAGTATCCCGACAATGTGCGGGCCTTGCATTTTCAGCGCAACTACGGCAAGAGCGCCGCGCTCAACGAAGGCTTCAAAGCCGTGCGGGGCCGCGTGGTCATTACGATGGATGCCGATTTGCAGGATTCGCCCGACGAAATTACGGAACTCTATCGCATGATTTCGGAAGACGGCTACGACCTGGTGAGCGGCTGGAAAAAAGTGCGCTACGACAACGCCGTTACCAAAAACCTGCCGTCTAAACTCTATAACTGGGTAAACCGGAAGGTGAGCGGCATTCCGCTCCACGACATGAACTGCGGACTGAAAGCCTATCGCTCCAAGGTGGTGAAAAGCGTGGAAGTATATGGCGAGATGCATCGTTTTATTCCGGTGCTGGCGAAGTCGGCGGGTTTCCGGAAAATCGGCGAGAAAGTGGTGGTACACCGCGCCCGCAAATATGGTGTGAGCAAGTTTGGCTGGGAGCGTTTTATCAACGGCTTTCTGGATATGCTGTCGGTGCAGTTTATGGGCCGTTTCGGCAAAAAGCCGATGCACTTTTTTGGCTTCTGGGGTACTATCCTGTTTTTGATTGGCCTTATAGAAATTCTATGGCTGATTATTCAGAAATTTTCCGGAAATCTGGAAGCCGGATTGGGTAACAAGCCCGGTTTTTATATCTCGATGACGGTGATGATTCTGGGCAGTCAGTTTTTCCTGGCCGGCTTTGTGGCCGAACTGGTAAGCCGCTCCGCCGCCGATAGGAATCATTATCTGGTGGATGAAAGGATTGGATAGAAGTTGATGGGGGTTGATGAAGTTGATTGTTGTTGATGAGGTTGATAGCGTTGATGTGGGGTTTGTGAGTTAGGAATTTACCTCGTTGAGAGCTTGAGAAGGCCGGTGCCGGACAATAAAAAAAGGATTTTCACAGAGTTATAAAATCCGTGAAAATCCGTCTGTATCCCCGCCAACTTCGTTGGGGACACAGCGTTTTGTCCGCGTTCCATCACGTGTTCCATCACGCGCCTGTCACGCCTTGGCATCCGGCACGAAGCGCATGGAGATGCTATTGACGCAATGGCGGGTATTCTTCGGTGTAAAACGTTCGCCTTCAAAGACGTGGCCGAGGTGGCCGCCACAGTTGTTGCAGACGATTTCAACCCGCCGCCCGTCGGCATCGGGCACGCGCTTCACCGCACCGGGGATTTCATCATCAAAAGACGGCCAGCCGCAGTGCGATTCAAACTTGCTGTCCGAGTGATAGAGCGGTGCTTCGCATTGGCGGCACACATAAGTTCCGGCTTCTTTGGTGTTGGTGTATTCGCCGGTAAAAGGTCGCTCGGTACCTTTGCGAATAATCACATATTCTTCTTCGGGGGTGAGTTTGCGATAAGCCATTGGATCTGAAATTTTCCGGAAATTAGGGCATTAAGATTGTGCCAGTGGATATGTTTCGTGTGTCATGTTTCATGTGTCATGTGTCATGTTTCATGTTTCATGTTTCATGTTTCATGTTTCATGTTTCATGTTTCATGTTTCATGTTTCATGTTTCATGTTTCACCCTGAGCTTGTCGAAGGGTCATGAGCTATTGAGAAATTGAGCCATTTTCACATGGAGCCATTTATTTCCGGAAATTTGCGCAGCCTGTCCGCCCAAACCTATAAGATTTTTAAAACCTTATAGGTTTGGGCGCAGTTGGTTTAGGCATTGTTGATTTGAGCGCCGACGAAAACCCTTGTCTTTCGCATCCGATAATTCCGGAAATTTGCGCAGCCCATGAAGCCGTTTTCCTTTTTCAAAGCATCCCGCCGATTCGTTTTTTCACAGCGCGTCTCCCCTCGCCGAAGGCGAGGGGCCGGGAGTGAGGCTTTGGGGTTGAAATGGATTCTTCTCCTTTTGCTTGCCGCCTGCAGGTCTTATAATCCCGAAAACCACCCCGACCTGAAGATTCGGGAATACAACCTGCCGCAGACTCGCGATCTGACGGCCAAAATTGTGCGCGATACCAATCGTGCCGACCTCTATTTTCAGCGCGGCAATGCCCTGCGCCGGCTCCACCTCGATTCGCTCGCAGCCCTGGATTTCGTTCATGCCGTGCGGCTGGACACCAATAAGGCAGAATATTATTCGGCGGTCGCCGACATTCTGTTTGAAGCCCGCAACCTGGAAGGCTCGCGCGAGTGGCTGAAAAAGGCGCTGCTCAAAAATCCGGAAGACCCGCACGCACGCCTCAACCTGGCTAAGGGCGACTTGGTGAATAAGGATTACAAATCGGCATTTGAGCAAATCAATACCGTATTGCGCGCCAATCCCTATGAGGCCGATGCCTACTTCCTGAAAGGCATGGTTTACAAGGATTTGAAAGACACCACGCGGGCCGTTTCTGCGTTCCAGACTACGCTTCAGGTACAGCCCGATTACAAGGAAGCGCATATGCAACTGGGCCTTATTACCCGCGACCGCCGCGATTCTACCGCCCTGCAATATTTCCGGAATGCCTACCTCGCCGACACCAACGATTTGTTCCCCATCTACACGCGCGGGCAGTATTATCAGGAGAAGACACAGTGGGAACGCGCCAAGGAAGAATATCGCTTTGCCATCGAGCACGCCCCGGAATACGCCGATGCGCATTTTGCGTTAGGCTATGTGTTATTGCAACAAGACAGCGTCGGGAAAGCCCTGCCGTATTTCCGGAAAGCCGCACAGCTCGATCCCCAAAATCCGAACGCGGCCTTCAACGCGGGCATCTGCGAAGAATACCTCGGCAACACAGCCGCCGCCCGCGCACAGTACGAAGCCGCATTGAAAGCAAATCCCCATTACACCGCCGCAGAGGAAGCCCTGAAAAGGGTGAAATAATTCCGCTCAATGCCTCAATGGCTCAATGCAACTTTAAGTAATAACCAACATAAATAAGCCGCAGGCTCCAACAGCTTTAGCGTCCAACAATCTTATGCCCCTTATCGCCCCTTCTCTGCTCTCCGCCGATTTTGCCCGCCTCTCCGACGCCATGGAAATGATCAACGCCAGCGAGGCCGATTATTTCCATTTAGACGTGATGGATGGCCGCTTCGTACCCAATATCACCTTCGGAATGCCGGTGATCAAAGCCCTGAAGAAACACGCAAAAAAACCTTTTGACGTGCATCTGATGATCGTAGAACCGGAAAAATACATTGACGCTTTCGCCGATGCCGGTGCCGACATCCTGACGATTCATCAGGAAGTAAGCCCGCACCTGCACCGCAGCCTCCAACAAATCAAAGCGGCGGGAATGAAAGCGGGCGTATCGCTCAATCCATCCACGCCGGTAAGCACGCTCGAAGACCTCATCGAAGACATCGACCTGGTGCTGATCATGAGCGTCAATCCCGGCTTCGGCGGACAAAAATTTATCCCCCGCACCTACGAAAAAATCCGGGCGCTGAAGGCGCTGATTACCGAACGTGGTGCAAAAACCATCATTGAAATAGACGGCGGCGTAACGCTGGAAAACGCGCCGCTGCTCGTGGAAGCCGGCGCGGATATGCTCGTGGCGGGCGCTACCGTCTTCGGTTCTTCTGACCCCGCAGCTACGATAGCGGCGCTGAAGCGGGCAGAGAAATAGCGGTGTCGGACGGCTGCCTACTGTACCGGGATCACCATCACAAAACGGTTCTGCCCGGTGTTTCCAATTTCATACCGAATCGTTACGCCGTGCTTCTCCAGGATGCGCGCCACCATGCGCAGCCCCAGTCCGAGGCCGGAATAACCCGCCGCATTGGCACCGCGCATAAACGGCTGAAAAAGGCGTGTTTGCTCCGCTTCGCTGAGCGTGGGGCCGTCGTTTTCCAGCGTCAGCACGGTGGCTTCCGGCTCTGGAACCAGCGTGGCCACTACGCGGCGGCTCGCCGAATACTGATAGGCATTTTTGAGCAGGTTGAAAAAGGCAACCTGCAAAAGTCCGCGCACCCCGAATATCTCGGCGATTTCGCTGCCTTCTCCGGCATCCGGGATTTCGAGTTGCATCCGGAAATCGGCGGCATTCCGGGAGAGTTGTTCCGCCGCCTCAAAAAGCAGTTCGTCGGGGCGGCAGGCTTCCGTTTGTTCGCGGTCTGCGCTATCGGCGCGGGTGAGCAGCAAGAGCGAGGCAATCAGTTCGCTGAGGCGGTTGGTATCGGTGAGCAGATGGCCGAGGAAGGCTTTTTCTGCTGCCGTATCCGCCGCTGCCAGGTGGTTTTCCAACTGCGCCGTGAGGCGGGCAATCGGCGTGCGCAACTCGTGCGAGGCATGGGCCGTAAAATCTTTTTGCCGTTGATAGGAAAGCTCCAGGCGCTCCAGCATCCCGTTGAACTCCTCGGCCAGCAGGGCAATTTCGCCGTCTTTGTTTGGGATGGCAATGCGGGTGTTGAGCGTATGCGCGTGAACGGCCCGCACCTGTTGCAGAAAGCTGTCGAGCGGATGCAGTAATTGATTGATAAGGCGCGCCGGAATCACCCAGGCCAGAATGGTGAACAGCACGCCAGTACCCAGCAGGACATAGAGCAGAAACTGTTGTTTGCGGCGGCCTACCTCATCGGGAGCCGACACCAGCGTGTAAAACCGGTTGCCGCCCTCTTCATACTGCAATCCATAAGTCTCGCGGCCCTTTTCTGTCCGGAAAAAAGCCCCTTCATCCGTTAGGAGCGAAAGGTCGGCGGGCCGCCAGGAGAAACGCTTGTCGGTAACATTGCTGTAGATCGGCTGTCGGGAGCTGTCAAACACCAGAACTACTTCCTCTTCCAGCGTCTCGATATTGCTTTCGTCGAGGCTTTGTGGGATGGGCGCATCCTGTGCGCGGAGGCTTGCAATAAGCCGGGTGGTGGCAATGGCCGATTGCCGCAGCCGGGTTTCTACCTCGTCTTTCCGGAAATCAGCGAATAACGTATAGATCAACACCGACGACACCGCGAAAAGCAGGGTAATAAGCAGCGAAACGCCGAGCGAGAGCTTTGTTTTGAGGGTCATAGCGGGGCGACGGAATGCGGATAAGGCGGACTATTGCGGATTTACACGGATTTTTTAGAGATGAATTTCCGGAAATATCCCCATTATTCTTCTCGCAGATAATAGCCAAAGCCAACGCGGGTATGGATGAGCTTCGGCGTGAAATCGCGGTCTATCTTCCGGCGCAGGAAGTTGATATAAACTTCGATGGTGTTGGGGTTTGGCTCGATGTGCGGCTCCCAGAGGGCATCTGAAATCTGCGTTTTGGAAAGCACGCGTCCGCCGGCTTTGGCCAGCAGCGCCAGGAGCCGGAATTCCTTCGGACTCAGCGGGATTTCCTGCCCGTCCCTCGCTGCCGTCTGCGCATCCAAGTCTATTGTCAAATCGGCAATTTCGTAGCGGTTTTCCGGCTCTTGCTTGTGTGCTTTGCGGCGCAGCAGGGCTTTGATGCGCAGTAGCAACTCCTCCAAGTGGAAGGGTTTTACTAAGTAATCATCCGCGCCTTTTTCATAGGCTTCGGTTTTGTCTTCTATCTCGCCGTAGGCCGTGAGCATCAGGATGGGCAACGAGGTATCTTGGGTGCGCAGGCGGTGGCACACTTCCAGTCCGTTCAGCCCCGGAACATTTACGTCCAGCAAGGCAATATCGTAGGTTTTGGTGCGCAGTTGCTTCTCCACCAGCGAACCGTCGTACACGGCATCGCAGACAAAGCCTTTTTTCTCCAGAAAAGACCGGACTTCTGCCGACAATACCGGGTCGTCTTCCAGAAGTAAAATGGCGGGCGAGGCATCGGGATTCATGGGTGCAAAGCTACCGGTGCAAACGAAAGAGGAAAGTATTAAGACGAAAGACAGAAGTATCAAGACAAAAGACGAGGGGCATCACAAACTGCGCGGACGTAAGAACCTACCATCTATAAGGCCCTAATAATACCAAATGGACGGCTAAAATGAACACCGCAATTCGGCTCCCCTCTCCTTCGGAGAGGGGCCGGGGGTGAGGCTAACGCGATGCATGATTTAGCTGTCTAAATGGTATAATATGGAAGGAGGTTCTCTGCGCCTCTGCGGGATTTTTTGACAGGGGCGCATTCCCTTATTTCCAAAAGCCTGCCTGATTTTCCGGAAACTTCCCCCGCGTCCTACTTTCGTTACTCCTAAAAAAAGCCCGGTCATGATAGAAGTATCCCACGTCTGCCGCCAATACGCACTCTCCAAAAAGCAAAAGGCGGAACTGCAAACCACCGCCGGCAGCCTCAACGCCGTCAACGACGTGAGCTTCACCTGCCGGCCGGGCCGTATCTTTTCGCTGCTGGGACCCAACGGCGCGGGCAAAACCACTACACTGCGCATGATAGCCACGCTGCTGCTGCCCACCACCGGAACCATTCGGGTAAACGGGCTGGATGTGGTGCAGGATGCCGCCGCCGTGCGCCGCAAAATCGGTTTCCTCACCGGCTCCACCAACCTCTATGAGCGCCTCACGCCCGCCGAAACCGTGAAATATTTTGCCGATTTATATGGCCTGCCCAGCGCGGTTTTTAAGGAACGGAAAGAAAAGCTGTTCACCCAACTGGGCATCAACGATTTTCTCAACAAGCGCATCGGGCAGCTTTCGACGGGCATGAAGCAGCGCGTCTCTATCGCCCGCACCATGATTCACGACCCGGAAGTGGTGATTTTCGACGAGCCAACGTCGGGGCTGGACGTCATCACCGCCGGCGGCATCATCGACCTCATCCGCGACTGCAAGGCTGCCGGTAAAACGGTGATTTTCTCTTCCCACATTATGAGCGAGGTGGACTTACTCTGCGACGAGCTGGCCATCATCAACAAAGGGCGGCTGGTATATAGCGATACGATGGAACATTTCCGGAAAACTTCCGGAAACGAATCGCTTACGGCCACGTTTATAAGGCTGGTGCAGGGGAGCCTCACCCCTTCCGCTCCGAAGGAGAGGGGTGACAGTTAAATGTAGTGGAATAACAGGCGGGAAAGAGAATCACGTTGAAAACCCGCTCTTTGCGCAATGTTATTCAAATTGCCCACTCGCACAAGAAGCACCGCCTGGATTTTGCTGCCCTCTTTCACCGTATAAATCAAGAGCTGGTTTAGATGAAGCAGAGTGAAGCCCCTACGTTTTGGCCCCCCTCTCCTTCGGAGAGGGCCGGGGGTGAGGCTAACAGGCGCACAAACGCAAAGCCTAAAAAGTTTTAAAAAAATGAACACCATCCTCACTATTTTCCGGAAAGAAATCAAGACCACACTGCGCGACCGGCGCACGCTGATTTCGGCTATTCTGCTGCCCGTGCTGGCCATGCCGCTGCTCCTGCTGGGCATCACCAAATTCAGCAAGCGCATGGCCGAGAAAGAGGCTGCCAAAGAATTGAAAATCGTGCTGCGCCATGCGCCGCCGGCATTGGCACAGCAGTTTGCCGCCGCGCCGGGCTTCACCCTCATTCCGGAAATGCCGCTGCCTGCCGCCCGCGATTCGGTGGCGCAGGAAGTCTATGACGCAGCACTGGATTTCAATCCCGCCTTTGCGCAGACGGTGGATTCGATGGGTGCGGGGCAGGTGGCGTTTTACTACAAATCCACCAATACGAGCGTAGAAGGACGGGTAGAAAAAGTGCTGGATGCCTACAAGGCCGAAGTGCTCAACAAGCGTTTTGAGCGGCTGCATATTTCGCCGGCGCTGCTGGAGCCTATCGCGCTGCAAAGCATAGATGTGGCCTCGCAGCAAGAGCAAATCGGGATGCTGGCGGGCGGCTTTCTGCCCTATATCTTCATCCTGTTTTGCTTTATGGCCTGTATGTATCCGGCGCTCGACCTCATCACCGGCGAAAAGGAAAAAGGCACGCTGGAAACCCTGCTGACGACACCGGCTTCGCGGTTTCAGATTTTGATTGGCAAGGTGCTGGCGATTGGCGTAGTGGGCGTTTTTGCAGCGGTGATGACCATCGTCGGTATGTTTGCCGCAATGCGCCTTTTTGAAGGCATTCCGCCGGAAATCCTCCACGCCATCAACGATATTCTGAGTCTGCGCTTTGTACTCTTGCTCTTCGGAATGCTCGTGCCGCTAAGTCTGTTTTTTGCCGGTGCGCTGGCCGCCGTGGCTATCCGGGCAAGCAGTTTTAAGGAAGCGCAGACGCTCATCAGCCCCATGATGTTTGTGGTAATTGTGCCGGCCATGATGGCCCTGATGCCGGGGATGCGCCTCACCTGGCAAACGGCAGCCATCCCGATTCTGAACATCGCGCTGGCGACCAAGGAAATCACTGCCGGAACGATTCACTACGGGCAATACGCGCTGCTGGTGATTTCTTTAATTGTGGCGGCGTTGCTGGCTATTGCGGTGAGCGTGCGGCAGTTTTCGAAGGAAGGAAATATTCTGAAGTAGGCGCGTTTATTGAAACGCAGATGACGCGGCTTTTTACGGATTTGAACGGATCAGAAAATTCGCTCCGTTGAATCCGCGCGGAATCTCTCTGAAAAGTTTTTCAGCCATCAGTCTTCCTTAGATCAAAGGCCGCGCTCTTGGGTTGGCAAGAGCACGCCAACAGGTTTCTGTTAATCCAGCATCTCCACCACCCGCCGAATCCTTGCTGCGGCCTCTTTCCCGCCGATATGCGAGAGGATAAAAAACAGGTCGGGGCCAAATTTGCCGCCTACCAGCATCACGCGCAGCGGCAGCATGGCCTCGCCCTTTTTGATGCCGGCCTCGGCCAGCGCACTGGTAAAATGCACGCCCGCTTCTTCGGCGCTCAGGTATTCCTGCGGCTCCAGCGCATCGGCATATTTCCGGAAAAAATCAGCCAGCTTCTCGTTCCACTTCGGGCGGATAGCCTCCACATCCACGTTTTCCGGAGCCGCGAAGAAGAAAGCGCCCTGCTCATAAAAATCGGTCAGCAGGTGGCAGCGTTCTTTGATGACCGGCAAAATCTTCAGCAGGTCTTCCGGCGTTGCCTGCAATCCCTTCTCTGCCAGAAAAGGCCACACCCGCGCCACCAATTCTGCATCGGGCAGGCGCTGAATGTGTTGTTGGTTGAACCACTTTGCTTTTTCATAATCGAAAATAGCGCCGGAAGCCGCCACGCGGTCGAGCGAGAAACGCTGCACCATTTCTTCCAGCGAAAAAATCTCCTCGCCGCTGCCGTCGTTCCAGCCCAGCAGCGCCAGCGCATTCAGGAAGGCTTCGGGCAGAAAACCCCGTTCCCGGAAACCTTCCGTGGTCTCGCCTGTTTTGGGGTCAGTCCACGACATGGCAAAAATCGGGAAGCCATATTTGGAGCCGTGACGCTTGGATAGTTTCGCGCCGTCGGGGCCGAGGATGAGCGGCAGGTGTGCCCACTGCGGCATTTGCGCCTTCCAGCCCAGCGCCTCCCACAGCAGCAGATGCACCGGCGCGGAGGGCAGCCATTCTTCGCCCCGGAAGGCATGGGTGATTTCCATCAGATAATCGTCTACCACCACGGCCAGGTGATAAGTGGGCATTCCGTCGCGCTTCAGCAGCACCTTGTCATCCACCAGCGCGAGGTCGAAAGAGACTTCGCCGCGCACCGCGTCGGTGAAAGAAACCGTTCCGGAATCGGGCATTTTTACCCGGATTACATAGGGCGTGCCGACGGCCAGCAGGTCGTTCACTTCCTCTTCGGAAAGCGAGAGGGAATTGCGCATCTGCATCCGCGTATTCCGGTCGTATTGCGGCGACGGATTTTCGGGCGTTTTCAGGTTTTCGCGCATGGCTTCCAGCTCTTCGGGCGTGTCGAAGGCATAATAGGCATGGCCGGAGGCAACGAGTTGATCAGCATATTGCCGGTACTGCGCTTTGCGTTCGCTCTGGCGATAGGGGCCAAAATTTCCGGGATTTTTCACGCTTTCGTCGGGCGAGAGGCCACACCATTCGAGGCAGTCGAGGATATATTCTTCCGCTCCCTGCACAAAACGCGTCTGGTCGGTGTCTTCAATGCGCAGGACGAAGGTTCCGTTGTTTTGACGGGCAAAAAGATAATTGTAGAGCACCGTGCGCACGCCGCCGAGGTGGAGGCCGCCGGTGGGCGAGGGCGCAAAACGAACGCGAACAGGGCGGGAAGCAGTCATGATTTCCGGAAATTTTGACAATGGCCGGCAATGGTAAGCCGGGCGGGCAGGGCATAGATACAAAAAGACCGCTCCTGGGAAAAGGAGCGGTCTTTCTTTTAGGGGCAATAAGCGAGCAGCCGTTTAGGTGCGGTGCTTACCAGCCGAATTTGTAGCCGAGGCCGATGTTGATAGCGCCGTTGCGCAGGGCGTTGGCAGAGCTATTGTGCGCGGTGATGTTCATAGCGCCGAGCAAGTACTGGGCACGGAGCATCAGGCCATTGCGCATTTGGTATCCTACGCCTGCCTGAGCGCCGATGTCCCAGCGGCGGATGTCGTCGCCGGAGATTTTATTGCCCAGCGCATCAAACTGCGGATCGGTGCCGCCGATGGTATAGTCGTGTTCGATGGTGACTGTATTCCCACCCGCAACCGAAGGCCTTGAAAATTTCTCGTGGCCGCCAACAGCCGCTGCAAAGTAAGCGCCGGCGTTGATGAAGAAACCACTTTGATCGTCCATGAAGTAGTAAACCGCGTTAATCGGCACTTCGACGTAGTTGATGCGGGTTTCGAAATCGGTGGTGCCCCCTGGCAGGGAAGCAACGCCCAGGGTGGGGCTTACAATCTTATCCGAAGAGTTGTGCCCGCCTTTTTGCGAGAAAAAGATACCCGGCTGGATAGACAGGTTGTTGCCAAGACCAAGTGCTACGTTCACACCAGCGCGGACACCTGCATTGGTAGCAGATTTAAATTCCTCGTTGTTGACCGTACGGCGCAGATTAGAGAGGTTTACACCGGCTTCGGGGATAATGCTGATTTTGGTTTGGGCAGTTGCACCCAGTGCGAGAGCAGACACGGCTGCTGTGAGAAGAAGAGACTTCATGACTTAAAAAAAGGAGGGTTTTGTGAAAGAAAAGAGATTGTGTGAGAAGATGGGTTGAGGATGGCAGAATTGCTATCGTTCGGGGATGGGTTAAAAAAGATTGTGCCAGCCCTCAGGTCAGGAGTGAAAATGCTTTCTTAAAAAGATATTCTGCCGGACCTTTTTCAAACTTCATGCCCTCGCAGTCGGCCACCCAGCGGAGGCCCCGGAAAGCATTGGTCAGAAAAAGAGCATCGGCCCGACGAAGGCACGTCGGCGTGAGGGGCTGCTCCTGGATAACCCTACCGGATTGGGAAAGAACGTCGAGCAGGTGCTTTCTGGCCACGCCGGCCACGATTTCCTCGGAAAGCGGCGGAGTGAAAAGCTGCCCGTCTTGTGTCCAAAAAACGTTGGCTGCGGCGGCCTCCCCTATGCGTTTTTGCCGGTTTAACAAGAGGACATCCTCCAGCCCGCGCGCCTGTGCTTCTCTTGCAGCCAGAAAATAAGGCAAATAATTCCCGGTTTTATAGGCGCAAAAGGGCGGCGGTATGGGTTGTAAATGACGGCTTGCGAGGCCAATTTTTATACCTAAGGCATTGAAAATCAATGGATCGCAGGGTGAGCAGACTATTATGTAACTTGGAACACCTGAATTTTTGGGTTCTTTTTCCGGAAATTCCGGACTGACCTGAAGCCGAACACGCGCATCCCCCACGATGCCGTTGTGCTTAACAGTATTTTGGATCTCCTTTTGCAGAAAATCCTCGTTCCAAAAAGGCGGTAGCGGTGCGTCCAGAAGCGCCATTCCGGTCTTTAGGCGGCGCAAATGCAGCGGCAGCAGCGGAGCACGCCCGCCCGTCCAGCGCAGGGTTTCAAACAGGCTGACCCCATAGCGCAGGGCACAGTCGCGGGCAGAAATGGGCAGGGCATTTTCCGGAAAAAAAATACCGTTATAATTGATCCACATACCTCGATGATTATTGATAATCCGTCAAAATTGGGCCTTCGCTCGCTACATTTATCCGCTCCTTTTCTTTTCTCCTCAAAAATTCTTTTCTCCTCAAAAAGCACTTTATGAAACTATCCGAACCGGTATCCGTGGCCTGGCTGGCCGATTTTATTGCGACAAAACAAGTGGGGAATTCCAATCAATATGCCACGGGGCTGAACGAAATTCATAAAGTAGTGCCGGGCGATATCTCCTTTGTGGATCACCCCAAGTACTACGACAAGTGCCTGAATTCGGCGGCCACCATTATTATTATTAATAAAGAAGTAGCCGATTTTCCGGAAGGCAAAACCTTGCTCGTCTGCGAAGATCCGTTTGCGGCTTACGTGAAGCTGGCGAAGCACTTCCGGCCTTTTACGCCCGCTTCGCAGATGATTGCCGAAACGGCGCTCATTGGCGAAGGCACACATCTGCAACCGGGTGTTTTTGTAGGAAATCGCGTACGCATCGGTGAAAACTGCCTCCTTCATCCCGGCGTGGTGATTTATGACGACTGCATCATCGGCGACAACGTTATCATCGGGGCCAACACCGTCATCGGCGGCGATGCTTTTTATTTTAAACGCCGTATGGAACGAGATGTGCAATACGACAAGCTCGAAAGCTGTGGCCGCGTCTTGATTGAAGATCATGTAGAAATCGGCGCAGGCTGCACCCTCGATCGCGGCGTGAGCGGCGACACGATTATCGGGCAGGGAACCAAAATCGACAACTCGGTACACGTGGGACACGGCGTGGTGATTGGCAAAAACTGCCTGATTGCCGCGCAGGTAGGCATTGCCGGAAAAACCCATCTCGAAGACGAAGTGATTCTGTGGGGGCAAGTAGGTGTCAATAAAGATTTGACCATCGGCAAGGGCGCGGTGGTGCTGGCGCAGAGCGGTGTGCCAGGGACGCTGGAAGGCGGCAAAACCTATTTCGGCACGCCCACGGGCGAGGCCCGCGAAAAGATGAAAGAACTGGCCTATGTGAGGCGCATTCCGGAATTGCTGGATTTTTTCCGGAAAATGAAGGACGGTAAGTAGGCAGCCGGGGCTGGTTGAAACGCAAACTTCCCGTCAGGACTGAGATGCCGGACGGGAAGTTTCGTGGAGCGCCTTTTCAAAACAAATGCTGTCTGCTACGTCGGTATAAGGTTCGAAATTGGGGACAATCTGATAGCCGCTTTTGAGGTATAAACGCACTGCTTCCGGCTGTTTCTGACCTGTTTCCAGCACACATTTTTGGTAATTCTGCTCCCGGCACCAGCGTTCCAGTTCTGCGAGTATTTGCCCTGCAATGCCGCGCCCTCTTTGCGTCGGCAGCACAAACATCCGCTTGATTTCACGGGTTGCAGCATCAAATTGTTTTGCTGCGCCACAGCCCACAGCTACGTCCGCTTCATAGGCCACCACTACGCAATCCAACCCGTCCAGACCGTTGAACTGCATAAAAAAATCGTTTGCTTCACCGTTGCGAATGGCCAGATCTTCATTAAGCCCCTGCACCAGTTTCCGGAAATCGGGGTCTTGTGAATGGGTTCTTTTGATAGAGTACATCTGTGAAAAGAGGTTCCTGTTATCACACCGCTGCGTCAAACTGCACCAACTGCGCAAACGCCCCAATGCGGTCTTTAAGGTCGTCGGCGCTCAACTCCTGCATCCGTTCCGAGCCAAATTTTTCTACACAGAACGAGGCCATAGCCGAGCCAACGATAATGGCCGTCTTCATATTGTTGAAAGAGATGTCGCCGGTGCGGGCCAGGTGGCCGATGAAGCCGCCGGCAAAGGTGTCGCCCGCGCCGGTGGGGTCAAAAACATCTTCAAGCGGCAGCGCCGGGGCCGAGAAAATTTTGCCTTCGCCAAAGAGCAGTGCGCCGTGTTCGCCTTTTTTAATGATAAGGGTTTGAGGTCCCATTGCCTGGATTTTCTGCGCCGCCTTCACCAGCGAATATTCGCCGGAAAGCTGCCGCGCCTCGCTGTCGTTTACGAGCAGCACATCCACCATTTTCAGCACTTCTTTCAGGTCGTCGAGGGCCACTTCCATCCAGAAGTTCATCGTGTCCATCACGATGAGCTTCGGGCGTTTGTGTAGCTGTTCTATCACCTGCTTTTGCAGCGCCGGCACCACATTGCCGAGCATCAGATATTCGCAATCCTGATAGTTTTCCGGAACCTGCGGGTTGAAGCGGGCCAATACATTGAGGTCGGTTGCGAGGCTGTCGCGGGTGTTCATATCCATATGGTAGCGGCCGCTCCAGAAGAAACTTTTCTCGTCGGGCACCACTTCCACACCTTCAAACTGCACGCCGCGCGCTTCCAGTTTCCGGAATTCTTCCTGCGGAAAATCGCCGCCCACAATCGAAATCTGCTTGATGGGCTGATAGAAATTAGAAGCCGACCACGCCACATACGTTGCCGAGCCGCCAATAATGCGATCTACCTTGCCGAAGGGCGTTTCCAGGGCATCGAAGGCCATTGTGCCAACTACAATAAGACTCATAACGGGCGCGAAAATAGGCCATGTTTCATGTTTTATGGTTCATGGGTTGATTCGGGTGCTGATTCTTTTTTTATTTGTGTTTCCTACCGGGTGAACGAGGAAGGGCGGGGCGTAGTCAGCATTTTAGCACCCGTTGATATATATATATATAAACTTAGATTCACAAAAAAAATTTATGCGAAGGAATCATCCGTTATATACGCCAAACCCTTATTATCGGTCGTTCTTCATTCCGTCAGCCAATTCAATGCCTCGTTTGTTATCCCATTATACCATTCAATTTCGTTATCTGTCGTGTTTGCCAACTCGTTTGAGCGTTCAAAAAATCGTTGAACGTGTCTCGGTTCTGGAACATAGCTTGCTTTGTGAGAGTCCTCAACCATTTTCAAAAATACGTTCAATGGAAGTGGAACGATTGTCGAAGCTCCTCCGTAATAGCTGATATTCATTTTGTGCAAAGCGTAGAAATGTGCAATACAAGCCTCATTTATTTTCGGTGCAATAAACAAAGAATAAGCTGGTTTATTTATTTCTCGTTTCAGCTTTGCAAGATGCCTTGTTACGGGTTCGCCTTCCGTTTCATATTGTCGTTGTCCGCTTTGCATTGTAACTTCTACGGTCAATCCGAAGTCGTCATAATCGCAAACAATGTCTGCCATATTTCCTTGTGCTGTGGACATTGGATTTCCGAAGTCGTCAAATTTTAAGTTTGCTTTTATGTTTCCGCCGTCAAGCATTGTCATTGCTCGCCAAGTATTCCATTCTAACATTAAAGGCGTATCATAAAGAGAATTGTCAAGTATTTGCTCAAATGTTGTATTGATGTGGTCAAACAAACGATAGTCCTTAATTGCCGTTACTTGCTCAGTAAGGATTTGTTCTTTTCGATGTTCTATTTCATCAGCAAAAATATCTTTAAGCTCTTGCAATGTCGCTGTTTCGGATATTGCAATATGCGGAAATTCTGAACTGATTTTTTGTTCAAGTAATTCTCTGTTATCGGTCAAAAGGGTTGGTGTTTCAGCATTTCCAAGATATGCAATATATTGTCTTTCATCGTTAATAAATTGTGGTTCTCGGTTTGTGTGTTCCAAGAAATAATCAACTTCTGCAATTTTTTCGGGAACGATTGAAATAGATTTTCCGATGTGTGAAATGTTTACCAAGCCTGTGGCACGCAAGTAACGAAAACAAGCATCTGCGTAATCTCGCATATTACTTGCTTTTGTTTTCAAAAATTTTGAAACAGAATTATCGTTTGTTTCTCTGGTTTTTGTGTTACCCGAATTTATATCATCGCCGTAAATTTCGTTTAGTTCACTTTCCAAATATTCAGCACGGAATTTTTTGTAATTGCCCTCGTTTTGTGCTTTTGCTGTTCTAAAATCATTGATTTTAGAACCGATATTTTCAAATTGACGATAATCCACTAACTGCAAACCAAAAATCATCAACTCGTCAAATTTCAAAGAGCCAAAATGACGAATTAAGCGGAATAATTCAAGATAAGGTTTTACCCAAAATTCAGCTGAATTTGCAGACGGTTTATGATAAGGGGACGGAACTTGAAATTTTAAAAGCTGTCGCAAAAAGATTTCATCTTTTTGTTTTGAGTTTACAAGTTCTTCTCCTGCCGAAGTCAATTTTATTGTTGGTGAAAGAACAACAAAACCAAGTGCTTTTGAAGATGCTATAAGTTTGATTTCATTACAAAAATCCCATTGAGTAAAATTTTCTGCAAATTCAACTCGCTCATTATATGGAATCAATTGTTGCCAAAACGAATAAAATATTTCAAGGCTTTCATTCATACTAAAATATTTTACTTTCGATTTTATTTACTCTTGAAGCATTGTCATATAGTTCAACTATTTCATCATAGTTTATGAATTTGAATCTATCATTACTTTCTCGATAAGATTCTAAATTCATTGTTTGATTGAACTTATTTCTGTGCTGTTCGGGAGCAACAATAAAAAACTCAGTTCTGAAATTTTTCAATTGCAAACACCGATTAAATGCACCGTTTAATGTTCCTATACTATCTACAACTTCAAAAACTTTTTGCGGAAAACACAAACCTTGGGGATTAAACCAAATAACATCCATTCGTTTTGCTTCCTGAACAATTTCGTTGTATGAAAAATGAGGCATTTCATTCATTGTAGCAAGATTGTTAAGGTTTAGATTATCCCTGTAAGTTGCTGACGGGTCGGCTGTATATGTTTCAAATTTTTTAAAGTTTCCGATTTCCAGACAAATGCCTTCAATGTAAGAGTGCATTCTTACAATATCCTCTCTTTTCGGTTTTTGCTCTTCTACATAATCTTTGAGTGCGTAAATACTAAGACCTATTTTCTTAAATCTTTTGTTGTTACGAATTTCACGATAAAGAACGCCTCTTATTCCTGCTTCCCATTCGTTAGAAATTTTTGCTGACGGATAATATTTTTCAATGTTTTGGTAGATGATTTCTAAACTTGCCGTACCATTATTATCTTCCATTACTTTTTGTATTGCTTCAACTTTTGTCATAGGAAAATAATGTGTTTAAGTTTGCATATCGTCC
>DDEO01000232.1 GCA_002336725.1 Bacteroidetes bacterium UBA1952 | reverse complement strand
TTGGACAGCTTCGCCGTTGGACAGCCCGCCAGTGGCGGGCGTTGGAGCCTCCGGCTTCTGGTTGATTCCGGAAATTTCCGGAAATTATCCGGAATGGCAAAGAAGCCGGATTGGATTTTTCCGGAAAACACCCGCTGCTGGCAGGCATTATTGTATCTCTTCATTCCAGGGGAATACCTGCGGTGCCTGCACATACGTAGCCCGAAAACGAAATCGAAGATTGGCGGCCACATCTATATAGAATGGCGAAATGCCGCGCACGGCTCTGGGAAACCAGGTAAAACGCGCCTCTATCGTTCCGAAAATCAGGTTTTCATTCCGGATGCGCAGCCCCGCGCCAATGCCGGTGAAGGCATCGGATTTATGCCAGAACTCCCGCCCCGGCGAGATAAGGGAAACGCCGCCAAAAACAAAGGGCGCTGCTTTAAAACCAAAATATTTTCGGTCTATAAACATGATGCTCTCCGACCACAGGCTGAGCCGCGACTGCCCCAGCACGCTGTCCGTTCCGTAGCCCGGCACGCCATAGGCATTGTCGATGCGAAGCGGCGTATTGAGCCGCCCATTGTAGAGCAGTGTATAGGAACCGGAAATCCGCTGCCGGAACTTGTTGCGCCCCGGTTCATAGAGGCGGGAATAGGCCGTGCTGCCCACGAGTACACCCGCGTCTTCCGGCCCGCCCCGCCCCAGAAAGCTGCCTGCCCGGAAAAAAGTCTGGAAATATTCGCCGGTGCGTGTAGCATTGTAACGCAGGAAATCTATCCCCAGATAGGGCCGGTTCAGATAATTCCACCGATACCAGCCCGCCGTAGCGGTAATCTTATGACCTTTGGGTAGATCCTCGGTGAGGCCGAAGCCGTAGAAATAATTCATCCGGTAATAATTGAGCCGGAAAACCGTTACCGCCGCCAATACCGCCTGCCGGTCGTTATAGATGGGATCCAATTGCCCACCAACCTGTGCAGGGGGCAGGGTAAATTTATTCTGCAGATAGCGCAGCCCTACGAAAATCCGATGGCGGCGTTCGCGGTTGGTTTTATAGGCTTCGGTGCCAAACCGAAAGTTGAATCCGCCCCAGACATCCACCAGATTATAGCGATAATCGTAGAAAAGGCTATCGGGTTTCCGGGATACATTATTGCTCTGATTGATGCTCAGTTCCAGTCCGCCGGCAAAGCGGTCGCTGGGCGAAATCAGGGGCTTGTCGAAGCGGATATAACCGGCAGCTTCCTCCTCATTGCCGTCGCTTCGGCCCGTGTTGATGGTGGTGAAACCCGCGCCGCCGTTGATGAAACTGCCGCCGATAGAGCTGCGCGACAAAGAGACCTCGTAGCCGGTGCGCGGGTTGCGGTTCAGGTCATAGATAACGGTTCCCTGCAGGCGTTGGCCCATGCCCAGGAAATTGGCATCGAAAGCCCGCAGCCCGGCCCGCTGAAACTCGGCAAAAGGAATGTCGGCGCCGAGGCTGAAAACATCTTTGCTGATCACCACGAGATCAACGGAATCCGATTCTTCTCCGGCAGCCCCCACCGGCGCAGGCAGGATGCGTACATCCTGAATAAAGGAAAGCGTCCGCAGAAAGCGTTCGTTGTCGGCCGCCTGATAGGCGCTGAGCGGCTTTCCCTTTTTCACAAAAAGGTGGTTGTAGAGCACCCAGTCTTTGGTGGTGGCGTGCAGATTGGTGGCCAGCCGGGTGATGGCACTGCCAATTTGTGTGGAGGTATCGAGCAGCTGATGGTTGAAATCGAGCTTCACCAGCGTGATATGCCGAACGATTTTGCCTTCGTAGGGCTTAAAGGCTTCTTCGGCAATCTGCGGCACGCGTCGCCAGAATTCGGCGCTGTCGGCGTGGTCGCGGTGTACGCTTTTCCAGGCCGATTCATAAGCCTGCCGAAGCCAGAAAGACAGTTTCGTCCGGGCAGAATCTGCCTCTTGCGCCCGGCAAACCCCGACAGCACACCAAAACAACAGCAGGAGTAGAAATTTTCTCACCATTCAACAAGTTACCAAAATGGAGCTTGTACCCACATTCACTCAAAAAAACTACCTATCTGCTTCCGGATGAATAAATTGAAAGACGGCCCGGCAGATTTCCTGCGCACCCTTTCCATACAACATTGTTTGATGATTTCCGGAAACCGGCTCGCCGATGGCACCGGGAATCATCTCAATCGTCTCGAGCGCATAGCTCTCCGGCAGAATCTTCTCGCCCAGGTTGTAATCCGAGGAGGCATACAGCAGCAACACCGGCGCTTTGATGCGGCGCATCAGGGCTTTCCAGGCCACGTTGGCCACGCCCAGCGAAGCTTCATAGATATGCGACAAGACCGGGCGCGGAACCACGCTGCCGTCTTCGTGGGTTTTCACATCCGCTTCGTAGTAGCTGCGCATGGCTTCGTCCCAAAAGGTTAGGTAAGGCGCGTTTTTAATCTTGTCGAGATAGGCATCGAAGCTCTCAAAACGCTTGTCGAGGCGGCTGATAGCCGGGCCGAGCATCTCGCCGGCGCGGGGGTGCATCCGCGCACCGGCATCCAGCACAATCACTTTTTCGACCCGTTCGGGATAGAGTGCGGCGATATAACAACTGAGCAGGCCGCCAAACGAATGGCCGCCGAGGATAACCCTGGAAAGCCCCAGCGCCCGCAGCAGCCCGATGATGTCGGCAGCATGATCCTGCATGGCATAGCCAAAGGCCGGCATAGAAGAAAGACCACGGCCCCGGAGATCTACGGAAATCACACGGGCATATTGGCGCAGGCCGGCTTCCAGAATGCCGTCGAAAGCGCGGGCATTGGCCGTGAGGCCGTGCAGCAGCACAACGACCGGGCCTTTGCCGCCATAATCGAGGCAGTGAAGGGTGATATTATTGCTTACGACATAATGCTCGGAGGGAGCGGGTAAACGCATAGAAAAAGGGCTTCGGGAGATAAAACAGACGGCAGAAAAAAGGACAGGCAGAAAAGGGATGAAAACTATTGGGCCGTCCAGCCGCCGTCAATCGGGATGGCCGCGCCGGTCATCTGCGCGGCTGCGTCGGAGGCCATATAAACGGCCATTTCAGAGATGGCGTTTACGGGGATAAACTCCTTGATAGCCTGTTTGCCGAGCAATACTTTTTTAATCACCTCTTCGCGGCTCATCTGGTGGGCGGCCATCTGATCGCCGATTTGCGCTTCTACAATAGGCGTGTGGACGTAGCCGGGGCAAATGGTGTTGGCCGTGATGCCATAGGGCGCGCCTTCGAGGGCAATCGTTTTGGTGAAACCCACCAGTCCGTGCTTGGCGGCGATATAGGCGCTCTTGANNATTGAAGGGCGAGGCGATGAGCCCGTGCGCCGAGGCGATATTGATAACCCGGCCCCATCCCTGCTCTTTCATGCCTTTCCAGACGGCCTTGGTGGCGTGGAAGGCGGCGGTCAGGTTTATGGCCAGAATCATATTCCACTTCTCGTCCGGAAAGTCTTCTACCGGGCACACGTATTGCGCTCCGGCGTTGTTTATCAGGATGTCTATCGTGCCGAAGGCTTCCTGTCCACCGGCGATCATCTCCCGCAGCTTTGCGGTATCGGTGATGTCAATGCCATAGAACAGGTGTTTGATGCCGTATTCGTCGGCCACGCTCTGCGCCGTTTGGGCGCCGTCTTTTTCGAGGCCGTTGAAGATGATATTGTGGCCCAGTTTGGCAAATTTGGTGGCCATCGAAAGGCCGATTCCGGAAGTAGAGCCGGTGATAAGAACCGTCTTTTGATCGTTCATAAAAGGATAATAAGAGATAATGATTCAGGGAGCGCAAAAGGAGCATCTGACGCGCCTGCTGCTATAAAAGCCGTTCCGCCCCCGGGCTGCGCCCGGAATTTCCGGAAACGGGGACTGCAATATAGAGCCGGGAGGCTAAAGTTTCTTTGCGCCTGCCACAGCTTGTTGGGGCGTTTCTGCGCCCGAGGCTGTTTTCAGACCCTTTCTGCCGCTGCGTATCTTCCTATCTTAGCCGTGTTTTTTTCCGGAAAAAATAAGAAATGCGACAGGTCGTTACAAGATTAGAACGTTTTCAACAGGCCGAGTCGCTGGAGCCGATGTTTGCCTGGGGCGCTCGCATGGGCCTGTCGCTGGTGGTGCCGCTGCTCCTGGGCTATGCCACGGGCCATCTTTCGGAGGCGGTGTGGGTAGGGCTGATTTCCGAGGGAATTGCATGGGTAGAGCTGAAAGGCTCGGTTTTTCAACGGGTGCAAATCGTGCTGGCCGGCATCCTTATCACGCTGCTTTCCACCACTCTTGGCGCACTGACGGGCTTTTCCGTCGTCTTCTCTACACTGGCTATGTTTGCCGTAGGGCTGATTTCGGGTTTGTTTAAAAACCTGGGCGACCGCGCTTCCGGGCTGGCCATTTGTGTCTATGTAACATTTATCCTCAGCAACGCCAATCCGCCGGCAGATGCGGATGCTTTTGCCCATCGGCTGCTCCTCACCGGCATCGGCGGCGCGTGGTGTCTTTTTCTGGCACTTGCCTTCTCGGTAACGCTGCGGCAAAACGAGCCTTACCGCCGCTCGATTGCGCTCATCTGGCGCAGCATCGGCGCATTGTTAGAGGCCATCTCGCAGGGCTGGAATGGCAAAAGCCCGCGCAGCAGCATCCAGAACACCTTTCGCAAAGAGATAGAAGTGCGCAAGGCACTCGACGCTTCTATCGCGCTCTATGGCACCCTGGCGCATCAGGTGGGGCGCGAGCAGGGGCCGGAGGCCAATCTGGCCATCATCCGCAAGTCCACCGCTATGGTCGCCATTCAGATTGTGGCTATGAACGAGGCCGCAGAATCGCTTCGCATCCACAACATCCCCTCTGAGGTGCGCAATGCTACTTATGGCATTTATCGAACGCTGACGCAGGCCGCCTTTCGCATGAGCAGTTATATGGTGTCGCTGTTGCCGGAAGAAAATCTGCTGCTCCGCAACCGGATTACCCGCGTGTCTGACCTGTGTGCCGTGCTGGAAACCTATATTGCCCAGAAAGGCATCCCCGATATCGAACGGAAGGCTTTTACCAAAATGCTCTATCTGGCCAACCGAACGGCGAAGCTCATGGAGCGCACGCTGGAACGGCTGGAGGGCGCCACCGGCGAGAAGCGGGTATATCGGTCTTACTCGCTGCTCAAAACCATCTATGTGCTGCATCCGGGCAATCTCCTTCGTGCGCTGCAACTGTTGTTCAATACCCACACCGAGCATTTTCGGTATGCGCTGCGCATGGCCATTGCCTCGGCGCTGGCGATGGGATTTTCCAAAATTCTGCCCGGCCACCACAACTACTGGATTCCTTTTACCGTCATCCTGATCATCCAGCCCTATATCGGCGCTACACTGGCCAAAGCGCGCGACCGTGTATTGGGAACCGTAACGGGCGGCATCGTGGGCGGTCTTTTTCTGCTCTTGCCCAACAATCTGTTTGTGCAGGAAGCCTTGTTGTTTATCGCCTCGGTGTTGATGGTGGTATATGTGCGCAAAAACTATGCAGTTGCGGCGTTTTTCATCACCGTTTCGCTTGTAATGCTGCTCGATGTGGAGCGGCAGGCCGATTTGGAGATTATCCTGATTCGCGCCATCAGCACGCTCGTAGGCGCAGCCATTGCGGTGCTTTCCAGCTTTGTGCTGCTGCCGGAGTGGGACAAGAAAAAACTGCCCGAACACCTCTCCGACGCGCTGCGCCACAATCAGGAATACCTGCTTTTCACATATGGATTTTCCGGAAAAAACGAGTCCTGGACGCGCCTGAAACGCCTCGCCGAGATGGCCAACAGCCGTGCTTTTGAATCTTTGCAACGCTACCTCGAAGAGCCGGGCAGCAGGCAGAAACAAATCGTGCAGCCCTATCAGTTGCTCACTCACAATGTGCGCATCACCCGCGACCTGAACCAGATTCACCTGGAGCGCGAAAACCCGGCAACGACGCTGAACACCACACCCACCGTGAACGGAACCCCGCTTGTAGAAAGCATTCTGAAGCTGTTCCGGAGTGTTCAGAAAAAGCAATTTTCCGGAAATACACCGCCCGATTCTGCGCCGGAAGCGTTCGCTGCCCTTCAGATAACCACCGGCGAAACCGAGTTGCTTCAGAAAATATACACCGAGTTGCAGGGCATGGAAAACACGCTGCTGCGTTAAGGGGTCGTAGAGACAAGGCATGCCTTGTCTCCGCAAAACACAAGAGACAAGCCGGGTTTTGCGAAAGTAGTTCCATGCAGCATTTTCGTTGTTGTGTAGTACGCCCCCAATCTCCATTATTCTGTGCTATGGAGATGGCGGCTCAAGGCTTGTGCTGAACTTGATTCAGTGCCGCCATGACGGATTACGTACGCGGGAAGACGTACGTGGTATTACGTACGCCTCGCATTTCGCAG
>DDEO01000237.1 GCA_002336725.1 Bacteroidetes bacterium UBA1952 | reverse complement strand
TGAAACCCTTTCGCCGCCCGCCGCTGCCCCTGATTATTGGTCGTAAACCCGTTCTGGAAGCCATTACAGGCGGCGAGGCGATTGAAAAACTGTATGTGCTGCGCTCGGCTTCGGGGCCGGAAATCTCCGATATTAAAAGGGCGGCCAACGGGCGGAATATTCCCATTGCCGTGGTACCGGCAGAAAAGCTGGCGCAGCTCACCAAAGCGCCGCATCAGGGCGTGGTGGCCGTGGGCGGCGTACTCAACTACATTGAGCTTCAGGATGCCATCGACCACGTGGTCTCCGAAGGCAAAACGCCGCTTTTCTTTCTGCTGGATGGCGTAACCGATGTGCGCAACATCGGCGCAATTGCCCGCTCGGCGCTCTGCCTCGGTGCGCAGGCACTGCTCCTGCCGACTGCTTCTGGTGCTACGCTCAGCGAAGACGCGGTAAAAACCTCGGCAGGCGCACTCCGGCAAATCCTGCTCGTGCGCGTTCCCACGGTGGCCAAAGCCATAGACGCACTCCGGCTCAACGGCATTAGCGTATTGGGAACGCAAATGCGCGGCAGCATCCCCATCCACGAAGCCGATTTTTCCGGCCCGTGTTGTATCGTGATGGGCGAGGAAGGCGGCGGCATTTCCAAAGAAGTGCTTAAAAGTGCCGATGCCCTTATCCGCATCCCGATGACCGGAAACTTTGATTCGCTCAACGTGAGCGTCGCGGCAAGTATCATTCTGTATGAAGCACAACGGCAGCGGACGGTTCTTTAATTCCTCAATAACTCAATTCCGCAATGGCTCAATGGTGTTCCTTGCAGCTCGTTTGGACAGGCGGAAATGCTTTTAAGGATTGAATGAAACACCGTTTGGCGTAAACGGTCGGTGCATCTTTCTCCAATAATCTTATCTATACGTCTGTTGCTCATCACATCTGTTCCTTTTCCATTGAGCAATTGAGCTATTGAGAAATTGCGCCATTAATTTCCCTACCTTCGCGCCGCATTTGGTTCCAATCCCTCCGGGGTTGGATGAAAAGGGAATCCGGTGAAAATCCGGAACAGTACCCGCTGCTGTAAGTTCCAATTAAAAAGGTTTTTTTTCAAGTAAAAGCCACTGTGCGCCCAACGGCGTTCGGGAAGGCGAAAGAAAACCGGAACAAAGTCAGAAGACCTGCCCGATGCAACCATACCTCGCTGCACTGCTTTCGGGAATAAAAGCACGGGCGCTGCACCTTCGGAAGCGTTGTGCGTTTCCGGAAATCTACGCAGGGCTTTTATGATTGTTCCTAAAAAGGCAGGACGGCATTTTCTGAAAAATCCGCCACTCAAAATCCTTTTTTTACAACGCCCATGCGCACTTCTCTACTCCTTGCCGCCGGCCTCCTCGCCGCCGCTTCTTCCGCTACCGCTCAAACGGTTGCCGATTTCGAAAACCTGACGCTCCCCGGAAACGACACCGCTTATATTAATTATACCGCTCCGGGCACCGATGTAGGCTTCAACAGCGGTCTGGCACATTTCCCAACCGTATATGATACGTCTTTCGGCTATTCCTACTGGTCGGATGGCTTTGCCTATTCCAACCGCAAAGACTCGGTAAAAGCAGGTCTCGCCGGCGAGTACAACGCCCGCCCCGGAAAGGCCGCTTTTGGCGATAAATACGCCGTTGCCTATGGCTCGACGAACATCATCCACCTCACCGGCGCAGCGCGTGGCAATTCGCTCAGCGGCGTGTATGTTACCAATAACAACTACGCATATTACAGTATGTTGAACGGCGACGCTTATGCCCGCAAATTCGGCGATACCACCGGAACCCGCTCCGGTCTGCCGCAGGGCTCTTACCCCGATTTCTATAAAATGGTTTTTCGCGGCTACCTGAACGGCGCACTGAAAACCGACAGCGTGGAGTTTTACCTCGCCGACTACCGCGCGAACAGCGCCGCCGCCAAATACATCGTCAAAGACTGGAAATGGGTTTCGCTCACCGCGCTCGGCCATGTGGACAGCGTGCAAATCAAGCTCAGCTCTTCTGATGTTGGGCCGTTTGGCATGAACACGCCGGCCTATTTCTGCATCGACAATTTCACAACCAACGAAACCAACCTGAGCGTTGCTAATGCGCCGGTAGCTGCCCTGAAAATCTATCCAAACCCGGCGGTTGAAAATCTGACCGTAGAAGCCGCTGCCGGTGTGCCAAAAGCCATCGCCGTGCTGGATATTTCCGGAAAAACAGTGCTTTCGGTTGCTCCAACAGAACTCAAAACAACGCTGTTCATCGGCCACCTGCCCGCCGGAACGTATCAATTGCTGATTCGCGGCGAAGCAGGTGTGGCGACGCACCGTTTTGTGAAGCCATAGTTGCGCTTACCTGATAGAACGCGGATAAAACGGATTTTTACGGATTTACGCGGATTTTTCCATCCGTGTAAATCCGCCCGTATCCGTGTCATCCGCGTTCCAAAAACAACCCTCTATGAAAAAGCTATTTCTCTCCCTGTTTGCCGCCTTTTCGGCGCTTGCCGCGAGTGCGCAATTTGCGCCGCAGGCCGGCCTGCCGGGCAGCACTGCCATTCCGGCTAACAGCGCACAGATACGCGGCTGGGCTACGCAGTGTACGGTTACGCGTGGTTGGAAAGACATTCGTGATAAAAGCGCCGGAACGGTGGGCCTCGGCATGGACAGCGACGGCACGGGGGCGGCCAATAATTTCATCATCAGCCTCGGCGACAGCGGGGTGGCGGTGTTGCAATTTGCCGTGCCCATTGCCGATGGCCCGGGCCCCGATTTTGCCGTTTTTGAAAACGGTTTCCTCAATCCCGCCGATTCCAATGAGGCTTTTCTGGAACTCGCTTTTGCAGAAGTAAGCTCCGACGGCGTTCACTATTTCCGGTTTCCGGCGCAATCGCTGGCCGATACGCTGGTGCAGATTCCCGGCGCGGGCGTTTATATGGATTGCCGCAAATACCACAACCTCGCAGGTAAATACCGTGGCGGCTTCGGCACGCCCTTCGACCTGGCTGAAATTCCCGACACGCCGCTGCTCAACAAGCGCCGGATTACGCACGTGCGGCTGGTGGATGTCATCGGTTCGCTGGGGCCGGAAGGGAGCCGCGACGCGCTGGGCCGCAAAATCAACGACCCCTTTCCCACGCCGTTCTCCACCGGCGGCTTCGACCTCGACGCGGTGGCGGTACTCAACGATGAAACCTGCCTCGGCGTGGGCAACGTGGCGCAGGCCGACATTCGCATTGCCCCCAACCCCGCAACCGATGCGTTTACGGTGGAATTTTCCGGAAAATATTTTCAGTATGAAATGCGCAGCTTAGAAGGCCGTCGGGTAGCCGGCGGGGCGGCGCAGGAAGCGGTGCAGATTCCGGTTTCCGGTTTTCCGAAAGGACTTTATTTGATAGAAATCAAAACCCGCGAGGGCGAACTGTGGCGCGAAAAAATTGTATTGCAATAGCGGCGGCGCTGGCGTTGCTGTGGGGATGCAAAAACCCCGATACCAAGCCCGTGGGGCCGGTAGCGCCTGCTGCCACAGGTGATGTGCTGGTGGTGTGCGAAGGCAGCCTCGGCAACGGCAACAGCGCACTCACCAAGATTCCTGCCGATTCCGCCCAAGCAGCTTCGGAGGATGTTTTTTATGCCATAAACGGGCAGCAACTGGGTGATATTTTTCAGAGCATATCCTATACCGGCAAAGAACTGGCGCTGTGCATCAACAACTCCGACCGGATTTATTTTATCAATCCTTCGGATTACCGGTTGCAGCACACCATTTCGGTAGCCAAGCCGCGCTATCTGGTGCCGACCGGCGGCGACCGCGCCTATGTTTCGTCGCTGTTTAGCAACCGCGTTTTTGTGCTGGATTTAAATGCCCATGCCATCACCGACACGCTCTTTTTTCCGTATAAAAATCCCGAAGGAATGCTGCTGCACGACGGCCTGTTGTATGTGGCCGCCTGGGATACGGCCAATGCTTTCCTGTATCGGATAAATCCGGTGCAGAAGCGCGTGGCGGATTCCATCTACCTGGGCCGCCGTGCGCCGCAGACCATCCTGGCCGATAAGGCGCAAAACCTCTGGATTGTTTCCGGAAACGACCCGCAGGGCGTTCGGCCTGCGCTCACCTGTCTCAACCCCAAAAGCGGGGCCATTCTGGCGCAATACGACTTCCCGGCGGGCAAAGAGGTGATGAAGCCCTGCTTGAACCCTACGCGCGACACGCTGTACTGGCTGAGCGTGGATTATTACGGCGGGGCAGGGCAGAGCGGTGTTTTTCGGATGCCGATTACCGCAACGGCACTGCCCCAAACGCCTTTTGTGGCCGCCGAAAATTTGCAATATTTCTGGGCGCTCGGCATTCAGCCCGGCACCGGCAATATCTTCATCGGCGACCCCAAAGGCTTTACCCAACGCGGCGAGGCGCTGATGTATAATCCGGCTGGAGCTTTGCTGAAACGCTGGAAAACGGGCGTAGGGCCGGGCGCGTTTTATTTTTTGTAGAAAGATATACAAACAGTTAGCACCGCTTGGAAAAGAAATNNGTTTCTTTTTTCTGGGAATAACTACTCCTTCACCAGCTTAAACGTCTCGCCGCTGTTCAATCGCAGCAGATACAAGCCGCCGGCAAGCGAGGTGACATTTACGCTGCCGCCGCTTTGTGTCGTCACCTGCAACAAGGTTCTTCCCTGCACATCGGTGATGATGCCGGAGATTTCTTTGCCGTCGCCGTTTTCTATAATCACATGGTCTTTGGCCGGCAAAGGATACACCCGTACGACAGCCTGATTACCGGAAACGTCAAGCATCACACTCTTGATTTCACTATAGGTTATTCGTCCGTCAATGCCGATGATGCGCAGGCGATAATAGTTCTTGCCCATTAGCGGGGTATAATCATGCATGCGATAATCGGTGGCGGCAGTAGGCGATATGCTTCCAATGTAGAGGAATGAGTTGCCGTCGGCACTGCGTTCTAAAATGTATTCTTTATCCTGCTGCGTATTTGTCGCTATCCAGCTTGCCAGCACCTTTTTTTCGCCTACCAGCTTCGCATCAAAAGAAGAAAGTAGTACTGGCAGTGGCTTGTTGTTAATATTGCCATGCACAAAGAAGCCAGAGAAGCCGGTGATTTCAATGCTTACTTCCCAGCGGCTGTCATCTTTATTCCAAACAATGGATTGGGGAAGGAGTAGCACTCTTGCAGGGCCAGCGCCCCCCCAGGCGGTTGGGTATTTGTCGGGTGTATAACCGCCGGTAGGCACGCCATGAAACTGCGATACCCGCAGGTTGCCGATGCCGGTATTATCGGTGGGGCCGGTGGGCAAATCGGGGTCTGTACCGTTGGTGGCATTGTAATCGTCAAATTCGCTTTGGGAAAAATAAAGCGTAACAGTAGCCGTAGCTGCATCCGCGTTGTTATCGGGCCGCAGGTCATAGTGGCGGGCTACGTAGGCGTGGCCCTGATAGGTGGGTATAGAAGACTGTTTGAATACCCACGCGGTTAAATTTCCGGAAACTGCCGTAGCACCACCCGAAGGCGTTACTGAAGTAAGTAGTGTGCATCCCAATTGGAAATCGGTGCGGTTGCCCAGGCCGCTTAGCGGTTGTATGCAGGTAGTGGATGGTGTAGAAGGCAGGGCGTTATAGGCACGGCAAATATTGCTGGCGCAGTTATAGGTGTTTTGGTTGGTTGTAGTCCCGTCGCCCAGCTGGCCAAAGTCGTTTTTGCCAGTCATGCAAATGCTGTTTCGGTCGCTCGTAAGAATGGCACTATGACTCATACTATAGCCTCTTCCTAAAGACACCACTTGCACCTGACTGCTGATTTGCGTAGGGCTGTAATTATTTGTATTCGTCCCGTTGCCAAACTGACCATTTGTGTTCCAGCCCCAAGCCCATAAGGTGCCATCGCTTTTATGGGCGATGGTATAAGTAGCTGCTGTATTCACGCTTAGCCATTTGGTATCTGCGCCTATCTGCACCGGAGCACTCCTGGCATAATTGGTTCCGTCGCCCAGTTGTCCGTAGCTATTATGTCCCCATGCCCACAAGGTGCCATTGCTCTTAATGGCCAGGGTATGAAATTGCCCTGCACTTATGCTCACCCATGTATCCCCAGTGCCTATCTGTGTCGGTGTGTTCTTACTCCCGGTAGTTCCATCTCCCAGTTGTCCATAAATATTACTGCCCCATGTCCATAAAGTGCCATTGCTTTTCAAGGCTACCGTATGAAAGGTACCCGCGCTTACACTCACCCATTGTGTATCGGTTCCTATCTGAATGGGAACGTTCGTGTCTTGTATGCTGCCGTCCCCCAATTGATTCGAACTATTATCTCCCCACGCCCATAAAGTGCCATCGCTTTTCAGGGCTACAGTATGTGCTTGTCCACCCACAATGCTCACCCATTTTGTATCAGCCCCTATCTGTGTCGGGATGTTTTTATTCGTAGTAGTGCCGTCGCCCAACTGGCCCTTGTTATTCCGTCCCCATGTCCACAGCGTACCATCGCTTTTAAGAGCTATCGAAAATCTAAAACCTGCGGCTACACTTATCCAATTGTCGTCTGTACCCACCTGTATCGGAGTAGACTTGGAGACGTTGGTGCCGTCGCCCAACTGGCCCTGGTCATTCTGTCCCCAAGCCCATAGCGTACCATCGCTTTTCAACCCTATTGTATGAGACTGCCCCTGTACAACCCGCAGCCAGTCGCGGTTGCTCTCGCGGATGCGCTGCGGGGTGCTTTTGTTTGCAAGTGTGCCGTCGCCCAACTGGCCGCTGTTGTTGCTCCCCCATGTCCACAGCGTGCCATTGCTTTGAAGCGCCAGAGTATAGTAGCGGCCTGCAGATATGCTCATCCATTTGTTGCTAATACCTATCTGAGTAGGGACATCCTTGCTGATAGTCGTGCCGTCGCCTAATTGGCCATAGTAGTTATATCCCCACGTCCACAGTGTCCCGTCGCTCTTTAGGGCTACGGTATGAAGCTCGCCGCCAACAACGCTTACCCACCTGTTTCCCATACCAATTTTAATAGGGTTATCCCTCTGTGTAAGAGTGCCATCGCCCAGCTGTCCATAATCGTTCCTTCCCCATGTCCATAGCGTACCATCGCTCTTCAAGGCCAAAGAATGATCATTGCCTGACCCTATCTGCGTCCACTGATTATCAATGCCAATCTGAGTTGGAACGTTAATATAAACATTGCCGCTACTTCCGTTGCCCAGTTGCCCCCAAATATTCCATCCCCACGTCCATAGCGTGCCGTCGCTCTTCAATGCAATATTGTGAAGCCTCCCCGAGGCAATGCTCACCCATTTCGTATCCACTCCCACCTGAACCGGGGTGTTTTTATCCACCGTCGTGCCGTCGCCCAGTTGCCCATAATCGTTCCTTCCCCAGGCCCATAGCGTGCCGTCGCTCTTCAATGCTATGGTGTAATGTGTGCCATTAGAGATGCTCACCCATTTCGTATCCATCCCTACCTGAACCGGAGTGCTTCTATCCGTCGCCGTGCCGTCGCCCAGCTGTCCATAATTGTTCCTCCCCCAAGCCCATAGTGTGCCGTCGCTCTTAATCCCTATGCTGTGATAGCGACCTGAACGTACGCTTACCCATTTCGTATCCACCCCCACCTGAACCGGGGTGTTTCTATCCACAGTTGTCCCGTCGCCCAGTTGCCCATAATCGTTTTGTCCCCAAGCCCAAAGCACACCGCCTCGAATTTCGAAGCACGTAGAAGCTGCGCTGCTGACACTTGCCATGCGCTGATAACTACGACGATAAACATTGGAAGACTTCTCGCCGCTGCGCGAATGCTGCGCATCAGAAACACCGGGCAGTAGCCAAAGAAAAACCCAAAGGAATAGATGTGTTTTCATGCTCTTGCAAAAAGAAAAAGGAAGAAATAAAAAGAGACTTCTTATCTTCTGGAAAGCCGCTCAGAAAAACTTTTCTCAAACGTCGCTTTCACGGCCACCGCCGGGCCGGTAACTGTGCAAAGCTGCCTGCACTGCCGCATTCACTACATCGGCAGCCTTCTGAGCCGTTGCATCGGTGTTGTTGCTTAGCAGCAACACGGCGTTTATCCGGCTTGCAAAATCATGAAGCAAATCTTGCAGCTTCTGACGGAATTTTTTAGAAAGCCCTGCCTCCGCTATCATCGTTTCGGCATTGCGCGTGTTGGAAAGCCGCTCAAATTCAATGTTGGCTTCCCGCAGCGGCGCTATCCAATCATTCAGAAACGGCAGCAACGCAAGGGCTGACACAGAAGGCGGAAGCGCAAAATCCTGAAGCAAATTGGCAATGGCTGCCGTCTCTTCCTTTTGCGGCAGGCGCGCCAACTGCTCGCCATACGTTTCATAATATCCTTGCAGCAGGCGGGCTGCATCTTTTTTAGCAGCATCATTGATGTACTGATAACTACGCAGCAGGCCGCCTATGCCCACAAGCAAGGCATCGCGCTGCCCATCAAGGGCGTTCAGGTTTTCGGTGTGTACAGAGCTGCGTACCCGTCGCACCGACTCATCAAAATCGCCGAATACATGAGTCATATCCACAACCAATGCCTGAAGACCGGCATCGGTAAAGGCAAGGATTTTTACACCGCTCAAAATGTCTTTGACAACCTGATAGAAACTGAGAATCGGTAAGCGCGTGAGGTTGGATGATTTTATCATTTATGGATTATTTTAAAGAGCGAAAATAAGACATTAAATCAATGTATTGTCTCTTACAATAAACCCATCTGGGGTCTAAGATGCTTAAAGCATCTATTGAAATGTTAAATGAATTAACCAATAACACTTCACAACCCCTGCAATGCGCCGTCGATAGCCGACAAACCCGCCCCACAATCCTGCAATGCCGTTTTGATGCTCGCCAACGCAACCGCACAACGGGCAAAAGATGGTGCATATCCTCTTTGGAGCGTCCCGAAACAGCCCGGCTTGCCCAAAAAGCAGCCGATTTCTGCCAAAGCAAGCTGATTCAAACCCTATAATTGCATCCCGAAAGCAAAAAGTATGAGATGTCTGTATCTATTAAATAAAAAATTTCTTCTAAAAAAATATCGGAAGGCTGTTGGGACACTGCTCCTGCTGCCCACCGCCGCCACCGCTCAACTGCGCGACACGCTCCCCGAGCAGGTGATTTCCGGAAAACGCATTGTAGCAGCGCCCGGAACGGCAGGACTGAAAACCCTTTCCATCGACAGCGACCGGCTGCTGCGGCCCGCACTCACGGACATCAGCCGGATTCTCACCGAAAATCTGCCGGTTTTTGTACGCAATACCGGCATCAACGGCCCGGCCACGCTCAGCATTCGCGGCGCTTCGGCAGCGCAGTCGATGGTGCTCTGGGAAGGCATCCCACTCCAAAATCCGGCGATGGGCCTCACCGACCTTTCGCTGCTGCAATCGGGACTTTTTCAGAACATTCGCCTCACTTCGGGCGGCTCGCCGGCCCTCTGGGGCAGCGGCAATGTGGGCGGTGTGCTGCAATTGGAAAGTGAAAAACCCCGCTTCTCACAAATTCCGGAAACGGGCGGTTTTATCGGCCTCGGCGGCGGCTCTTTCGGGTTGTTTAATGGCATGGCGGGCCTTCGGCGAAGCGGGCCAAAAACATCCTGGGCCGTGCGTGCCTTCGGCAGCCGTGCCGATTATTCGTTTGATTATTTTCCGGAAAACGGCCCGCAGAAGCACATCAATAATGCGTTGGCAAAACAATATGGCTTCCTGGCGCAGGGCGCACAGCAGTTGCAGAATGGCTTTTTGTTGCGGCAAGATGTCTGGGCGATGCAATCGCAGCGCGGCATTCCGCCGGCCCTGTTTGAGGCGCAAAGTGTGAAGCAGCAGCGCGATGAGGCCCTGCGCATCCGACTGGGGCTGGAAAAAACGGCAGGCCGCCACGAGCTGCGTATCGCGGGGGCTTTTATGAGAGAAAATCTGTTTTATGAAGATGCAGACGTGAAGCTGGAAAGCGCCCTGCGCACCGCCACTTTCTTTGGCCGCGCACAGTATGAATACCGGTTTCCAAAGGGGCGTTTTTTTGCCGATGCGCCGTTGCAATATTCGCTGGCCGATACGCGCGGACAAAGCTTTTCTCAAGGCCGGCTGGCGCTGGCTGCGGGTGCAGAAAAATCGTTCTGGAATGAAAAACTAACCGCTTCGGCGGCCCTGCGAGCCGAAAACACCGACGCAAAAACGGTGGTTTTGCCGGGCGCGAATCTGCGCTGGCGCGTGTTGCCGGGCAGCCTTTTGCGGGCTTCGGTGCAGCGCAGCTACCGCGCACCAACGCTCTCCGAACTCTATTATTTTCCGGGCGGCAACCAAGATTTAAAACCGGAAATCGGCTGGAGTGGGGAAGTGGGCGCACGGCAGGATTTCCGGAAAAATAGCTGGCAGGCATCGGTGGAGGCCACGGCTTTCTACCGCGACATCCGCGACTGGATTATCTGGTATGGCGGCGCTATCTGGACACCTCACAACATTGCGCGGGTACACACCAAAGGCCTGGAACTGGAAGCCGAAGGCCGCGGGTCGTTTTCCGGAAATGAAATCGGTTTGCGGTCGGGATTTACTTACACGCAGGCCCAAACCGTGGAGAGTGCCGCGCCCAACGACGGCTCGGTGGGCTGCCAAATCCCGCACACACCGCTGACAACGGGGCGCATCAGCGGCTGGATTTCCGGAAAAGGTTTTCGTTTAGAAGGCGCGAGCGTTTATACCGGCTACCGCTTCATCACCGCCGACGAAAGCGCCTGGATACCGGGGTATTGGCTGCACAGCGCATCGGCCTCGTATGCCCTGGCGCTGAGAAAACAAACGCTGCATTTTGAGCTTCGCTGCAACAATCTGAGCAACGAAAAATATCTTTCCGTAGCGGGCCGTCCGGGATTGCCGAGGCATTTTGTGGCGGGGGTGATGTGGGGATTTTAGTCTTGCTTATATATTAATTGATAGCCCTGTCCTTTATTTCTCTGCAACGGCTACTTGATGCGTTTTTTACCTAAAAGCGCCTTCCTATTGTTGTTCCAAAACGTCCTGTATTTGCTTGTATAACTCTGGGATACGGTTTTGGAATACATCCCATACGATTGAATAATTAACGCCGATATAATCATGGATAAGCCGGTCGCGCATTCCGGCCATGTGTTTCCAGGAAATAGTACTCCATTTCACTTTGAAATCTGCCGGGATTTTCTTGGTCGCTTCGCCTATGATTTCCAGGCTTCGGACGACTGCGCGTTTCAACGTTTCATCATCCAGAAAATCGTTTTTGGTAATTCCTGACCCAACCCGAAGCAAATAGGAACACTCGTCCAGGATATGTTTTAAAAATTCCTCCGGATTTTTATGCATACACGGCGCTTTTCAGGATATAAGGCCCAATGTGAGGGCTCAATCCATTCTTCGTTACAACTTCAATCCGGTGGCCGGAAAATAAATTTTGGAGCAGGTCGCAAACGTCCATGAAATTCTCAAATGTCTCGGCACCGGCTTTAAAGTCAATCAACAAATCAATGTCGCTATCGGGGTTTTGTGCATCCTGAGCGTAAGACCCAAAAAGCCCTACTGCCGAAACGCCCCGCTGGGCCAGCTCCGGTTTAGCCGTCGCAAGTGTTCTTAATATGATTTGTCTGGAAGTCATAAGCGGTGCGCAGGAAAACTTTACAGTCCGGATTTTGATAGAAGCCTCACAAGAGATGAAGAAGCAACAAGCGTTCTCTCAAAGTTAGCTCCGCCTACAAACTTCCGGAAAAACTACTTCAACTTATCCGCAAACACCTTCTTAAACTTCTCTAGCTTGGGCCGCACCACCATCTGGCAATAGGGCTGGCTGCCGTTCTGGTTGTAGTAATCCTGGTGATAATCCTCGGCTACATAGAAGGGCGCTTCCGGCACAATTTCCGTTACCACTGGATTGCCAAAAGCGTTTTCGGCAGTGAGCTGGGCTTTATATTTTTCCGCCTTTTCTTTTTGCTGCGGCGTGTAATAAAAAATAGCGGAGCGGTACTGGGTGCCTACATCGGCGCCCTGGCGATTGAGCGTCGTGGGGTCGTGGCTTTGCCAAAAGGCAGCGAGCAACTCGTCGTAGCTCAATACAGAAGGGTCGTAGGTAACGCGAATCACCTCGGCATGGCCGGTGTTGCCGGTGCAAACCTGTTTGTAGGTAGGATTCACCGTCTTGCCGCCCATATAGCCACTCTCTACCGAAAGCACGCCTTTGAGCTGTTGAAACTGCGCTTCGGTACACCAAAAGCAGCCGGCACCGAAGGTGGCCGTGTCCACCGCTGCGGTCTTTGAAGTTTGGGTTTGAGTCATATTTTTAAAAGACTGGGATTGAGCAAAGGGTTTTTCGGGTGCCTGCGCACAGCCATTCAGGAAGAAGCCAAACGAGAGCAAAAGGGCCGGGAAAGCCTTGCGCATAAGCGTCGTCAAAGTTGAAGTCTTTTGGGAAAATTTCATGTGCAATAAACGATTTGAGGGCGTTAATGGTTTGAGATGCGGGCTAAAAAAATGTTTAAAGTGCTGTTCGGAAAATGGGTTTCGTTTCCTTACTTTTGCCGCGGAGAGATGG
>DDEO01000061.1:3305-10859 GCA_002336725.1 Bacteroidetes bacterium UBA1952 | reverse complement strand
CGTCATGGCGGGCTTGACCCGCCATCTCTATAATGTGGGTTGTCGGTATTAAGGGTTAAGCTCGCCGTCTCCACAATACAGAATAATCGAGATTGGAGCCTACTACACAGCAACGAAAATGCTGCATGAAACTACTTTCGCAAGAAATCTGATTTCTGAACTCACCCTTTTAAAAAAAGGTCTTCCGGTATTTTCCGGAAGACCTTTTTCTAAATCAATGCTTGAGAAACGGCTTATGCGTTTTCTTCGCGTGCCTGCTTGCCCTTGTCGGCAAAGTTTTCTACACCGCTTGCGCTATGCTCGGGGCCAACGGCGGCGGTCATCTCCTGGTCGCTTGCGCCATTGGCAAGCTCCTGACGGATGACGTTCAGCGCACCCCCGGCCTTAAACCAGCCGATTTGCTGCTCATTATAGGTGTGGTTCACCAGGATTTGCTCGGCAGCGCCGTGAGCGTGGTGCAGCACTACGGCCAACTGACGGCCCGGCGCAAAATCGGTAAGGCCAATGATGTCAATAGTATCGTCTTCGCGCACCTTGTCGTAGTCGGCTTTATCGGCGAAGGTGAGGGCAAGCATTCCCTGCTTTTTGAGGTTGGTTTCGTGGATGCGGGCAAAAGATTTCACCAGAATGGCCCGTACGCCGAGGTGGCGCGGCTCCATGGCGGCGTGTTCGCGGGAAGAGCCTTCGCCGTAGTTTTCATCCCCTACAACCACCGAGCCAATACCGGCGGCTTTGTAGGCGCGGGCGGTATCGGGAACGGGCGCATAAGCACCAGTCATTTCGTTCTTCACGCTGTTGGTCTCCATATTGAAGGCGTTGATGGCACCAATCAGCATATTGTTGGAGATATTATCCAGATGACCGCGATACTTCAGCCACGGGCCGGCCATCGAGATATGGTCGGTGGTGCATTTGCCGTAGGCTTTGATGAGCAGTTTCAGGCCCTTGAGGTCGGTTCCTTCCCAGGCCGTGAAGGGCGCGAGCAACTGGAGGCGCTGGCTGTCGGGCTTCACGTTCACCACAATATCACTGCCATTTTGGGCAGGTGCCTGATAGCCGGGGTCATCCACATCGAAGCCCTTTGGAGGCAGTTCGTAGCCGGTGGGTTCGTCGAGCATCACTTCCTTGCCTTCGGCGTTGGTGAGTTTATCCTTCAGCGGGTTGAAGGACAGAGAACCGGCAATCGCATAGGCAGTAACGATTTCGGGAGAAGCCACAAAAGCGTGGGTGCTGGCGAATGAGTCGTTGCGCTTCGCGAAATTTCGGTTGAAGGACGTAACGATGGTATTCTTTCGGTTGGGGTCGTCGATGTGGCGCGCCCATTGCCCAATGCAGGGACCGCAGGCGTTGGCCAGCACGATGCCGCCGAGCTTGTCGAAAGTGTTCAGGAAGCCATCGCGCTCCACCGTAAAGCGCACCATTTCGGAGCCGGGCGTGATGGTGTATTCGCTGCTGGCTTTCAGGCCTTTGGCGAGCGCGTCTTCGGCGATAGAGGCCGAGCGGGAAATATCTTCGTAGGAAGAGTTGGTGCAGGAGCCGATGAGGGCAACTTCTACGCGGTCAGGCCAGTTATTGGCTTTTACAGCCTCGGCCATTTTGGAAATCGGCGTGGCCAGGTCGGGCGTGAAGGGGCCGTTTACATACGGCTCCAACTCGCTGAGGTTGATTTCGATAACCTGGTCATAGTATTTTTCCGGCGATTGATATATTTCTTTATCTGCGCGCAGGTGTTCGCGGATATCGTCGGCGAGGGCAGCGATTTCTTCGCGGGCGGTGGCGCGCAGGTAGGCGCTCATTTTTTCGTCGTAGGCAAAAACAGACGTTGTCGCGCCGATTTCGGCACCCATATTGCAGATAGTGCCTTTGCCGGTGCAGGAGAGGTTGTCGGCCCCTTCGCCGAAGTATTCTACAATCGCACCGGTGCCGCCTTTCACGGTCAGGATGCCGGCCACTTTCAGGATGATGTCTTTAGCGGATGTCCAGCCGCTCATTTTTCCGGAAAGTTTCACGCCGATGAGTTTCGGCATTTTCAGTTCCCAGGGCAGGCCGGCCATTACGTCCACCGCGTCCGCGCCGCCTACACCGATGGCAATCATGCCGAGGCCGCCGGCGTTGGGCGTGTGCGAGTCGGTGCCGATCATCATGCCGCCGGGGAAGGCGTAGTTTTCGAGCACCACCTGATGGATGATACCTGCGCCCGGTTTCCAGAAGCCAATACCATATTTATTGGAGATAGAACTCAGAAAGTCGTACACCTCGCGGTTTACATCTTCGGCAGTAGCAAGGTCGGCGGCGGCACCTACTTTAGCCTGGATGAGGTGGTCGCAGGGAACCGTAGAGGGAACGGCTACGCGGTCGCGTCCGCAGGTCATAAACTGGAGCAGCGCCATCTGGGCCGTTGCATCCTGCATGGCCACGCGGTCGGGGGCGAAGTTTACATAGTCCTTGCCGCGCTCGTAGGCCGTGTCTGCCGGCTCGGACGTGTGGGCAAAGAGGATTTTCTCGGCCAGGGTCATGGGGCGGCCAAGGAGTTTGCGGGCGGCCTCGATGCGCGCAGGCATCTGGGCATATACTTTCTGGATGAGATCTAAATCAAAAGCCATAGGAAGTGAATCGCGATATAAGGAGCGGTGAAGAGAACGGATTAGGGTTGCAAAAGTACCAAAAATCACCGGGACGATTCAGCGGTTTGGAAAAGGGATTACGAAGGGGTGTTTGCGTTCTTTAAAAAAGTTTTGCAGTCTGGATGCGGGTGCCGCGCGACGGCAGGAGGCAGGGCAGTAGAAAGGCGGTTGGAGGCGGCAGCATTTTCCGGAAAAAATCAGCTTTTCGGACACTCCATTTCCGGAAATGGAGTGCTGCGTCGGCGCATCGGCAGGAGGCTTCCCCCACCCGATGCGGCGGGTAAAAAAAGGATTCAGATTTCCGGAAAAAGAGGTCTTTGCGAAAGCAATAGAAGACCTTTCTCGAAGAGGCGGGCGCGGGGAATGGCAAAAAACGGGCCAACAATTTTGCAACGTTTGCCCACCGATATTCAAAAAAAACCCTAATTTTATCCGCCCAACTGTACTCCTTTGCAAAAGGATTGGGCTTACTATTGCTTTTTTTTAACCAACGGGGGTAAGCCGAAAGCCCGTTAAACGAGTAGGCATTTTTTCTTTTTTATGAGACTTAGAAAAGTACTCTCAACGCTTGGGGCTTCAGCAATGCTGCTGTTCGCTGCGACGCGGGCAGATGCGACGACCTGTCCGAACGCGACGGCCATTGCATCGTTGCCGGTGTTCAACCAGGCTGTCGTATGCGGTACCACCAACGACATTACGTCCTCCAACGTGGCTATGACGTGTGGCAGTACCAGCTACTACGGCGGCTACGAAGCCCTTTATACTTTTACGCCCACAACAAGCGGTGCTATAGAGATTTCCTATGATGGATCTCCTTCAACCTCTTATGTGGGCATTTTCGTGTTTGACGGCTGCCCCACCACTGCCGGCACCAACTGCGTGGGCAATGTAACCAGTTCTGCGCTCACAAAGACCGTAACCGTAACGGTAACGGCCGGGACGACGTATTACCTGATGTTCGACACCTGGCCCTCGCCGCAGAGTCCGTGTCCGGGTACGTTCAGCATCGCCACCTGCGCCAGGCCGACTGCACCGACTGTTTCCGGTATTACAACCACCGATGCTACGCTGGCCTGGACCGGCACGGCTCCGGATTATCAGGTAGAATATGGCACCAGCAGCACGCTCGGTTCTGCGACCAACACCCGCACCGGGGCTGTCAGCAATCCTTATACAGTCACGGGTCTCAACAATTCTACGGCTTACAACTGGTGGGTTCGCAGCATTTGCGGCCCCGGCGATACCAGTGCCTGGTCGGCGAAGAGCAGCTTTACGACCAACTGTCTTACGTTCACTACTTTCCCTTATGTAGAAAGCTTTTCTGCTACCGGATTGCCTTCCTGCTGGTTGGCATCGAACTCAGGCACCAGCGGCTACAACTGGACCGGCACAGCCGCCGATGTAAACAACGGGGCAAGTGCGCCCTTTGCCGGAAGCGGTTTTGCTTATTTGTACGTCTATCTGGCCTCTACGAGCAGCAACCCTTACAAATTGCAAACACCGGTTTTCGACCTGACAGGGCCGAACAAGCAACTGGAGTATTATTACTGGCTGGGTGCAGACGGCTATCAGGGAACAACCGGAACGACCGGTGCCGACCCTTATCCGCTTGAGGTGCAGATTAGTAACGATGGCGGTACTACCTGGACTTCTCTTTATCAGCACAGCAGTGCCAACTCCACTTTTGCAAACAGTAACTCTACTTCTTTCTGGACGCAGAACATTATCGATTTAAGTGCTTATTCCGGACAAACGGTCTTGTTCCGTTTTGTTTCCAACTCTAATTACGGAGGCGGTACTCTGGATCAGGGTATTGATGAGTTTACGATCATGGACGTGCCAAGCTGTGCGGCCCCTACTTCCGTAACCGCTACTGCCATTACCAGTGCAAGCGTTGTTGCAGGCTGGACGGCTTCTGTTACACCGCCCGCAGCAGGTTATCAATATGAAGTGCGCGCTTCGGGTGCTGCCGGCTCCGGCGCTACCGGTCTGGCGGCATCCGGAAGTACAGCTTCCGGTTCTACATCTGTTAACGTGAATACGGGTCTTTCTCCGGTAACTACTTACAATATTTACGTGCGCAGCATTTGCGGCGCAGGCGATACCAGCACCTGGACACCCGGACGTTCCTTCACGACTGCCTGTGCGCCCTATATGGCTCCCTATGCAGAGAATTTCAACAGTGGCATTTTGCCCGGCTGCTGGACGAACAGCAACTCTGCCGGCACTACCAATTATTACGAACTCTGGCAGTTTAACGCGTACCCCTATTATGGCGGTGCCAACAACGGACGGGCAGTAGGCAACTTTGCTATGTTGCAGCCTTCTTACCCCTACACGGAAACGGCTACGCTCACGTCGCCTGTGTTTGACCTTTCCGGTCTGGCGACTCCTTACCTGAAGTTTGACTGGTTTAAGAATAACCCTACTCCACCAATGAACAACAATCTGCTGGTGGAAGGTTATGACGGAAACGCCTGGGTAACGCTGATGGATGACACCAGCAACTCCAATGTGTGGCGCACGGTAGGCATCGCGCTGCCGCCTGCTTTTTCCGGTATTACCAATGCGCAGTTCCGCTTTAGCGTGGACCAGTCGCTGTCCAACAGCTATGAGGATGAAGTGTTGCTGGATAGTTTTTCTGTTGACAATACGCCTTCCTGTTTTGCACCAGGTATGCCGACGGTGAGCGCTATTACCTCCGGCGGTGCTACCCTGAGCTGGACGGCTTCCCCGTCTTCACCGATGGGCGGTTATCAGTATGAAGTACGCTCTTCCGGCGCTGCCGGCTCCGGCGCTGCCGGCCTGGGCGCTTCCGGAAACACAGCCGCAGGCGCAACATCTGCAAACCCGGCAGGTCTTTCTCCTGCTACTTCCTACCAAGCGTATGTACGCAGCATCTGCGGCGCGGGCGACTCCAGTGCATGGGTTCCAACAAGCACTTTCATGACCGCCTGTGTTACGTTTACAGCTCCTTATGCAGAAGGTTTTAACACGGGTTCGCAGCCGGGTTGCTGGACAAATGTCAACTCTACGAACGGCATGGACGTAACGCTTTTCTGGCAATTTTCAGGTGTTAATGGTACGCCACGCGCAACGACCAACACCCGCCCGATAGGCACTTATGCCTGGGTGGATGCTTCTTATCCGCAATCGGCAGTGGTTGTTCTGACCAGCCCGATTATTGACCTTTCCTCGCTGGCTTCGCCTTATGTGAAGTTTGACTGGTATAAAAACAATCAGGCTGCTGCGCCTTTTATCAACAACAATCTGAAAGTAGAAGGCTATGATGGTGCCAACTGGGTTACTCTGATGGATGACACCAGCAATAACACGGCATGGCGCACGGTAGGCATTACGCTTCCGGCTGCCTTTGCAGGTGTGACCGATGCTCAGTTCCGCTTTAGCGTTGACAAAACCCTGTCCGGCGATTTCTATGATGACGTACTGCTTGACAGCTTTTCGGTAGGTAACGCGCCTACCTGTATGGCTCCTGGCACGCCGACCTTTACAGCTATTACCACCACTACGGCTACTGTAAACTGGACGGCTTCTGCTTCATCACCTACAATGGGTTATGTATATGAAGTGCGCTCTTCCGGTGCTGCCGGCTCCGGCGCTACCGGGCTTGTAAATTCCGGAAATACAGCCGCAGGTGTTACTTCTGCAAACCTTACCGGCCTTTCTTCGGCCAGCACTTATACCGTTTATGTGCGTGCTGTTTGTAGCGCCACCGACTCCAGCGGCTGGTCTGCAGGTGGCGTATTGAATACCGCCTGTGGCCTCGTAAACGTGCCTTACACCCAGAACTTTGATGGCGTAACCGCGCCTGCTATTCCAAACTGCACGGTTGTTGAAAACGTAAACAACGACGGCAGCACCTGGAAAACAGTTAACGTCAATGCCAGCAGTGCGCCAAACGCGCTGATGTACAATTACAGTATCTCTAATCCGGCCGATGACTGGTGGTTTACCCCCGGCATCAACCTGACCAGCGGCACTACTTATCAGATCTCCTTCAAGTATCGCGTGGAGAGTTCTACTTATCCGGAAAAACTCGAGGTGAAAGTAGGCGGCGCAGCCAACGCAGCCGCTATGACTGGCACGGCCTTGTGGTCTGAAACCAATGCCGTTAATACCTCTTATCTAACCGCAACGGTTACGTACACACCGACAGCCACAGGCGCAGCTTACTTTGGCTGGCACGCGTTCTCAATTACTAACCAATACAACATCTATGTAGATGATGTAGCTATCACAGCGGCTCCGGCTCCTTGTAACGCCCCTACCGGCGTAGCCGTATCGGGCATTACCCCCAACAGTGCAGTTATCAACTGGACTGCGCCGACACCGGCCCCCACAGTCGGCTATCAGTATCAGGTGCGTTCCGGAAGTGTCGTTTCCTCCGGCAGCACTGCCGCAGGTGTAACCACGGCGACAGCCACCGGCCTCACTGCTTCCAGCACGGATACAGTGTATGTACGTAGCATCTGCGCCGCAGGCGACACCAGCGCCTGGACAACCGGCGTTGCATTCCAGACACCAGCTTCTTGTACGACACCGATTGTTGCACTGGGCAACGATACGGCTATCTGTTCCGGAAATTCCGTTACGCTGAATGCCGGTAACGCAGGCGCTTCCTACCTGTGGAGCAACGGCGCTACTACCCAAACAATTACCGTTAATGCTGGCGGCAACTACTCCGTAGCTGTTACCAACGGTACTTGCATCGGTCGCGATACTATCAGCGTAACCGTGAACCCGACACCGGTTGTTGCACTGGGCAACGATACGGCTATCTGTTCCGGAAATTCCGTTACGCTGAATGCCGGTAACGCAGGCGCTTCCTATCTGTGGAGCAACGGCGCTACTACTCAAAGCATCTCTGTTTCTACAGCGGGTTCTTACTCCGTAGCTGTTACCAATGGTA
>DDEO01000061.1:3060-3268 GCA_002336725.1 Bacteroidetes bacterium UBA1952 | reverse complement strand
ACTTGCATTGGTCGCGATACGATTAACGTAACCGTGAACCCGACACCGGTTGTTGCACTGGGCAACGATACGGCTATCTGTTCCGGAAATTCCGTTACCTTGAACGCTGGTAACGCAGGCGCTTCCTACCTGTGGAGCAACGGCGCTACTACTCAAAGCATCACCGTTAATGCTGGCGGCAACTACTCCGTAGCTGTTACCAATGGTA
>DDEO01000061.1:0-3008 GCA_002336725.1 Bacteroidetes bacterium UBA1952 | reverse complement strand
CGTAACCGTGAACCCGACACCGGTTGTTGCACTGGGCAACGATACGGCTATCTGTTCCGGAAATTCCGTTACCCTGAATGCCGGTAACGCAGGCGCTTCCTATCTGTGGAGCAACGGCGCTACTACCCAAACAATTACCGTTAATGCCGGCGGCAACTACTCCGTAGCTGTTACCAATGGTACTTGCATCGGTCGCGATACGATTAACGTAACCGTGAACCCGCTGCCCGTAGCCGGAACCATCAGCGTGGATACCAATCAGGCACCGACCTTCTCCTTCTCGGTGAACGGTTCTGCCAACGCAGCTATTCGCGGCTGGCGCTTCGGCGACGGCGGTGTGGATACGGCCATGTCGCCCACCCACACCTACACGGCCAACGGCACTTACACCGTTACCTACTATGCATCTAACGGCTGCGGTACAGACAGTACGACCACTACTGTTATTGTACGCAACGTAGGCGTGAACAATGTATCGCTCGACGGTAAAGTAAGCCTGTTCCCCAACCCGGCTGCTGACTTCGTTACCATCCAAAACACCGCTGCCCAATCCATGAAAACCATTCGGGTTCTGGACGTAGCCGGTGCGCTGATCAGCGATATCAAAGTGAGCAACGGCAACGAACAACGCATTGACATCAGCCACCTTGCTGCCGGAACCTATCTGGTACGCATCGAGCTGGAAGGCGGCGCCATTGCTGTTCGCAGATTGCAGGTTAAACACTAAGAAGACCGATACCACGGACTTCTTCTGTGAAACCAAAGAAGAGGCTGCCCCTAGAAAGGCAGCCTCTTTTTTTATTTCCGGAAATCTATACCCAACGTTCCCCGCACAAAGTGGTGTCTTATACCAAATGGACAACTAAAATGAACACTGCAATTCGGCTCCCCTCTTCCGCCAGAGGCGGAGGCCGGGGGTGAGGCTAACGCGATGCATAAGCATAAGTTAGCTATCCATTTGGTCTTAAAGAGGTAGAAACGCTCCGCTGTTCTTTCGATACCCCGCAGCAAACCCCGCCCGGATTTAAAACTTTAGTAGAAACAATAAACACCCAAACATGAGGAATAATTTATTCGGCTTCATTTTGACGCTGCTCGCCATTGCCGGTTTTCTATCCCCCGAAACAGCGCGGGCCTCCAACGCTGCCGCCGGCCAATTGATGTATCAGTGGGTGAGCGGAAGCACTTACGACCTGTACGTGGCATTTTACAGGGAATGCTCCGCCACACCGGAACCCGCTTCGGTTACGGTCTGCTACACCAATACCTGCAACAGTTTTCAGGGGACTGTTACGCTGAATAAAATTTCCGGAAATCTGCCGCCTACGGTCTGCGGCAGCGGCGCCCTCAATACCCAGATATCAACCGGCTGCCCACAATCGGTTACTACCTGCCAAAACCCGGCATCAACACTACCGGGCTATAAAGAATTTTGGTATGCAGCCCGCGTAACCCTGCCGATGCAGTGCAACTTCTGGCGTTTTGCAGCTTCCCTGGGCGCCCGCAATGCGGCCATCACCAATCTGGCCAATCCGGCATCTTCTGCGCTGCATTTGGAAACCACCCTTTACAGCGCCGCCGGAACGGGCGAAAATCCCGGAAATACCAGCCCCTGCTTTACTGTAAAACCGATTTTATACATAAACGTAAACAGACCTACAACATTCAATATGGGCGCGACGGATGCAGACAATGACTCGCTCACCTATGAACTCATCATGCCGCGTAGTCAGGGCAGCGGCTGTAATGGTGTAAATATGGCTTTCTCTCAGCCACAATTCGGGCTTCCGAACAACCCACTTGCGACCGGCAACACCTTCTCGCTCGACGGCGCAACCGGACAAATAAATTTCGTCTCTTTACAACCGCAGGTAGCCAATATTGCCGTTTTGGTAAAAGAATATCAAAACGGTATCCTGCGCGGCACGACTGTAAGGGAAATACAAATCGTTGCGCTGTCGGGCAATAGCGCCCCGCCGCAGCCCCTGCTGCCCACAACCATCAGCGGTGGCCAGGTTGTCAATGGCCGCTATGAAGGCTATGCAGGCCAACGGCTGCAATTCTGCTTTCCGGTGCGGTCTTCCGATACCATTGCCCGCCTGACCGGCACGGACAACCACAACAACCCGCCGCCCGGTACTTCTCCGGTCGCGCCCGGTGCATTGCTGGTGTATAACAACGTCTATACCGACTCGCTGAACGTGTGTTTTAGCTGGACACCAACCCTTTCCGATACCGGTTTGCATACCATTATTATCACCGTACAAGATACCGTATGTCATCCGTCCGGCTATCCAAGCCAAACGACCTTTGCACTCCCCATCTACATCCATCCACCAACGGGCGTACAAACTCCGATTTCCGGAAATCAGATCCGTTTGTTCCCCAATCCGGCAGGCAATTTTGTAACCATCCAAAACACCGCTGCCCACTCCATGAAAACCATCCGCATTCTGGACGTAGCCGGTGCGCTGATCAGCGACATCAAAGTGAGCAACGGCAACGAACAACGCCTCGACATCAGCCGGCTTGCTACCGGAACCTATCTGATACGCATGGAGCTGGAAGGCGGCGCGATTGTCGTTCGCAGGTTGCAGATAGGGCGCTAAAAGCCTTTTCTCTGAGAAATTCTGTAGGGAAGCGCCGGAAGGATGAAAAAATCCGTGAAAATCCGTAGCCATCTGTGTTATCCGCGTCCCTTCTCCCAACGCGGATAACACAGACTCTTACGCCCCTTATCCGGAAACATTTTCGGAAATCAACCCTGCCTGCTGTACGTTTGCACCCAAACCATTTTTAACGCATGGAGTCTTCCGTTCTTCAACTCATGCAGGACATGGAGCACGAGCAGGTTGTGTTCTGTCAGGATCCCGCATCCGGCCTTCAGGCCATCATTGCCATCCACAATACTACCCTCGGCCCTGCCCTCGGCGGCACCCGCCTCTGGCCCTACAAAACACACGGCGAAGCAGTGGTGGATGCCCTGCGCCTCTCGCGCGGCATGACCT
>DDEO01000168.1 GCA_002336725.1 Bacteroidetes bacterium UBA1952 | reverse complement strand
TTACATAATCGCCAAACCACTGATGAAACAGCTCGTGGGCCACCACGCCTTCAAAGGATTGGTCTTTTCGCTCGCGGGCGTTGCCGTTCACAAACTCGCCAAAGAGCGAAGCCGTGGTGTTTTCCATCGCGCCGCTCACGTAGTCGCGCACAGCCACCTGACTGTATTTATTCCACGGATAGGGCACGCCGGTTTCTTTTGAAAAGAAGGAAATCATCTCCGGCGTATGGGGGAAAATGTCTTTGGCGTAGGGCGCATACTGCGGTTCCACGTAGTAATCTACCGGCACACCATTCACGCTGCTGTCTTGGACGTGGGCAAATTTGCCAATCGCCATCATGGCCAGATACGGCGGCATGGCCTGCTGCATCTCCCAGACCACCGTTTTTTCGCGCCGCTCGCTATTAAGAATTTCAGCGGTTTTCGCACCGTTGCTGAGAACGGTCAGGCTATCGGGAACGGTGATTTCAAAACGGAAGGTGCTGCGCTCGTTGGGCTTGTCAATCGTGGGAAACCAGTGAGAGTTGGCTTCGGTTTCGCCCTGCGTCCAGATTTGCAGCGGTTTTCCGGGGATTTTTCCTTCGGCGTTTACAAAATACAGCCCGCGGTCGTCGCGAATGGCGGCAAAGCCACCGGCGGTTTTGGCGTAAGGTTTTCCGGTATAGTCAATGGTGAGAACCACCGTGTCGGTGAGTTGCTGCGTTTGGGAAAAACGGATAATAAGATGCGCTGAATCAGTACGCAATGTGTGCATGACAGCGCCGTTTTTTCCGGAAATTTTCACCGAGTGAATGTCCATCGACTGCGCGTCCAGCACCACCGAATCCTGCGGATACGCAAAAGGCGTTATCAGAATCATAGCCCTGCCCATCACCTCGCGCTCCGGAATATTAAAGCGCAGTTTGAGGTTGGTGAGCAGGATGTCCCATTTACGCTCCGGCACGGGCTGATACACGTCCGCCGATTTGGGTTTAGCCTTTACGTCTATATCTTCCATTTCCACCACCACTTCCTTTTGGGGGATTTTCCGGGAAGCATCGCAGGCGGAAAGAACAACGAGCAGGGACAAAAGCGGGTAGAAACGGGGCATTTTTTTAAGGAAAAAGGCTGTAAGATACTGGGAATGTCGTTTTTGACGATTGACAAACAACGTTTTGCGTGTGTTTTTGGATGGAAAATCCTGCGGCATCCAAACCTATAAGGTTTTTGAAACCTTATAGGTTTTTCCCCGTTGGGCGAAGTCTAAAATACCTTCATCCGCAATTCCGTTAAGATTCCAGCAAAGAGTGCCTTCAAATGTACCTTCGCATCCATTTTCAACCTGCTTTTTTCTTTTTTTAAATAGATGCTTCACCTTACGGTAAACGACCGGCAGACCTACGACCTGCAACAAAATGAAGCGGGAAACTGGAATTTCCCCGGCGACGAAACCTCTTTTTCTATTGTAGCAGTAGAAAACGGCAGTTTTTCGATTCTGCACGGCGACAAAAGCTACACCGCGCTGGTAGATACGATTGACCGCGAAGCCAAAACCATTGCCCTGCGCATCAACAATGTGCCTTACACCGTGGCCATCGAAGAGCCACTCGACCGCCTGCTGAAGTCGATGGGCCTCGACAAAGCCGCCGGCGCAAAGGCCGAGCCGGTGAAAGCGCCCATGCCCGGACTGATTTTGCGCATTCTGGTAGCAGCGGGTCAGGAAGTGCAGAAAGGCGACGGCCTGCTGGTGCTGGAAGCCATGAAGATGGAAAACGTATTGAAAGCCACCGCGTCCGGCAAGGTGAAAGCCGTTTTGGCCATAGAAAAAACGGCGGTGGAAAAAGGAACCGTTTTGATTGAAATGGAATGAGAAAGCTTTTAACACCACTTGTTGAATACCCTAAGCGGTTACTGCAATATGTCACCCCTCTCCTTCGGAGAGGGGCCGGGGGTGAGGCTACCGGCATGCGGGTCAGATTTCTACACAGCATAACCCTGCTGGCGTTGCTGGCCCTATTTTCCGGAAATCCCGCCCTTGCGCAGCGTTTTAGCTATGTCTATTTGCAGGGCGACAAGCAAACGCCCATCTACGTGAAGCTCGAAGGCGAGATGCTGCCCCGATATGGTCAGAATTACGCTATCATCTCGCGGCTGGCGCCGGGCGCGATTAATGTGGAAGTTTTGTTTCAGCAAAACAAGTTTCTGCCCCAGAAATTTGTAATTCTGGTTCCCGAAGACGGACAACGGAGCCTGCTGCTCACCCAAAAAGACGGCGGCTGGGCGCTCTACGACCTGCAACAGAAATTCTATATCCCTGCCGGAAATATTGCGTCCGAAGACCGCTACAACACCCCGAACCGCAACGTAGAAAAAGAACCCGAAACGCCGCCGGATATGGCCGCAGAAACGCCCTCGGTTCCGGAAATCCCAACGCCCAAACCTGTCATCCGCAAAAACAGCGGCGACCCGGAATTTATCCCCGATTTAGAACTTTCGCGCGGCGGTAATAAGCCGGTGAAAAAAGCACCTGCAAAAAAAGGCGATGCGCCCGCTCCGGCCCCACCCGTTTCGACACCAACCGAAAACGTAACGGCCGAAGGATGCAGCAAGCCGATGAGCATCGACGAGTTCAGCACTTTTTACGGACAGGTGCTGGCGCAAAACGGACTGGAAGCGCGCCTCACTTTTCTGATGGACAGCGACGTGTGTCCTACGCCCTATCAGGCGCGCATCATTGCCCGCAGCCTCAACGGCGACGCACCGCGCCTGCGCTACCTGGGCCGCGTGGTGCGCCGAAGCCCCACGCCTAAAACATTTTTGCCGCTGAGCAACGTTTTTGAAGACGAAGACAGCGCGGCAGCATTCCGAAAAATGATTCTCCAATTATGAAAAAGATATTTCTATTGCTTCCTTTTCTGTGGGTGATGGCCTGCAAAAATGACGGTTCTACAAACAAAATCGCGGGCGAATGGCAGGCCGTAGCACTCCAAAATCCACAGATAGACGCGATTCTGGACGAACAGAAAAAAGTGCTCGACACGATGACGCAACTGCCGGAAGCGCCGTCTTACGGGATGACCGGAGAAGTAAAAAGCCTCGATTCTTTTAAGGCGCAGGCCTACCGCGAACTGGATGCCATGCGCCAGTATTACCAGCAGGCGGCTACCGAAACGAGGTTTACATTCCGGAAAGACAGCGTTGCGGTATTGGGATTTCCGCAGGGCGACGATAGCGCCCGCTACACACTGGAAGGCGACAGCATTCTGGTACTCAACGAACGCGCTCTGAAAGGCGTGGGCGACGAGCGTATGGTGATGCGCATCCGCAAACTCTCTGCCGACTCCCTCACGCTGATGGTTCCGGACGCGAACACGGAAAGTGTGCTGCGTTTCCGGAAAATCAAATAAGATTGGATGTAAAAGCAGAAAAAAACGGGGCAAACGTAAAGACAAGGTATGCCTTGTCTCTACAGCAGAAACCGGATACGCCGTTTCGCCATTCCGACTGCCTGATTTTCCGGAAAAATCCGTGTTCATTCCGCTCCACCAAATTTGTTGGAGACACCGCGTTTTTCCGCGTTCCAATACCCCTGCTCCGTTTATCTTTGCGCACCTTCCCAAAACAAAAGACAATTCCTTTCTATTATGGCTGCTGATACCAACCTTCGTTCCATTCCGTTTCGCCAGGCTTTGCGCGAGGCCATGCAGGAAGAAATGCGCCTCGACGAGCGCGTGTTTCTGATGGGCGAAGAAGTGGCTCAATACAACGGCGCTTACAAGGTGAGCCAGGGTATGCTCGAAGAATTTGGCCCCAAGCGCATCATCGACACCCCGATTGCCGAACTGGGCTTCACGGCCATTGCCGTCGGCGCTGCGTCCAACGGTCTGCGCCCGATTGTGGAGTTTATGACCTGGAACTTTGCCGTTCTGGCGCTCGACCAGATCCTGAACCACGCGGCCAAGATGCGCTCCATGAGCGGCGGCCATTTTGGCTGCCCTATTGTTTTCCGTGGCCCCAACGGCTCGGCTGGTCAGCTCGGTGCGCAGCACTCGCAGGCTTTTGAAAGCTGGTATGCCAATATTCCCGGCATTAAAGTAATCTCGGTTTCCAATCCCTACGATGCAAAGGGCCTTCTCAAGAGCGCCATCCGCGATGAAAACCCGGTGGTGTTTATGGAAAGCGAGGTGATGTATGGCGATATGGGCGAGGTTCCGGAAGAAGAATATCTCATCCCAATTGGCAAAGCCAAAGTAGTGCGCGAAGGCAAGGACGTAACGATGGTTTCGTTCAATAAGATGATGAAAGTGGCCCTGAGCGCCGCCGACGAACTGGAAAAAGAAGGCGTGAGCGCCGAGGTCATCGACCTGCGCACCATCCGCCCGCTGGATTATGACACGGTTCTGGCTTCGGTCATGAAGACCAACCGTTGCGTGACGGTGGAGGAAGGCTTCCCCGTCGGGTCCATCGGCAACCACCTGTCGGCGGTGATCATGGAACGGGCGTTCGACTATCTGGACGCTCCGGTGATCAACTGCACCGGCAAGGATGTGCCGATGCCCTANNACCTCGACGCGCCGGTGCGCCGCGTTACCTCTGCCGATACCAATATACACTATGCGCCCAACCTCGTGGCCGGTGCGCTGCCTTCGGTGGTGAAAGTGGTGAAAGCGGTGAAGGATGTGATGTATGCGGTGAAATAAGGCGATGGCCTGGAATTTAAAAGACTACGAAGGAAGGAGATTTCGATGCTCCTTCCTTTTTTATTTCCGGAAAATATCCCTTTGTTATGAGCAGTGCATTTGTAGAGGAAGCGATGCTGGCCATATTGTGGTGTTCGGCCAGCCAGTAGC
>DDEO01000206.1 GCA_002336725.1 Bacteroidetes bacterium UBA1952 | reverse complement strand
CTGCACGCCGCGCTTGGTGCCGAGCAGTTCGTGCCACTCGTCCACACAAATACATTGCAGGGTGCGGAACATCTTTGCGTGGTCTTTTTGCGCAAAAAGCAGGTGCAGGCTTTCCGGCGTGATGACCATGATTTCCGGAATATTTTTCTTTTGGCGCGTGCGCTCGGCGGTCGTGGTGTCGCCATTGCGAACGGCAACGGTCCAGGGCAGATGGAGTTCTTCCAGCACAGCCTGCATGGCGCGGGCGAGGTCGGCGGCGAGGGCGCGCAGCGGCGAAATCCACAAGAGTTGCAGCCCAACGCCTTCGCGCGTCTGGTAGTCGGGCGTGCGGTTCATGTAATCAATCAACACACCGAGGAACACGGCGAAGGTTTTGCCAAAGCCCGTGGGCGCGTTCACCAGTCCGCTCTGTCCGGCGCAGTAGGCGTGCCAGGTTTCTTCCTGAAACGGAAAAGCGGTTTGGTTTTTCTCTGCCAGCCAGCTTTCAATGACCTCAAAACCATTGACCGGCGTGGTGTTTACAGTTCCGGAAATCTTCTTTTTACGGGGAGCGGTTTTCTTCTTTTTGGGAGAAACTGACGTTTCTTTTTCCGGAAAATCTGCGGCATTCAGCTCCGGCGCGGCGGCGTTTCCGGCGCGGTGCAGGTGTTTTTTCAAAACGGTTTTCGGAATGCGCTGGCCCACAAGAATTATCAGTCCCTACGGAGACTTGAAAAACTGTGCCGTTTTAGTGCAGCTAAAGGCTCATTTACTTCGTCTCCGTAACAGTTGATCCCATAAAAGTACCATTTCTGTAAAACAGAATTGAGTCTCCTTTTACGGATATGCTATCTCGTGAAAATGGTTTTTGGGGGCAATCCCTACTTTTCCAAAAATCATGGATAGTTGATTGGATGGCCAAATCGCGCTTTAAATCCGCTACACGCTTGTTGTGATAGACGATAGCCAGAACAGCAAGGAGCATAAAAAGGAAAATCGTCGTCATCTGTCGCCCATTCCCTTTTTGCATGGGTTTGTTGTTCATAGTTTTTCAATAGAATGGTGAACTCCGACGGATTGCATCCGGCATATTTACTCGCCTTCACTGAAATGTTCAGTGGAAAGTTTCCCGATCTTTTCTCCAGACAGAAGCATTTTAGATTGTCGATTCACAAATGTAATCCGCGCCTTTCAAATCTCCTACATTTTGAATTACCGACTACCTCTTCCCGTAAAGTTCCAGCATCTCCTTCAATTCTTCCAGCGTATTCACCTCTTCCGGCTTTTTGTCGGTGCGCCATTTGAGGATGCGCGGAAAGCGCACCGCCACCCCACTCTTGTGGCGCGGCGAAGCCGAAATGCCTTCAAAGCCAATCTCAAAAACCAGTTCCGGCTTGACGGTTTTCACCGGCCCAAACTGCTCCAAGCTATTGGCCTTTACCCATTTATCCACCTGGGCAATTTCTTTATCGGTGAGGCCGCTATAGGCTTTGGCAAAAGGAATGTATTTCTCGCCGTCGCGAACGGCAAAAGTATAATCGGTAAACAGGTTGCTGCGCCTTCCGTGGCCTTTCTGGGCATAAATCATCACCGCGTCAATGGTGAGCGGGTCTATCTTCCACTTCCACCAGTCGCCGCGCCGCCGCCCTGCCTGGTAGATGCTTTCCTTTCGCTTAATCATAAAACCTTCCACGCCGCGCTCGCGTGCGCCTTCGAGCAGCGTGGGCAGGTCTTCCCATTTCCGAAAATCTACGGTTGGCGAGAGCAACAGGGCATCGTTTTTCCGGAAATCGCAGAGGGTTTCCAGCCGCCGGCGGCGCGCTTCTAAGGGCAGGCTGCGCAGGTCTTCACCGGCTTCTTCCAGCAGATCGTAGGCCATCAGGATGGCGGGCGCGGCTTCCAAATCTTTTTTGGAAACGGTTTTGCGGGTGGTGCGCGTTTGCAGGTATTGAAACGAGAGTGGGTGTCCGTCGCGATAGGCCAGAATTTCACCGTCAATCACTGTGCCGTCGGGGAGGATGTCGGAAAGGGCTTTTATTTCCGGAAATCTATCTGTTATCAGGTCTTCACCCCGGCTCCAGAGATACATTTCGCCGTTGCGTTTGATGATCTGGCCGCGAATGCCGTCCCATTTCCACTCTACCTGCCAGTGGTGCGGCTCGCCGAGGCTTTCGGTGCCGTTTTCGATGGGATAGGACAGGTAAAAAGGATAGGGTTTGGAATGGTCTATCGTCGCGCTTTCGGTTCCGGAAAGCAGTTCGGATAAGGTAGTTTCGTTGGGATTCCAGCCGCCGCTGAGCAGATGAGCCACCGCTTGCTGTTCTTTTCCGGAAAAAAGGGCAACGGTCTGAATCAACAAGGCTTCGGAAACGCCCACGCGAAAGCCGCCGCTGATGAGTTTGTTAAAAACCAGACAGGCGCTGCGCGAAAGGCTGCGCCACTCTGCCAGTATGAAATCTTGTTTCTCGCCTTCGGTGGCCGTTTGCAAGGTCTGAATTTTGCCCATCAAATCGGCAAGGTCAAGTTCCTGCGCTGCCGTTTCGGCCACGGGCGGCAACAGCAGCGCGATGGCCTCGCTCAGGTCGCCCACGGTGTGATAGCTTTCGTCGAAGAGCCAGGGGGCAATGCCGGCCTCGTCCATGCACCACCGTTTGAGGAGCGTAGCATTTATCAGGCGCTTGGGCCGCCGACCGGTAAAAAGCGCAACGAGCCAGATGCGATCGGCTTCGGGCGCGTCGCGCAGATAGCTCACCAACGCTTCTTTTTTGTCGTTGGTTTTGGTGCTGCCCTGGAGGGCTTCTATCAGAAGCGAAAATTTTTTCATCGGCGGGTTTTCACGCAGGGAAACAGGTTTTCTCGCAGAGAAGGTGAGTTTTCTCGCAGAGACGCAGAGGAGCAGAGACGCAGAGATTCAGAGATGCAGAGGAGCAGGGACGCATTTTGCGCTTCAGCGTTCAAAAAGAAACTACGCCCCGAGATTGTCTTCTGCGCCGAGGTTGATGCGTTTTTCCGGCTCGGTTTCCGGCGCGTTTTTTCCCGTTCCGTGCGTGTCCTGTTCGGGCATAAAGGGCGCTTCTTTGGCAGCGCCGGCAGTGGGCGACTGGTCGCCTTCGTTGGAAGTTCCCACCGTGCTTTTTCCCAGTTTGCCCGCTTCGTTATCGTAGTTGCTGCCCCGGTTGGCTTCGGAGCCTTGTTTGTTGCGGCCTGCACCGCCGATATCCGACGAGCCTTGTCCGTAGTTGGAGCCGCCCTGTGTGGTACTGCCGGGGCCAAATGCGGCGCGGCCGTGGTTGTCTTCGGGCGCGTGGCCGTCGGCGTTGTTTTCGGTAAGGTTTGCCATGATTAAAAGGGATTTATAGAATAGACTTCCAGGGCTAAAAAAGAAGTGCCATAATTTTTTGGCACTGCTTTGGGCAGGTTACGCCTCTAACATTACCTTTACAACAAAATGACTTCAGTACCCTACATACTGATTGGCGAGGATGATCCGGATGACCGGTTTCTGCTCCAGAGCGCATTCGAGGATGTGAGTGGGGCTTATGGGCTTCAATTTGCCGAAAATGGAGTCGAGCTACTCGATTTTTTAAACGCCGAAACCCATAAAAACGACGAGGCCTGCTATCCGGCGTTCATCCTGCTGGATCTGAATATGCCCCGTAAAGACGGGCGGGAAGTGCTGGCAGAACTTAAATCAACGCCTCATTTTGAGAACATCCCGGTCATCATTTTCAGCACCACCAGCAACGAGCGGGAGATGAAGCGTTGCTATGAACTGGGGGCCAATTCCTACATCACCAAACCCAATAGCTTTGAAGTGCTGCGCGAAACCATGCAGGCCCTCTACGACTATTGGGTTCAGCCGGAAAACGCTACTGTCGGCTCTGACACCTGATTCCGGAAAAACTTTCCTAAAAAATTAAAAAAACAGACGCTCCGGGCAAGGAAATTGTATGGGCCAGAGAGGTTATGAATGCATCTGAAAAAATAATGGTCGTTATAGAAGACGAGGTGGATCTGCGTCAGATTGTGGCTGCCTTTTTCAGACGCAGGGGCTGGACTGTTTGTGAGTGTGGCACGCTGGAAGAAGGCATTGTAGCCGTTAATAAGTTGAATCCCGATGTGCTTTTTCTGGATAATAACTTGCCCGACGGGCTGGGCTGGGATATTGCCCCACAACTGGCCGCGCTGCATCCCCGGATGCACACACACCTGATGAGCGGATTTCACCCCAACCCGCCACAGATGCCGGCAGGCGTGGTGTTTTCGATACACGAAAAACCAATTAGCTTCTCCCAGTTTGAGGCGCTTCTGTAAGGAAAGCGCGTGGGTTTCGCCGCCCCATTTTTGGAGTGTGGTGCAATCTCAATCAGATTTTTTTTCGGAAATCCGAAGAACAGAAATCCAATCCTATGCCCGCCGCCGATAAAGGACGGGTGTTCAAAGGTCCGGAAGGGGCTTTTTTTTACTGATTTTCCGGAAATATGCATCCTGCAATCCGGAATTCGCGTTTAATTTTTGGAGCTGCGCAGGAAAAGCCCTACGCCCATACTGATAACTGCTGTTGCCAGAAACACGTGCGCCCAATGGCCCATGCTGCCTACATTAAGAAATACGAGCCAGGCGGCCAGAAAAACAATGGTAAGGATATAAAAAGCCTGATACATAATAGGTGTCCGCAAAAAATCCAGGTTCCGGAACTGGCCCCGGAAACCGGCAGGCAAAGGTATCGTTTACAAAGAGAATTTCCGGAGCGGGTTCCGCACTTCCGGAAACAGGGTATTTAAGAAACCGCCGGTGGTTCTGACGCAGCGGCCAACGGAAGCGTGATGACGAAACGCGTACCCACGCCGGGTTCCGAGGAAACTTCAATTTCTCCCTTATGCGATTGGATGATGTTGAGCGTAGAAGCCAGACCCAGACCCATGCCATTGCGCTTGCGGGTAAAGTAAGGCTCAAACAACTGCGAGAGTGTCTCTTCGGGCATACCGCAGCCCGTGTCGCTGACCGTTACCCGCGCGGTTTCGTCCTGTTGCTGCACCAGAATATCCAGGCGGCCATTGCTGTTTTCCATCGCTTCGCTGGCGTTTATAACCAGATTGAGCAGGGCTATCGAAAGTTTTTCTATATCCGCATTTACCCACACCGGGTCAGGCGGATAAGAAAGCTGAAATTGCACATTGCTGAGCTTGAGTCGGTCGGCAGACTGGCTGATAACTTCGTCGAGGACGGTTTGCAGCATCACGCGTTTGAGGACGCTCTCGGTAGGCCGCGAGCTGTTGAGCAGCTCGGTAATGAGGTCGGAGATGCGCTTGCTGTTGCGCTCCACGATTTCAAGATATATACGGGCATCTTCTGAAACGGAGTCGGCCAGGATCTGCTCGACGGAGAGCGTAATATTATTGAGTGGATTGCGCACTTCGTGGGCCAGTGTGCGCACCAAGCGACCTGCCGCAGCCAGTTTTTCGGCTTGCAAGGTTGCTTTTTCGGCCTTGCGCAGGCTGGTAATATCGTGGAGAATGCCCTGCCAGTAGAGGTGAGTTAGAGGGCCTTCATCCTGCGGCACGAGGGAGAGCTGAAACTGTTTTTTCTGCCCTTCGCCGGTGGCGATGCTGAGTTCCAGATCGCGGATTTCTTCGTTGGCATCCATGCTTTTCCGAAGGGTCATTTTTTCTTCGGCATCCTCCACGAGATCGAAAAGCGTCAGGCTCAGGATTTTTTCTTTCGGCAATTCCAGAAGCTGTGTGGCAGCCGGGTTTATCTCTACAAAACGAAAGTCGCTGTCAATCAAAAAGATGATGTCCTTGGATTTCTCGAAGATGGCGCGGTACTTTTTTTCATTGGCCCGCAGCGCCCGCACAAAAACGGTTCTTTCCTGCGCATAGCGAATGGAGCGTTCCAGCTTTTCTGACGTAACATCGGCTTTGATGAGATAATCGACTGCGCCGGATTGCAGCGCGGCGTGTTCGGTCTTGACACTGCCGCCCCCCGTAAGCAGGATGATGGGGCTTTCGCAGCCCGCTTCCATGGCTTCCAGCAGCAGATCCATACCAGAACGCGCTCCCAGCCGATAATCCACAAAATAAACATCGTAGCACTGCTCCGCCATGCGGCGAAGGGCATCGTCGTATTTATAGGCCCATTCAATCTCATATTTACCCGCAGGTATCATGCGGATCATTTCGGAGATGATGAAGAAATCGTCTTCGTCGTCATCTACAATCAGGATTTTACAAACAGCAGGCATACCGTCGGGGGGAGGATTGTAAAAAAAAGGGAATATCTGATTAGACCTGCAACGCAGGATCGGCGGGGAAATAGATGGAGAATTGTGCGCCCCTGCCTTCCTCGCCGTTGGCCATGAGCGTGCCGCCGTGGCGTTCTGCTATCTTCCGGCAGATGGCCAGTCCAATGCCGGTTCCCGGAAATTCGGCCTTGCCATGCAGGCGCTGAAAAAGCTGAAAGATGCGCTCGGCCTGTGAGGGGTCAAAACCTATGCCATTATCTTCTACCTGCACCCGATAGAACGGCTGATGCGCGTCGAGGCCGACTGCGGCAAGCTCCAGCGCAGAGGGTGTGGCAACGCTCACCTTTATCTTTGGCGTTACGTTGGATTTCCGGAATTTGATGGCGTTCGAGAAGAGGTTGGTGAAGAGCTGCATCAGGAGCGGCGCGTGTCCCATGATGACCGGCAGCGGCGCTACTGTAATTTCTGCGCGTGTCTCTTCGATAACCAGTTCCAGATCTGCCTGTACGCCGATGAGCAATACATCGAGCCGTGTTGGTTGCAGGGCTTCTTCGGTCTGCGCCACGCGGGAGTAGTCGAGCAGGTTCTGGATGAGGTTCCTCATGCTATCGGCGGAGGCCATGATGCGATCCAGATACTGCCCGCCTTCCCGGTCCAGCTGATCATGGTAGCGGGCATAAAGGCGGCCACAGAAAGTGCTGATTTTTCGGAGTGGCTCTTGCAGGTCGTGCGAGGCCACATAGGCAAAGTCTTCCAACTCGCGGTTGGATTGCTGCAGGTCTTCGAGTGTCCGCAGGGCGTGTTGCTCCTTTTCGTGTTGCTCGGTAATGTCGCGGATGATACCGGTTATCTTTCCGGTCTGCTGCTGCGCATCGCAACTGCCCTTCCCCCACACCTGTACCCAGATGGGATTTCCGGAATAAGTAACCGCCTCAAAGACCTGCGGCACGTAGGCACTGGCCAGATGTCGCTCCCAAAATGCCTTCTTTTCCGGAATGCCTTCTGCCGCAGTTTCCTTCAAATGCCCCAGAAGCTGTTCCGGTGTCATTGCGGGCCGGGCGTGCAGCGGATATTCCAGCAGATGATAAATCCCATCGCTGCAATGCAACTCGCGCCCGGCGCAGTCAAACTCGAAAGTTCCGTAGCGCAGGATGCGTTCCCCTTCAGCATGAAGCTGATGTATTTCCGGATGATCCAAGGAGTCGGGTCGTTTAGGTGTTTGCCTGTGGGTGCGGCATCTTTTTTAAAAGGGTTTCAGGGAAGGCGATAGCAGACAGGATCAGGATTCGTCCTCCATATTAAATTCCTTATACTGTCGCATTTTATTATAGAGTGTCTTTCGGTCAATATCGAGCAGTTTGGCGGCTTTGCTCTTGTTGAAGTTGGCCTGTTTCAGTGCGCTGAGGATGCTCTGATATTCAGAGTCCAGCTTCTCGGTCTTCATACGGTCGCCGAGCGAAACTGCCTCGTCGGCTACTGCGGTCTCGGCGGTGCGCACTTCGGGCAGCGGCTGGGATGGCGGAAAAGCAATAGCAGGCTGGGGACGGCTTGCTTCTTCGGATTGGCCATCGTCGAAGCGCAGGCGGTGAAAATTGGTAATTTCAAAGGGCAGGGAGATAGCCTCTACATAGTCGCCGGCGGTGAGTAGCGTTGCGCGTTTCACCACGTTTTTAAGTTCCCGCAGGTTGCCGTGCCAAACGTAGTTGAGGAAGATATTTTCTACTTCCGGCGAGAATCCTTTTACGTTTTTGCCCAGTTCCGCGTTGGTGCTTTGCAGGAAGTGGCGCGCAAAAGTCATCAGGTCTGTCTTGCGGGCGCGCAGCGGCGGCACTTCGATGCTAAACTCGTTGAAGCGATGGTAGAGGTCTTCCCGGAATTTACCTTTCTTGGCCGCCTCCCATAGTTTTTCGTTGGAGGCTACCAGGATGCGTACGTCCAGGCTGATGTCTTTATTGCTGCCTACGCGACGCATTTTCCGCTCCTGAATCACCCGCAGCAAGCTCACCTGGATATCGTAGGAGAGGTTGGCGATTTCGTCAAGGAAAATGGTTCCCTCGTTGGCCAGTTCAAAAGAACCCACCTTGTCGGCCAGCGCACCGGTGAAGGAGCCTTTCACGTGTCCGAAAAGCTCGGAGGCCGCCAGTTCCTTGCTCAGCGCACCGCAGTCGATGGCTATAAAAGGCTTGTTGGCGCGGTTGCTGCGCCGGTGAATCTGCTGGGCAATCACCTCTTTTCCGGAACCGCTTTCGCCATAGATGACTACGCTGAAATTGGTGGGCGCCACGAGGTCTATTTGTTGCAGAATGGTCGCAAATTCCGGACTATCGCCGAAGATATATTCGCCGTTGCCGACAGCAGGTGTCGCCTTTGCGCGGCTGTTTCCGGAAGCGGGTTGCTCTTTTGCCACCGCAGCGGGAGCGGGAGCACCCGTGTTATGTACACGGGGTTCCTCCGCCAGTGCCTTCTTGATAGTCAGCAGGATTTCATCGGGAAAAAGCGGCTTGGTAACGTAGTCATATGCACCGATTTTCATCACCTCCACGGCATCCTTCACATCGCTGTAGCCGGTGATGATAATAACCGGCACGCGTGGATGCAGTTCTTTTGCCTTCGTCAGCAGGTCGGCACCCGTCATGTCATCCAGGCGGAAGTCGGTCAGGATCAAGTCGGGCTGCTCCTTTTGAAGCCAGGCCACAGCGGCCGTTCCGCTATTAATTCCAATCACCTCGAACCCATGGCGGGAGAGAAAGCGATTGAGCAGCAGACACATATCGTTATCGTCATCTACTACAAGGATTTTTTGAGCCATCAGACTATTATTTGAAAAAGATTTAAGCGTTGGAGGAGGTTAAAATTCCTTCGCGCCGTTGGATAATACCGGAAATTCCTTCGTGAAGTCCTTCCCACGTGTTTGTTTCATATCCCATGAAACATGAAACATGAAACATGAAACATGAAACATGAAACATATCCTCACGCCCACACTGCCCGGATTTGTGCAATCGGAATGCGCATTTGTTCCCGGTATTTGGCAACCGTCCGGCGGGCAATATTATAACCTTTGGCGGAAAGAATATTTACAAGCTGCTGATCCGTATAGGGTTTACGCTTGTCTTCGCCAGCAATCGCTTCTTCTATCACCGACTGAATGACTTTATTGGAAATCACCTCGCCTTTTTTGTCGGCGATGCCTTCCGAGAAGAGATCTTTGAGGTAAACGAGGCCAAAATGTGTCTCGGCGTATTTGTTGGATGTGATGCGCGAAACGGTAGAAATATCCAGCCCCGCCTTCTCCGCCACCATGCGCAGCACCATCGGCTTCAGCATCCGGATGTCGCCTTCCAGAAAATATTCGTGTTGCATCTCCACAATCGTGGTCATGATGCGCATCATGGTGTCTTCGCGCTGTTTGACGGCGTTCACAAACCACTGCGCCGAGGCCAGCTTGCTTTTGATGTATTGATTGGCACCCCGGTCGCGGTTGGTAATTTGCCCGGCCAGTTGTTCATAGAGGCCCTGATTCACAAAAACGGCTGCCGAGCGCGAACTGTAAAGATTTACCTGAATCGTGTCGCCAAAACGGCTGATGATATAATCGGGGATGATGGTCGTTTTGGGTTCATAGTGAGAAACCTCCTCAATGACCGGGTGAAATTTCAGTCCGCCAATCAGGCCCAGAACCGTGCGCAGTTCTTCATCGTTGATGCTGAGTTGATGGTAAATCTTCTCAAATTGCCGGTGCATCAGGTCGTTAAAATGATGCTGCACGAGCTTCTGCGCCATCGCAATTTCCGGACGGCGGCTGTCCATCTGCATCAATTGAATTTCCAGGCATTCCTGCACACTCCGGGAGCCGAGGCCAATGGGGTCAAGCGTCTGGATAAATCGGAGCACCTGTAAGACTTCTTCTTCGTCCACGAGAATGCCCTGTGAGAAGGAAATTTCATCCGCCATTTCGGCAAGCGGCTTGTCCATCAATCCCTGATGATTGAGCGCGTTGATAAGATAATCTGCAATATCAAATTGGCGTTCCTCCAGTGTGAGCATCCGCAGTTGCTGCCGGGCATCGTCTTTGAAGTGAATGGCCCCCGCCATTGCGACGTTGGGGGCCACTTCGCTGGTAAAATAGTTCTGGTATTCTTCGCGGTAATCCGGCACGTCGTCATATCCGCGTTCTTCCCAGTCCTGATAATCCTGTACATCGTCTTTCGTGGGTTTGGCATCCGCCTCGTCGTAAGTCTCCTCTTCGTTGGCATCCAGAAATGGATTTTCTTCCAGTTCGGTGCGGATGCGTTGTTCGAGTTCCAGATTATTAAGAAAATACAGATTAAGAAGCTGTATTTGCTGGGGCAGGATTTTTAGGGTTTGACGTTGCGTTTGAGTTTGTGTGAGCATATCGTAGGGGAGCGCAGCGGTTTATTTCCGGATGAAAGGGATATCCCTGCTGTGCAAACCTGTTTCCAAAAAAACAGCAAACACAACAAAAAGATTGACAAACAAAAAACATTGATTATCAATCCAATAAACATCCATGATTAATCTCGCAGAATTTGCCTTACACTAAAAACGTGCCAGTATGGGGAAACTTTTGCCCAAAATGTAGATTATGCAAAAAATCATCCGTACCCTATCCGCAGGGTCGTCCTGCCGGTTGCGAACATCAGAAAGGAGCGTACAGCCAGGCAGGCCGCCGCTCCTTTTCCGGAATTTTTCAGGGGATAGAAGAGTCTTTTAGCAGGCTTTCTTTGGCTTTTGCTTTTGCAGTTCTTCCACCTGCTTCATGAATTCACTGACACCTACATCGGAATAAGCGCCATAGGCATCTACGAGCGAGCCTTTCAGGCCGTCGGCGGTTTCAATCTGATACAGAATTGTATTATCTGCCGGGTCGGAAACGCCTTCAAACCGGAAATAATTTACAACACAAATGTCTTCCGGGGCATAGCTGCGGTCTTCCTTCAAGGAGTGCAGCGCCTTATCCACGACCGTAAAAGTGTCCACATAGCCGTCAAGCACAATTTTGTTCAGGCAGGTAGCCATAGAAGTCATGTAGGGAACCGGATCGGTGTTTCCGGTGTTTTTTTCGTTTGGGGCTGATGGGTTGGTTGGCTGGTTCATGGAAGCGTTTTTTAAAAATCGACAAAAAGGAGAGAGAAAAGGAGCGCGGATGAGGTCAGTAGAATGCCTGGGATTTCCGGAAACCGGCGCTTAATTTCCGGAAACCGGCGGGCAGTTGGCGAAGGTCTCAAGAGGGGGATAATACTTTTTGGCAATGCAGCAACAGCGTCGCAGCAGTGCGCCCGGCATTGAGTTGGGTATCGATGAGTCGTCGGCTTTCGTCCGGGAGGTGGCTTTCGGTATGCAGCACGGCTTCGTAGGCTTTTTGCCAGGCATCTTCGCCCCACAGGCAGCTTTCTACAATCGTCTTCTGATTGGTTCCGAGCACAGATGTTTTCAGTTCCATCCAGGAGCGAAATATTTTTCCGGAAAAAGTGCTGTCGCCGGCCACTTCCCCACCCAGCCCCGCGACCCGGAAGATGAGTTCTTCGCGGAATTTCACCGACTGGGTGCGCAGCTTTTCAAACAATTCGGCAATCACCTTCTCGCCTGCCGACAAGCTGGCAAGGGCCGTTTCATATCCGGCAATACGGTCGTTGTTGATCCGGATAAGGTCGTTGAGAATCGCGGCGTGTTGGTCGGTGGCAAGCATAAACGGGGAATTGGAAGCAGACGAATCAGGATTTAAAAAAACGATACCACCCCCCCGACGAGCCAGCCTTTCGCGCCTCAGAAAGCGGACTTTCAATAGACGCAGACGACCTATTTTCGCGCTCCGTATGAATCCTGTTATCGCGACGCTTTTAGAAATCCTCAAATACACCCTGCCGGCAATTGTGGTGCTATTGACGAGCTATCTGGTAGTCAATAAATTTCTGATTTCCGACACCCAGCGCAAGCAAATTGCCCTGCTGCGCGAGACACAGGACGTAAGCCACCGGCTGCGCCTGCAAGCCTACGAGCGCCTCACGCTCTACCTGGAGCGCATCCATCCGCGCAACCTGACGGCCCGCACCTACGCAACCGGCATGAACGCTGCCGAGTTTGCCGCCGCCATGAACCTGACCATTCAAACGGAATGGGAACACAATATCAGCCAGCAGATATACGTGAGCCGCCAGGTTTGGGAAACCGTTCGGGGTGTGAAGGAGCAGGAACTCAACATGATCAACCAACTGGCCGGAACCCTGAAGCCCGAAGCCACCGCCGCCGACCTCAATCGCCGCCTCGTGGAAGCCGTGCTGAGCGAGCCGGGCGAACTGCCGACCGAGGTCGCGCTTCAGATTGTTCATGAAGAAGCCCGGAAAGTGCTTTCGCTGGGGGCTGTTGGATAAAAACTTCCAGTTTGCGTGTGGTTTTGAACCTCTTTTTTAAACTTCCTTTTCATCTCTGTTTTTTATGAAAAAAACCTTCCTCTTTGCTGCGCTTCTGCTGGCAGCCGCTGCCGGCACCGCCCAGGCACAAATCACCCTGACGGCGGCCACGCATATGCCCCAGGCCGACACCGTTTACTCCATGGCCTTTGGCGACACGGCGACAAGTTTTCAGTTGCCGGCGGGCGGTGCCAACATGACCTGGGATTACAGCAACGTGATCGTGAACGGGCAGGATACCCTGTCTTATTTCAACTGCCTTCCGCAGGCCGATTGTGCTTCCTTTGACAACGCCAATCTGCTCTCCGGCTCCCCTGCCGACGGCTATTTCGATTACTTTAAGGCCGGCAACAATGTCTTCCAGTCCACCGGCTCGGGCGATGCCAATTCGCAGCTCCACCTGACGGATCCCGTCGATATTTATCGTTTTCGGTTCACCTATAACTCCTCGTATCAGGAGACCTATAGCGGCACGCTCAGCTTTCAGGGCATTCCCCTTACTTTTTCCGGAAAAGACTCGGTGAGCGGCGCCGGATACGGCACGCTCCTCACGCCTGCCGGAACCTTTCAGAACGCCCTGATGCTGCGATATGCCAAAACCGCCATTATCGATTTGCCCGGCCAAGGCTCCGATACGGGCTATAGCTACCACTTCGAGTGGTTTGTGGCCAACAATCGATACCCGGTTATGCAGCTTGATTTCGATGTTCAGCAAGATGCCAACGGCCAGCTACAACTAACAGGCTCATCGGGTAGCTACCGCGTTCTCGTTCCGCAGTCTGTAACCACCGCCACCGGCCCGGCCCCCGCGCTGCTGCTTTCGCCCAACCCAACCACGGGCATGGTTCGCATAGACGTACCGACCTCCTTCCGCACCGCGCAGGCCACGGCCATCATCACCGATCTGGCGGGAAAGGTTGTTTATCAGCAAGCCCTCAACGGACAGGAATCGGTTTCGATTAACACCGCCAATTGGGTGAAAGGGCTGTATTTTGTTCAGCTTCAACACACCAACGGCACACGCCTGCAAAGTCGGCTGTCGGTTTTATAGCAATAAGATTCTCTTTTTTATAGAAAAAGCTGCTTCTCAAGAGCAGCTTTTTCTATGTTGTAACCTATCTTGCCTGCAATTATTCTTTCTTATGAAAAAATCCCTACTCCTCGCCGCACTTTTGACCGGCACATTTGGCGCTTCTCAGGCGCAGATTACGCTTACGGCGGCTACGCATATGCCCCAGGCGGGCCACGCCTATTATATGGCTTTCAGCGACACCAGCGCCAATCCGGCGATGCCAACTGTGGGTGCCAACCAAAACTGGGATTTTAGCAATGTCATTCAGGCAGGTTTTGATACCGTAACGTATTTTAACTGCACGCCGCAGGCCAACTGTGCTTCTTTTGGCAATGCCAACCTGCTTTCCGGCTCCGCAGCCGACTCAAGCTATCAGTACTTCAAAGCGTCTGGCAGCGTTTTCCAGACAACCGGCACAAGCACCCCGCAGCTTACGGCAAAGCTCACCGATCCTTTGGATTTATACCGCTATCCGCTGACCTATAACACCCAATTTACGGATGCTGCCAGCGGCACCGCCACCAGTTCTATGGCCCCGATTCCGCTTACGGCATCCGCCAAAGACACCGTAAAAGGCGTGGGCTACGGAACCATTACCACGCCGGCAGGTACTTTTCAGAATGTGCTTCAGGTACGTTCTAATACCAGCTTTAAGGCAATAGCTGTTATTCAGACGGTAGCGGAAATTTACACCATAAACTACGAGTGGTTTGAGGCCGGCAGCCGCTTTCCGGTCCTGACGCTGAGCTACACAACAACCAATATCAATGGCCAGATCGATCAGGTAATTGCCGGAACCTATCGCATCCCGGCACCGGCAGGCGTGCAGAACGCAGCGGCTTCCGGCAGTTTCCGCCTCGTTCCCAACCCGGCTACCGGCGCTACCCGCCTGGAAATTCCGGAAAACGCCGGCGCAGAAGCAACGGTTTTGATCACCGATATTTCCGGAAAAATGATCTTCCAGCAGGCACTCCGGGGCCAGACAGACCTCACCATCAACACCGCCGACTGGGCGAAAGGCATTTACTTGGTGCGGGTGCAAAATGCCGCCGGACAGGCTTCCTTCCAGAAGCTTTCAGTGCAGTAATCGTGCTTGAAATTTCCGGAAATTTTCCGAAAAAATGTCGGTGTGGCCTTGAAAAGCTACACCGACATTTTTGTGTCGGAGAAACGGCCTGCACGCGGCATGGCGCGCCGGATGGTGTGCCGTAGATACCACACGGCAGGGTGTGCCGTAGAGACCACACGGCAGGGTGTGCCGTAGAGACAAGGCATGCCTTGTCTCTACAAAACGCAGGGGAGACAAAAACCAGCCTTTTTAATTTTGGCGGATAAAAACCCACCTTTGCAGCCGCTCTATCAAAAGCAATTCCGTCCCAACCAATTCCGGAATCCTGCCTTTTGTCTTTCTACTTTCGTCTTGATACTTGTGTCTTGATACTTTCGTCTTTTGTCTTGATACT
>DDEO01000110.1 GCA_002336725.1 Bacteroidetes bacterium UBA1952 | reverse complement strand
AACAAGGTATTGCCAAAAGCGGGGCTGAACAACTTCAATTGGACATTTGTGCAAGGTTCAACATTCGTTCTTCTAAGTACCCTAAGTAGCTCCGGGAAATTAGTTTAGGGAATAAAATTCTCGTTAGAAGGAACGAGGCCTTTATTTACGCAGGCCGCCATCCGAGCGATAGTCTAAACTAATTTGGATGACCTACTTATTGAACATTTGTGCTAAAAATTCGCTTCTTCGCCAAGCTGGAAACCGTTGGCGGTAATTTTTTAAATCAATGATGACAGCGGCAAACATCAGATGGCTGAATTCACCAGAAAGTTGGCTCATATGACTTTAGGCTTATCCAGAGCAGCCCGATTGAGCAGACTTTGGGGATGGTGGAGCTGGACACAGTTATTTTTTATAATAATTTCGTAAAGCAGTTCAATATTTCTGTTCCAACTGATTGGAATATCTACAAGCAGGTCTCAACGGTTGTTTTTCATGACTGGCGATACCATGGGCGACTATTTTCAAAGACCTACCGGGCTCAAACAGACTACCGGGACTTGGCTATGGGTGAGCTTGAGAAAAAGATTGAAAGCGGTACATGATTTATTGCGGAGTAATAATGACACCATAGGACTGTTGCCCTTTAGCGCAACTTCTGTACCTTTGTCCAATGCCGGATAAGAAACGCGACATCATCTTCTACGAAGATTATTTCAACGATTTCTTCCTTAGGCAACGCCAGAAAGTACGCGATAAAATCGTTTGGACATTCGACCTTATTGAGCAAATGGAAGTAATCCCAGAGATGTACCTGAAGCATCTGGAGGGGACAGATGGACTTTACGAAATCCGCGTGCAGCAAGGCTCAGACATCTTTCGCATCTTCTGCTTCTTTGATGAGGGCAAGCTTGTTGTACTACTCAATGGCTTTCAAAAAAAGACGCAGAAGATCCCAAAGTCTGAAATTCAAAAAGCAGAAAAACTAAAAGCAGCCTATCATGCAAGCAAAGCAGCCCAAAATAAAAACTCTTGAGGCGTTCAAAGAAGAACACTACGGAAAGCGCGGCACACCGAAGCGCGATAAACTGGAAAAAGGTTTTGAAGCCTTCAAACTCGGCGCGTTGTTGCATGAAGCCCGGCTGAAAAAAGGGCTTACGCAAGAACAGCTTGCCGAGCGTTGCGGAACAAACAAAGCGTACATTTCCAAGATTGAAAACGACGTGAAGGAAGTGCGCATTTCTACCTTGCAGAAGATTGTGGAGAAGGGGTTGGGCGGACGACTCAATTTATCTGTAACGCTGTAAACGAACAAAAACTGCCCCTGTTTGCCGTAGCTCGTTTGTAGTCGGCGAGGGTTCTTAACCAACCCCGCTCTTCTGCTTTCCGGAAATTATCCCTTGATACTGCCCCTGCTCGCGCAAGCAAGCTGTCCAGCCCTGCGCAGCAGTGTGCTTGTGCGTTTGCAGCACGTCTCCTTCTTCTGTCATAAGGCTTCCCTGACGCAGCTTATAATGGAAACATTTTTTGTGGACTAATGCCTATTGCTGAAATTGCACCGAACCGGGTGCCGGAGATTGGTAGGTTGTATATCGCCTTTCCAAACGCCTTCTATTTGGCAAAATTTCTTAATTTTGATACCATGCAAGTACAGGTAAACATAGGGTTTGACCAGTTGGTTCAGATAGCTAAGCGCCTTCCGGCGACACAGTGGCAAGAACTTAAACAAGCGGTTGACAGTGAGAAAGCAGCTGATAAGGAAAATTCCGACCTTGAGGCATTTTTGCTAACGGCTCCAACGTTCACAAAAAAACAGCTTGATGAGATTGCGAAAACCAGAAAAGCTATTAACCAATGGCGGACAAAATAATTCTGGTTGACACCTCTATTCTCATAGACTTGTTTCGCAAGACAGATAAAAACAATTCCGTTTTACTTTCTCTGGTAAGACAAGGCTACACGTATTGCATTTCTGCTGTTACAGAGTACGAAATTTATACCGGAGCTTTACTGGGGCAAGTGGACTTTTGGGATAATTTTCTTCAAAAGACCGAGATTTTACCTTTCGACAAATCAGTAGCTAAAGCAGCTGTTGACATAAATAGAGAGCTTAAAAGAAAACGCAAACTCATTGAGACGGCTGACTTGTTTATAGCGGCGACAGCAATAGCCAATAATCTTCCATTCGCAACACTGAATAAGAAGCATTTTGACCGCATTGATAATCTCAGCATTATAGCATAAGGCGACGACACAATAGTATATCCCCCGCCTTCGCCGCAGGTTCTTAACCAACCCCGCTCTTCTGATTTCCGGAAATTAGCGCAAGCCTGCCGCCCAGCCTCGCGCGGTAGTGTGTTCGTGCGTTTGCAGCACGTCTCCTTCTTTTGTCATATCTAAACCTATAAGGTTTCCAAAACCTTATAGGTTTTTACCACCTGTTCGGCGCTTATATTCATTGACCGCAAATCCCCTTTCCTCACCCCTTCACCTTCACCACCCGCACCTTCCAGGCATCGGGGCCTTTCTCTAAGTATTCCCAGCGAAACGGCTCCTTGCTCTCGGCTTCCATCTGGTAATACAATGGCTTGGGGTCGTGGTCGTTGATAAATTCAAAGGCCTCGCCGACTTTAATATCCGCAAAGGCTTTGTAAAACATTTCGTGGCGCTCGGTGGGCGGATAGGGACGGACGTCCATTTCATTCACGACCGAAAAACCGTCGTCGCCCAGCCCACTCCGGTCTTCCTTGCGGATATGCACAATGTACTCGTCCGGCACCTCTTTGCGGAACATCCACTGATGGCGGGCTGCACCTTAAGGCCGCTGTCTTCAATGATTTTCACGATTTTCTTCGCGTCGTCTTTGTTGAGGCCATTTTTCACCGCGATGGTTTTGCGGATTACTTTTCCGGAAGGATCTGCTTCTTTAGAGAAATCAAAGGCATTGGCCTCGATGCCTTGCCGCATAGATTTGGTGAGGATGATGTCTTCGGCCTGTTTGATCTGCATATCGCTGGCCGTCTTGAGTGAGATGGTCATGTTTTTTTGTTCAGCTCAATTTTGGTGTTGGTACCACAGAAGATGTAGGGATTTGGGTGCAGAGGTAAAGAAGACGTTTCGGTCCCGCGACCGGCTGTTTTATAGGCCACCCAGAGACAGCAGGCCGCTGCAAAAAAGCCCCTGTTTGTATCTTTTGTACACAGTTGGGAGCAGACTTCAATATTGCTTACTTTTGCATTTCTAATTTTTAAACCACATGAAAAAGACACTCCTTTTCGTAGCTGCCGTTGCCACTCTCGCTGGTGTTGCCTGTAAGAAAGATTCCAATTCCACTCCTTCCCGCAGTCAGCTCATTCAAGGCACCTGGAAACCTTCTTTTACGGCAAACGATAAAAACGGCAACAAAGTACTGGATGCCGACGAGCGCGTCCCCACAACGGATACAGGTTCGATTGTATTTAAAGGAGACGGAACCGGCAGCGCCACCGCTCAGGGTATTTCACTTCCGTTTAGCTGGAAGTTTTTCAATAACGAGCAAGCCCTGATAACCACCAGTAGTTTTGGTTCTGATACTTCTTACATTCACACCCTGACGAGCAACGAATTTATTATTGAAAATCGCGATGGCGTAACTTATACCTGGAATGGTTTTAAGAAATAGCATCTTCGCAAGCGTTTATTAACGAAGAATAAAAGCTGCTCTGCGAAGGGCAGCTTTTATTTTCACTGGCGACGAAGGCGGAAGTCCCATGGTTGTTTATTAAATTCCGAATAATAATACGACGTGATTTTGGGTGCATTTCAGCAAGCGAATGAACCAATTGGTGCCGTTCGCAACTCCATAAAATTTGAACTTGAAGATTAGTGGTCAGTTAAGGTGAAGCGGTCGGTTCTCTTGGCCCCGCTCCCACGCCCCTGCGGTTGGGACACAGCGGAGAGCGGAGAGCCGAATTGTGGTGTTCATTTTAGCTGTCCGTTTAGCATAAGGCATTTCTATCTCAAATCTCGCAGAGACGCAGCGAAAAGGTCGCTGCTGTAAAAAGCATATTTCCATCAAAATCTCGCAGAGACGCAGAGACGCAGAGGGAAAGCGGCTGCTGAAAGTACATTTCTATCTCAAATCTCGCAGAGACGCAGAGAAAAGGTCGCTGCTGTAAAAAGCATATTTCCATCAAAATCTCGCAGAGACGCAGAGGGAAAGCGCAGGTCTTGCGCCCGCTCCCTTGGCCATACACTTCCCCCATCAGCAAAGCCTAAAAAGGCGGCCCGGTAAAAACAGAGCCGCCTTTTAAAGGGGGATTTTCCGGAAAAAAACGCTACAAAACCGCCTTCGCATACCCCACTCCTTGCGGCGAGGTAATGCGCAGCAGGTACGTTCCGCCGGCGAGTGTGCTGCCGTCCACTTCAGTAGCGTCAGTCGCCTTCAACACCACGCGGCCGTTTACATCAAAAACCTCCACCGTATTGCGCTGCCAGCCGGCGGGCAAAAACAGCCGGAGACTACGGGCGGCGGCATCTACATACACATCCACGCGCTGAAGCGCCACAGCCGGTGAAGCCACACCAAGATTGGGCCGGTACATATCGCGATAGGTAACGTTTTGCACCACCTGCGTAGTGCCAACCTTGTTGGTCGTTACCCACAGCAGCGGATAATGGTGCGTTTTGGCCAGCCATTTATACTCGATGGTGTTGTGCGGGATGGGCAGCGAAATGCCCTGTGCCACGAGCGAATCGGTGCCATAGACCTCCGATTTAACGCGCAGGCAGGCGGCATTGCTGATGAAAGGCGTGGTGATGTTTCCGCTGCCATCAACCTCCGTAATACGCGTTCCCTGCCGGACGAGTTTGCCGAGGCCGGGAATGGAAAACTCAAACTTGTAAGTGGAGCTGTCGCGCTTGCCTGCAACAAGCGGCAGATAGTAAATTTCGTCTTCGTTGGAATAGGCCGCCGGTGTGGGAATGCCCGCGATTTGAGCGCCATAACCCTCGGCTACAAAACGCGAAGGGTTGTTTTTTATGTTGAAAAAGGTATAGGCATTTTTGATACTCAGCGGTACGCCGGGGATGGGCAGCGAAAAAGAATCGGCCACTTTATAGCCGTAAGCAGTTGGGGAAATGATAGCATAGAGCGGACTCACGGTCATGGCGCGTTTGTAAGTATCTACGCCCTGACGAGCAGGCCGAAGCCAGGAGAAATCCCAGTTGTAGTTGGCCGTGTCGGTCGGCAGATAACGAGCTACCGAGGTGCGCGAAGAATCAATGCCGGTGGCGCTCCAGCGCAGGGTATCTCCCGAAACAGGCATATCGGCGCTGGTAATGGTGATATTTTGGGCAGATACCGTGGCGGCAGTTGCGCAGCAGGCAACGAGGAGCGGTAAAATTCGTTTCATGAAATGCGTTTGTAGAATGGCAACAATAGTAAAACCTTTTTTATGAATATGCAAACCATGTGTCCGATTTTTTTTCGGATTCCGGCTGTTGTTTTTTTACGGATAATAATCCGGCGAAGGTGCTTCGGGCGAAGGCGCAGACAGGCCAAAAAGGGCGCGGTTTTCGGCCACCTCGGCAGCGACATACGAAAGGATTTTTTCGTCAAAAATCGCAGCGTCGTCAAACAAAAACTGCACCCGAATAGGCAGCACTGCTATCTGCCAGCCGTCGTGCGCCAGCCGCTCGCGGTGTAGCAACAGGCGGGCCGCGTCTTTTTGAGTCGTAACAATGATTTTTTCCGGAATATCCCAGCCGCGAAGTGTGCTTTCTATCTCATCGAGGTCTTTGGAAACAAAATAATGATGGTCGGGATAGGAAAGCAAATGGGTGTTTTGCGCCAGCGAAGCAACGTAGGCTTCCAACGGCACAGGCTTGGCAATGCCGGCCACCACGAGGGCATTTTTGCCGTTTAAAGACACCGGATTTCCGGAAAAAAGGTCGTAGGTTTCGCCATATTGAATGGTCGAAAACAAGACCTGCTGATGCGGCAGCGGATTGATTTTCTGCCGCATCGCTTCTGCCGCCGCCGCCGAAAGATTGGGCGGACATTTTGAAACAATGATGAGGTGCGCCCGCTCGTAGGCCTTTCGGCTTTCGCGCAGCGTGCCATAGGGCAGGATATAATCTTCGTAAAAGGGCTTGGCGTAATCGGTTATCAAAATGGCCATTCCGGGCTTCACACTGCGGTGCTGAAAGGCATCGTCCAGCAAAACCACTTCTACATCGGGGCGCTTTTGCAGCAATGCCGGGATGCCGGTCATGCGCTCTTCGGCCACGCTCACGGCAATTTCCGGAAATGCCAGATGATATTGCATCGGTTCGTCGCCGATACGCAGGGCGTTGGTGTTTTCATCGGCCAGCAGAAAGCCCTGTGTATGGCGCTTGTAGCCCCGGCTCATAGTCGCCACGCGATAATGGTCTTTAAGCAGGCGAATGAGATATTCCACGTGCGGCGTTTTGCCCGTGCCGCCCACCGAGAGGTTGCCCACCACAATCACCGGCACGCTGAACGACACCGAGGAGAAAAAGCCGCTTTTATAGAGCCGGTTGCGCAGCCACACCACCGCGCCATAGAGCAGCGCCAGCGGATAGAGCAGGATGCGCACGAGGCTAAAGGCATGGTAGAGGGCGTTGCGGCTCATAGCAGGCGGCAAGGTACACACTTCGTATGGTTGGACGCTGCGCTGTTGGATGCTGCGCGTTGGAAGCCCTTTGGGTTGTTGGAGCCTTCGGCTTGGATGCTGCGCGTTGGATGCTGCGCTGTTGGACCGCCAAAGGCGAACGGAAGCCCCTTTAGGCTAATTGCCCCGCCCTTTAGGCTAATTGCCCCGCCCTTTAGGGCGGGGGAAAGAGACACCCCTATTTTCCAGAGGCCTTTAGGCCTTTTACTAATGGGTCGAAACCTCTCGCCTAAACAGGCATCTGCATTCGCTAAAGGCCTGAAGGCCTTCGCTAAGAAGAGCCAAGCCCTCGACCACGCCCTAAAGGACGTGGCAATTAGAGCCTAGGGTTGGCTCTCCGCGTAAGTTCCGGAAGAAGCCCGTCAAGAACGCGGACGCACCCGCCTTTCCAAAAAAAACCTGCAAAAATCATTTAGCCATTTTTTGTTAAATCCCCTTCCAAGCCATATTTGTAGAACAGAAACCTTCCCCCACAGCACCCATGAAACGCATCCTCTGCTTTTTTCTTTCCCTGCTATCCCTATCCGCAACTGCACAGATTGGAGACCAGGAAATCACAGGCATCACGGTCAAATCCAAGCGGCTCGATGTCCGGCAAATTCTGGACAGTATCAACAAAAACGCGGCGGCCAACTACGCCGAGCCAGACGGGATTGCCAGTTCCACAAAGAGAAGTCCTGAAGCCTTATAATATCGCCGACTCCAGCAAGGAACGGGCCAGTATTCCGGAAAAGCTTAAAAGGGTGATGCCTTTAGGCTTCAATCCCATCAAACGGCGAATCCAGCAGCCCTGCTTCCCGCAGCCGGTATTCCAGAATCTGCGCATCGGGAAGGAAAGGGCGCTGCCCGTCTAACTTCAACTGTCGGATACCGGCTTCCTGAAGCGAAAAACCGCCCTTATTTCCGGAAATTTCACCCTTATTTCCGGAAATTTCACCCTTATTTCCGGAAATAAAATACCGGCCTGCTTCCAGCAAACACGCTTCCGGCATCAGGCCAATCAATTCAGAGCCAATGATTTCGCCGCCATATTCGCGGGTTAGTGCTTCGGCGGCCAGAAAAGCCGTCAGTGGTGGGGTAATGTGATAATCCAGCAGATTCATCGAAAGCTGCGCCGTGTCGTAGTCGGGCTGATACCAGCCAATGACGCGGACGGCAGGCAGCAGCCCACGCGGCGCTTCGCCTTCCTGCAACTGCCGGCCACTTGCACCCGTTTCGCGCAGTCGGACGGCCATTTCGCGGACGGCTTCCAACCCGATTCCTTTCAGCGAAATATTAAAAGCGACCAGCAATTTCCGCACGCCCAACACGGTGGCCCCGGTGGCAGCGTTGAAGGTTTGCGGGCCGTAGTCGGGTTTCCAGCGCGGGTCTTTTATTTTTTCCGCCAGCCCTTCATATTCGCCGCGCCGGATTTGCGGCAGCGTTTTGCGGTGTAGCTGTGTGGCGTTTTCTTCATAGAGAAATACCGGAATATGCAGCTCCTTCCCCACCCGCTCGGCCAGCGCATCTACCAGCGCAACGGCTTCGCTTACTTCTATCCCAGCCAGCGGTACAAACGGACACACATCCGTAGCGCCGATGCGCGGATGCACACCGGCCTGCCTGCGCATATCAATCCGTTGGGCAGCGGTTTTCAGGGCGCGATAAGCAGCTTCGATAACGGCTTCGGGCTGCCCGGCGAAGGTCATCACCGTGCGGTTGGCACCGGCGCTCACGTCCTGATGCAAAAGCGCCACACCAGGCACCGACTCAATAGCCTGCGCCAGCGCGGCAATGGTTTCGGGGTTGCGGCCTTCGCTGAAATTGGGAATGCACTCCAGAAGCGGTTTCATAACCGCAATGTTAGCACCCCTTTTAGACCTGTGCGATTTTTACGGGGCTATCTTCGCGAACTCAGAAAACACTTTTTATTTTAAGAGCCATGAATGCAACGATGACGCTGGCAGAACAACTGCGCGAAGAAACCAAAAGCGAACACGCCGCCACCGAAAAAGCGATGATGCCGCTCCTGAAATCGGCCCGCGACAAGGACTCCTACACCCGCCTGCTCTGCGCGATGTACACCTACCTGAAGCCGGTAGAAGATGCCGTTTTCCGGAAAATAGATACGAGCCACCTGCCCGATCAGGCTTCGCGCCGCACGATGGGCCATATGTCCAACGACCTGCAGGCGCTGGGTTCTCATGACTGCACGCAAAACCTGGCCGCCGAACTACCAGTAATTAACACCGCTGCTCAGGCTTTTGGCGCACTTTATGTGCTGGAAGGCTCCACAATGGGCGGACAGATTGTAGGTGGTATCGTGCGCAAAAACCTGCCGCAGGATCTGCACCACACTCGCTACTTCGACAGCTACGGCGAACAAACCCGCATGATGTGGGGCAAGTTTATCGGCGCACTCAATGCTTTTGGCGAGGCCAACCCCGGCACGCAGGAAGAAGTGCTTTCTGCGGCCCGCGAAACTTTCGCGCTTTTTGAGAAGCACTTAGAAGCAGCGAAGCAAGGATAATAATCCGGGATTTAATCCCCGGATCCAAAATTCAAAAAGCCGGATTCCGCAATCGTGTGGAATCCGGCTTTCTTATACCAAACGCGCATAGGCTATATACCATCGCTGCCCTAAGCCCTGAAAGGGCATCATCGGCCAGCGAGGTGGCAACGCCCCTCGCGTCATCGGCCAGCGATGGGCAACGCCCTTCGCGGAAAGGGCACGGCAAACGAAATGCCGGCGACGGGCGCGAAAGCCAACGCCACTGCATTTTGTGTGGAGTTTTTTTATTGCTTCACAAAACGCAGCCACTGCGCAGGCCCATTCTTCTGGTTGAGCTGAAGCAAATACGTTCCGGAAGGCAGGCTGCTTACCGGTAGCATTGGGTTAAAAGGATCGAGCACGCCTACCTGCAATACCCGGCCCAGCAAGTCAATCACCTGATAAGCGGCAGCATCTTGCAGGCCGTTTACCTGCAACTGCGACTGCACCGGGTTGGGGAACAAAGAACAGGCAGCCGTCGGGGAAACGCTTTCTATCAACAGGGCGCTTGCTGGCCGGTAAAAAGTAGCTTGCACCGGATAGTGGTCGGAAATGTCTTTGGAATAGCTGCTGACGGTGGCATTGGCGAGACTGCGCAACGACCGGGCGCTGCCGTTTATGTAGTAGCGGGCCAGTGGCCGCGAGGCAATAAAATGGTCGATCAGGCTGGGATAGGCATCGCTGCTGCGCTCGCCGGCAAGGCTGATGGGAAGCGTAAGACATTGATAGGAATCCGGCCCCACCGAATCGCGAACAAAATCACGGTAAGCCCCGAAGCGCCGGTCTCCACAAATGCTGGTATCCAGATCGTCGTTGAAATCGCCCAGAATCAGGAATTCTTTTCCGGAAAATTTCCGGTCCAGGGTGTCTTTCAGGATATAAGCGCCTTCTTCGCGCCGGTTGCAGGAGCTGTTATCGGTCATAGCTTTGGCGTGCAGCACGATGAAGCTCATGGGCTGCCAGCTATTATTGCTACACCGCAATTCGCCTTCTACCAGCATCGGATAGCGCCCGGAAGCAAAATCGCCATAGGCATAAGGATGGCCACTCAGAAAAGCACGGGAGCGCACATTCCGGAACTGCGACGGGCGGTAGAGAAAGCCCAGCTTTTGCGCCCGCTCGTAATTGAAGTTTGAAGGCGTAGGCGCAAGGGAGGCATAGGACGAGACAATGCTTTCCCACGGGCCGTTGGGCAGACGGGCCACCATATTCTGAAAGGAATCTACATTCACAATCTCCTGAAAACCATAAAAATCGGCATTTATCGTTTCTAAGAGTGTCTGGGTTTTAGAAACCTGCCGACCGGTATTGTGTGGCGAGCCGCTACCCCACCATTCCAGGTTCCAGGTTACCACGCGGAAGCTGTCGGCGCTGCTCTGCGCAAGGGCAGAAGGCAGTTGGGAAAAGCAAAAAAGGGAAATCAGAGCGTAGAAAATCCGGCGCATGGGGAAAAAAGTCCGCAAAATTACCTTGTCGTTTTCATCAGCTTGGTTAAAATCTTATAATAATAACGCCCTGAAAAGCGGCGGTTCCGGCGGGTGTTTTCCGATGGCTGCCAACAATCTTTTACCTTCGCGTGCCTTTTGCAGGATTTGCTTTTTATTTTATTGGATTCCCGGATTTTTCCTTTTCTTAAAATTGCTCTAGCGCACCCGTTTTCATGGTTCTTTCCATCGTCATTCCCGCCTACAACGAAGGCCCGACCATTCACCGGATTCTGGACCGCCTGCGGGCTGTGGAACTAATCGGCGGTTTCCGCAAAGAGGTTATTATTGTCAACGATTGCTCTAAAGACAATACCGAAGAGGCCATCCTGAACTACGCCGCCGCCTACCCCGAACTGGGCATTCAATACCGCAAACACGAGGTGAATCAGGGCAAAGGCGCGGCGCTGCATACCGGCATTCGCGAGGCCACGGGCGATTATATCATCATTCAGGATGCCGACCTGGAGTACGACCCGCAGGAATACAATCTGTTGCTCAAACCCATTGTGGATGGCTTTGCTGATGTGGTGTATGGATCGCGCTTTATGGGCGGCAATCCGCACCGGGTATTGTTTTTCTGGCATTCCATCGGCAACCGCTGGCTCACGAGCCTGAGCAATATGCTCACCAACCTAAACCTCACGGACATGGAAACCTGCTACAAGCTGTTTCGCCGCGACCTGGTGCAGGGATTGAAATTAAAAGAAAAACGCTTTGGCTTTGAGCCGGAAGTAACGGCCAAAATCAGCCGTGTGCCCAAGGTGCGGATTTATGAAGTAGGCATTTCCTACTATGGCCGCACCTATGAAGAAGGCAAGAAAATCGGCTGGAAAGACGGTTTTCGTGCCATCTGGTGCATCCTGAAATACAATATCTGGGCAAAGTAGCGGCTCGTTTCGCGGAGGGCTATTGGATTTGTCGGGAGCAGAAAATTTCCGGAAATACCGACGGCCGTGCAGACGAATTTCTTCAAAGGAACGCCCAAACCCGGCAGCTATAATTTCTGAATTTCTTCTGCCGACAGGCCGGTTGCCTGCATAATAATTTCGACAGATACACCGAGCTTTTTAAGCCGCTTTGCGGTCTTGCGCTCGCCTTCCAGAATGCCTTTCTCGATACCTTTCTCGATACCGTCATCAAAGGCGGTATCTATCACGTTTTTGAGGTCGCGATAGACTTTCAGGCTCGCCTCGTATTTATCACGTTCAGCGGCCCCCATATTGGCCAGTTCTGCTTTTTCAAAAGCCTGTTCCAGCACATCGTCTTTGAAGATCGTCGGCATATCAGAGAAATTTTGAAGGTTTTTGAGGAAATAAAGCCACTGGTCTAATCGGTTCTCCAGCTCGCCTTCGCTTTTGATAAAGTTCGGCATTTCCAGGTACAGATAGGTCAGCTTGTCGTAGAAAACCCGCCCGTACTGATTGGTAAGCTTTATGGTGTGCAGGAAGGCTTCTTTCTCAGCTAATGACTCACCGGCATCTTCGAAATTGAAATCCAGAATGCCAATGCAGTAAACGGCTTTCAGATTGAAATCCCAACTGCCTCTTTCTGCCTGCTCGCGAATGGGAAAAGTGGAATAATAAACGGTACGTTCTTTGAAATAGGTTTGCTTTGCCTTTTGCAGTTCCACGATGAACTTCTCGCCCCGGTCATTCTCGCAATAGATGTCGTAAATGGCTTTGCGTTCAATATCCGTGAGGCCCAGTTGTTCGGTGTTTTTAAAGCGCAGGTCAATGATTTTGCTTTGCTCGGGCAGAAGGGCGTTCAGGAAATCTATCAACAGCGGTTTGCCGGCCTCTTCGCCGAAGATTTTCTTGAAGCCAAAATCGGTATAGGGGTTCAGATAGCGCGCCTGCATAAGTCATTTTCTTTCTTCTCAAATATACGGCATAATACGCATCTGCTTTTGCGCGGATACGGGACGCAGCGCACCCACAACGTTCCACAGCCGTTTTTCCGGAAATCGCGGAAGGCGCGCCCCCCAAAACAAGAAAGCCATTTCCGGAAATTTCCGGAAATGGCTTTCTGATTTGATACCGCTTAAAACGGCTTACTCGTCTTCGTCGAACGTCAGCACCTCGCGGTTGGAGAGCAGCAGGTCGAAGTCTTCTTTAGAACCTACGACCAGGTTTTCGAAATCGCGGGAGCCCGTACCGGCGGGGATAAGATTTCCGGTAATTACGTTCTCCTTGAGGCCCTGCAGGTAGTCGGCCTTGCCGTTGATGGCGGCCTGCGACAGCACCTTGGTCGTCTCTTGGAACGAAGCGGCAGATACCCACGAGCGGGTCGAGAGCGACGCTTTGGTGATACCGAGCAGCAGCGGCTGCGACGTTGCCGGATGGGCATCGCGGAACGCCACCGGGCGTTTGTCGGCGCGCTTGAGCAGCGAGTTTTCTTCGCGGATCTCGCGCAGCGTTACGATCATGCCGGGCTTGAACTTCTCAGAATCGCCTGCATCTTCCACAAATTTCTTGTCGTAGATGAAGTCATTTTCCTCTGCAAAGTCAATTTTCTCTTCCACGTCGTCTTCGAGGAAGCGTGTATCTCCCGGATCAA
>DDEO01000012.1 GCA_002336725.1 Bacteroidetes bacterium UBA1952 | reverse complement strand
TCCTGGCCGGCGGCTGCTTCTGGGGTGTCGAAGAACTCCTGCGCAAGCAACCCGGCGTTTTATCTACTGTGGTAGGCTACACGGGCGGCGAGGTCCCCAACGCCACCTATCGCAACCACGGAACGCACGCCGAAGGCATCAAAATTGAATTTGACCCTTCGGTGATGTCCTACCGCAAGTTGCTGGAATATTTCTTCATGATTCACGACCCGACGACCCCCAACCGGCAGGGCAACGATCGCGGCACCTCTTATCGCTCGGCTATCTTCTATGCCAACGAAGCGCAGCGCGAAACCGCCGAAAAGCTGATTGCGGACATGAATGCTTCCGGAAAATGGCCCGGCAAAGTGGTTACGGAAGTAGCCCCCGCCGGCGATTTCTGGGAGGCCGAAGAAGAGCACCAGGATTATCTGCAGAAAAATCCTTACGGCTATACCTGCCACTTTGAGCGTCCGGGCTGGAAGCTGGGGTAAAGGGCCTTAATTTTCCGGAAATGCAATACCCAGAAGTGTGTTTAAGAAACCGCTTCTGGGTTTTTTGCTTCTATAAGGCGCATTTCTGCTCCCTGCCGCCGGCTTATTTTTGAGGGTCTCTATACTTTGTGCGTTACTTTTTATTTTATGCACCTCACAGCTTACCACTTAAAATACCTCGCCCACGAACTTACCCTGCAACGCGCTTCCAAAGACCTGAATAAACTCACCGCTTCGCTTCAGGATGCGCAGGTGGACCTCAACCCGCATCAGATTGACGCTGCCCTTTTTGCTTTTCAGTCGCCACTTTCCAAAGGTGCGCTGCTGGCGGATGAAGTAGGCCTCGGCAAGACCATCGAAGCGGGTATTTTGCTCTCGCAGCACTGGGCCTCCCGCCAGCGCCGCCTGCTCATCATCGCGCCGGCCAATCTCCGGAAACAATGGAGCCAGGAGCTGGCCGATAAGTTTTTTCTGCCTTCCCTTATCCTGGAAGCAAAGTCTTTCAATCAGGCAATTAAGGAAGGACACAAAAATCCTTTTGCGCCCGATGCGCCGGCCATTGTGATCTGCTCTTACCAGTTTGCCCGCGCCAAAGAAGCTTATCTAAAACGCGTTCCCTGGGATTTGGTTACCCTAGACGAGGCCCACCGGCTGCGCAATGTTTACAAGACCGGCAACCGCACCAGCAACGCCATCAAAACCGCGCTGGAAGGCCGGAAAAAAGTGTTGCTGACGGCAACGCCGCTCCAAAACTCCATTCTGGAACTCTACGGCCTGGTGAGCATCATTGATGCGTATGTATTTGGCGATCTCAAAAGCTTTAAGACGCAGTTTTCGCGCCTTTCTGACAGCGGCGACTTTGGCGCATTGCGGGAGCGACTGCAATCCATCTGCCACCGCACGCTGCGCCGGCAGGTGCAGCACTATATCAACTTTACCAGCCGCCGCGCCATTGTAGAAGAATTCGAGCCTTCCGAGCCGGAGCAGGACCTGTATGAGCAGGTAACCAGCTACCTGCAACGGCCACACCTTTACGCACTACCGGCCCGGCAGCGGCAACTGATGACGCTGATTCTGCGCAAGCTGCTGGCTTCTTCCACGTTCGCTATCACGGGCACTTTCGAAACCCTGATTCAACGCCTGCGAAAACGCCTGGCTTCGCAATCCGTTACCGACGACCTGCGCGCGCAGTTGGGCGATGTAGAAGGTTATGAAGAAGAATGGGAAGAAGCAGAAACCGCGGACGATTTTCCGGAAATTTTATCGGAAGCGCAGATAGAAGCGATAAAAGCCGAGCTGGCAGAGTTGGAAGGATTTCACCGGCTGGCCGGCTCCATTACCCGAAACACAAAAGCCGAGCGCCTTTTCACCGCGCTCGGCAAAGGCTTTGAAAAGCTGGCTGAACTGGGCGCCGCCCGGAAAGCCATCATCTTCACCGAAAGCCGGCGCACACAGGAATTTCTGCTCAACATGCTCAACACGCCGGGTGTGGGCTATCCGGGAAAAGTGATGCTGTTCAACGGCTCCAATACCGACGCAGAATCGGCTCGCATCTACCGCGATTGGCTGAAGCGCCACAAAGGCACCGATCGCATTACCGGCTCGCCTACCGCCGACAAACGCGCCGCGCTGGTAGACTATTTCCGGGAAGAAGCCACCATTATGATTGCGACCGAAGCCGCCGCCGAAGGCATCAACCTGCAATTCTGCTCGCTGGTGGTGAACTACGACCTGCCCTGGAACCCGCAGCGCATCGAACAACGCATTGGCCGCTGCCACCGCTACGGCCAAAAACACGATGTGGTGGTGGTCAATTTCCTGAACGTAGCCAACGCCGCCGACCAACGGGTGTATGAGCTGCTCGACGAGAAATTCCGGCTTTTCGACGGTGTTTTTGGCGCTTCGGATGAAGTGCTGGGCGCTATCGGCAGCGGCATTGACTTTGAGATGCGCATCGCCCGCATCTATCAGGAGTGCCGCACGCCCGAAACGATCCGGCAGGCCTTCGATGCCCTTCAGGATGAGCTTCGGGCCGACATCAAAACCGGCATGGAAGATGCCCGCCGCAAGCTGCTGGAAAACATGGACGAAGAAGTCCGGGAAAAACTGCGCGTGGATTTTGAAGCCACCAAAGGCTACCTCAATCAGTTTCAGCAACGCTTCTGGATGCTGACCCGCACTTTCCTGCAACCCTACGCCACCTTTAGCGACGATTGCTACGGTTTTGAGCTGCACCAGAATCCGTTTCCCCAAAACCCTGCGGTCCATTCCGGAAAATACCGGCTGCTGGCACCCAAAGAAGGTGAAAAGAAAAGCAACCTGGACCTGCCGGATGATACCAGCGTTTACCGCATTGGCCACCCGCTGGCTCGCCACATTCTGGAAGCCGCCCAAAACAATCCCACGCCCGTTCGGGAAATCACCTTTAACTACACCCAAACGCCGACGGCCATTTCGCTTTTAAAACCATTGGTCGGCAGCAGCGGCTGGCTTGCTGTCGTGCGCCTTTCCATTGCGGCTTTTGAACAGGAAGAGTGCCTGCTTTTAGTTGGACTAAAAGATAGCGGCGAACCCCTCGATTCAGACCTGATTGCCCGTTTTTTTTCGCTGGATGGAACCGAAGGCGCAGAAACCGTTCTTCCGGAAACCGCCCAGGCAGCTTTACAACAACAAACCGCAGCCCTGCTGCAACAGCGCCTGACTGAAGCGGCCCTGCGCGACCAGCAATTCTTCGATGCCGAAATGGACAAGCTCGACCGTTGGGCAGAAGATATGAAAGTGGGCCTCAGCCGCGAGATTGACGACCTCGATGCCGAAATAAAACTCCGGAAAGCCGAAGCCCGCACCCTGCCTGTTTTAGAAGCTAAGGTGGCCGCGCAGCGAGCGATTAAAGAACTGGAAAAAACGCGGGCGGAAAAGCGCAAACGTCTGTTTCTGGCCCAGGATGAAATTGACGAGCAAAAGGACGCGCTGCTGACCTCGGTGGAAGAAAAACTGGGGCAAAGCGTGCAGGAAGAAGCCTTGTTTACGATTCGGTGGACTATTGTATAAATTTGGCACTTTGCAGTAGGAGATGCATATTTATATCCCGCCTCAGAGACTCAATTCACTTGGAAGTACATTGAAATCCCTTTTTCAGATAGCCCATATAGTTGGCGCTGCACCTGAAGAGGAAGTTATTCTGGACTTTACAAAATCTGATTTTTTAAACATAGTTTACATTACGGGCCTTCATTGTCTGGTGAAACAATGGTCTGGCAAAGGAAGGACAATAAGATATTTATACCCTTCAAGCAGTCTTCGCTCTTACTTGGAAGCGGTTCGCTTTGAAAAAGGGCTTGTTTTGCCGGGAACACAAGAACTGTCTCATTTCCACAGAATCAGTACAGAGAAGAGTTATCTGCCCATTACGTATCTACCCTGCTACGGAGAACGCATAAATGACACCCCTTTATTTGACTATGCATGGAACAAGGTTGTTGAGGCGGTAAAAAGGATTTTGAAAACGCCCGCAAGAGATTATTGGCAGATCTACCCGTACTTTTTTGAAGAACTTGGAAACAATGTCCAAGAGCATTCTCACGCGCTGCATGGTATTTTTTCTTTTCAGTGTTACGCAGATTTTATTCAAGTGGTTATCGCAGATTGCGGACGAGGGATTTTTGAAAGTTACTCCGAAAGTCCTCACTTCCATCCTAATTCCGAGCCAGAAGCTTTTGATTTCGCAATGCAGGGAAAATCGGCTAAAAATCGCCCGGAAAACGAATCGCGTGGTTTTGGGATCTCTACCTCACGCGATATTTTGGTCAACGGCACGGCGGGTATCTATGCGCTTTGGTCAGGACAGACGGCTTATGTGGAAGGGGCAACTTTTGAGCGCGGCGTGTTTCCCGTAAACAACTTTTTCCCGAATGCACACTTTCAAGGTTGTCTGAGTATCCTGCAAATCCCTCGTCGAGAAGACCTGTTAATTGACTTTGAGAAGGCAACAAGTAAAGCGTAATTTGCGTTACTTAGTAGGTGTATTGCAAGTTTCAACTTTTGATGCAATATTTATGACCGCATTCTAAACGAAAGCTCCTAGTGGTTAGTCAAGGTAAAACAG
>DDEO01000226.1 GCA_002336725.1 Bacteroidetes bacterium UBA1952 | reverse complement strand
CAGCGGCGGCGCATGACGCGGCTTGGTGCGGGCATCAATAATCAGCGGGCCGGTGCAGCCCCAGTGCTTATTCTCTATAAATGCCCCTACCCCATGAATATCGGCTGCCGGGTCGCTTTTGGTGAAGGTGGCCCACAAAAAATTCCGGAAATTCTGCGCCAGAAAGGCCGGATCATCACACAAAACAAGCAGCGCAATGCCTTCTAAGGCCGCTTCTTTTCCGGAAAGCGAAGCCGCAAAGGCTACAATATCTGCCCCGCCCGGCTCGTATTGCTTTCCGCTTAACGCCACCACGCCGGGCATCACCAGACGAGGTTCCGAAAAAAGGTTATTTACTTTAATAATTTCCGGAATTTCTCCGCTCAATTCCCGCACCGGAATGTCCACAGCGGCCAGCACTACCTTGCTCCCCTGATTGAGTCCTTCGCCCGAATAATCGAGGGTATCAATGGTTGTTTTGGTGTAGAAATGCACGTCGCGCCGGAAATCCAGCCGCTCCAGCATATATTTCATAAAAGCTTCCGGCGCGTGGGTAGAAAGACCGGGCGCATCCTGACCGATAAAAAGATATTTGGCAAGCGAAAGCTGTCCCGTTCCCAGGCAATGATTGGCGATGGTGAGCAATTCTGCCGGCTGCTGCGTGGGCGCATAAGGCGTGTAGCGTTCGCGGCCAATGGCAAAAAGCAAGGGATGCACACCCGCTGCATCTACGGCATACACTTCTTTCAGCCCCGGAATTTCCACCGGCAGCGCATCGCCGGTAATCTCGTGAATCAACTCGCCAAAGCGCGTATCTTCCTGCGGCGGACGGCCCACGAGCGTAAACGGCCAAATGGCATTTTTCCGCGCATACACCTTGTGGACTTTCATGAGCGGGAAATCGTGTATCAGGCTGTAGTAGCCCAGGTGATCGCCAAAAGGCCCTTCGGGCTTTATCGCGCCTTTTTTCACGGTTCCGGTAATCACAAAATCGGCGTCGGTGGAGATGCAGAAACCATCGCGGTAAGTATAGCGGAAGCGCCGCCCGGCCAGCATTCCGGCAAACATCGTTTCGCTCAGTCCCTCGGGTAGCGGCATCACGGCGGCTACGGTATGCGCGGGCGGCCCGCCCACGAAAATGCTCACTTTCAGGTCTTCTCCCCTGCCGTCGGCTTTGGTCTGATGCACACCAATACCCCGGTGCAGTTGATAGTGCAGTCCGATTTCCTGGTTTAATTCATACTCATTTCCGGAAAGCTGAATGCGGTACATCCCGATATTGGAATGGCGGATGCCGGGCTTTTCCACATCTTCGGTATAAACCTGCGGCAGGGTTACAAAAGCGCCGCCATCCATCGGCCAGTGCTTGATGAGCGGCAGGTCGGAGATTTGGATTTCCTCATACAACACCGGTGCTTTTCCGGAAATTTTCATCGGTAGCGCACTGATAGCCGCCAGTCCGGTTTTGAGGTTGGCCAGTGGATTACGCAACGCCGCCATCGGGTCGTTTTTGAGGTGCACGGCGGCTTTCACGCGCTCCAGCGTATCGCGGAAGATAAACTGACTGCGCTCCAGCGTCCCAAACAGATTGCTGCACGCCCGGAAACGGCTGCCTTTTACTTTTTCAAATAAAATGGCCGGTCCGCCGGCATCAAAAATGCGACGATGCACGGCGGCCATTTCGCTATCGGGGTCAATTTCTTCGGTAACGCGAACAAGCCGTCCGGTTTTCTCTAAATCCAAAAGGCATTCTTCGAGCGATGCGTAAGCCATAGGCAAAGAAACGAAGGACGGGAAGGAATGTTGAACGACAGGTACGTGGATAAGTTGAGCTGCCCGGCGCTTGCCAGAAGTACCGCCGGCATCATGCGTCCCTGCGCCGCCATAATGCGCCGTTTTTGGAAGGCTGCTTTTCGAGCAGGCCTTTTGCGCTCAAATCGTTCAGCAGGGCTTCGCTTTCGATGCGCGGCATTCCGGAAAGCTCCGAAAACTCTTTGGCCGTCAGCGTTTTATAGATACCAAAAAGGGTTTCCCAATTTTTTGCATATTCGCTTTTAACCGCGCCGGGATTGCCTTTCAGCACGCCCATTTCATAAAAAGCATACGGTTTGGAGCCATAAACAAGCTCTTTATTTCCGGAAATATCCACAAAAAAAATGGTCGGGAAACCCCGCACACCCCACTCGTGCGCCAGTTTTAAATCCTGCTGAAAGTGTGCTTCTGCAACGCCGCTTTCAACGTCTTTTTTCAGCTGTTCCGCATCCAGGCCGGCTTCCCGGGCTGCCTCGGCCAGCGGTTGCCATTGGGTGATGTTCTTTTTTGCCAGAAACAGGCGTTCGCGCATGGCCCGCAGGAAGAGAAGGGCTTTTTCCGGGTCTTGCATCTGCGCTGCCTTGAAGGCAATGGAGGGCGGATAGGAAGAAGCCAGCGGGTCTTCGAGCCACACGTCGCCGTCAATCGGCATATCGTAGTGGGCGCTCGCCTCGTCCCAGTGCGTTGCCACATCTGCGGGTTTGCTGATGCCGCCGCTGTTGTAGCTCCAGTCGGGCAAAAGGCCGCCCATCCGGTATTCTACAACAAAGTCTTTGCCGTATTCCAGTTTCAGGCGGCGCAGTTGCGGCTCAATGCCCCAGCAGGAAGAGCAAATCGGGTCGGTGAAGTACACCATTTTGAGCATCTTCTCCTTTCCGGGCGTGGCCTTCGTTTGGCCCGCCGGGCTTTCGGTGGTATTGCAGGTTCCGGAATTCAAGTCGCAGTGCAGCGGATTGGCTGGCGTTTTCATCTTTTTTCGGTTTTGGGCGCTGCTTTCGGAAGAAACCAAAAACAAAAGTGCGGCAAATAAATAACAGGTAATTTTCATATCACATAAGGCAATGTTTGCGTGCGGCGGCGATGCGAACCGGGCTGTATGACTAAGAATCCCGATTTTGGAACTTCATAATATCGACCTGCAAAGAAAAGAACCGCCGGGGCCTAAAAAACGAAATCAGCACCGTTGAAAAGTTTTTTTTAAGAGAAACATTTGATAAACCGCCACCCAACGCCGCGTCCATAATTGCCGTCTTCTAACAATACACAATATCTTCAAGCCCCACGCTATGAAAAAAATTCTTCCCCTGCTTTTGCTTTCTTCGCTGAGCCTGATGGCCTGCCAAAAAGACTGCGATACGCGCCGCCCGGCCTGCAAAGACGTTCCGCCTGCCAACGAGCTGTGTACCGCCTTTTTCAGCCGGTGGTTCTACAACGCCCAATCCGACCAATGCCAACTCATTGGCTACAGCGGCTGTTCGCAGAAAGGCTTCGCTACGCAAAAGGAATGCGAGGGCTGCATCAAATCCCGGAAACCGTAAGTTTTCCGGGATTCATAAAAACGCTGTAAAAATCGTGTTGCAGGCAGCAGAAGCCCGCAGCGAGGTCGGGAAAAAATTTACCAACAACCAGAAATCATGGACACCTTTGCCGTCAGAAAGCAACCCTCCATGAATACGCCCCCGCCCCCGACGGTTACCAGCCGTGGAAAAGTGATTTTCCTGATCGCCGCCCTGCTCTGCCTCACGCCCTGGGTGTCGCCGCCGCTTGCTCTGTTGCTGGGCATTTTGCTGGCGCAGTTTATCGCGCATCCTTTTAAGCGTCAAAACAAGAAAGCCACCACTTTCCTGCTTCAGTTTTCGGTTGTCGGGCTGGGTTTTGGCATGAATGTAAACACGGCGCTGCAGGCCGGGAAGGAAGGGATTATTTTCACTATTGTCTCCATCTTCGGCACGCTGATTTTAGGATTTTTACTGGGCCGTTTTTTGAAGATAGAGCGCAATATTTCGTTTCTGATTTCCGGCGGCACGGCCATTTGCGGCGGCAGTGCCATTGCCGCCCTCTCGCCGGTCATTGGTGCCGACGAAAAAGAGGTAAGTGTGGCGCTCGGAACCATTTTCATCCTCAACTCTATTGCCCTTTTTATCTTCCCGGCTATCGGCCACTGGCTGCAAATGTCGCAGTCCGATTTCGGCCTTTGGTGCGCCATTGCCATCCACGACACCAGCTCGGTGGTGGGTGCGGCGGCCCGCTTCGGCGACGAGGCGCTTCAGATTGCCACAACCGTAAAACTTGCCCGTGCGCTGTGGATCATCCCGCTTGCTTTTCTAAGTTCCTGGATTTTTAAAAGCGAAGGATCGAAGGTCAAAATCCCCTATTTCATCGGCTTGTTTGTGCTGGCTATTATTGTCAATACCTATGTGCCGTATATCGACCGCATCAGCCCTTATATCGTGGCCGTTTCCAAAAAAGGCCTCACGCTGACTTTGTTTTTAATTGGCTCCGGGCTCAACCGCTCGCTGCTGAAAGCCGTGGGCTTAAAGCCTGTTATTCAGGGAACGGTGCTTTGGATAGTGATTTCTGCCGTTGCCCTCTGGACGATACTGGCGCTCTGAAAAACGCGTATTTTCCGGAAATCCTCCGGCAGCCCTTATAAAACTTTTACCTTCGCGCAATCATGGGCTTTTTCGACAAGTTATTCAAGCGGAATAAAGAACAACAGGAGCAGAAAGAGGCGCTCGACGCGGGGCTGCAAAAGACCAAAGAAGGCTTCTTGGGTAATNNTACCCGCGCCGTCGCCGGCAAAGACACGGTGGACGAAGAAGTGCTCGACAACCTCGAAGAAGCACTCATCACCTCGGATGTCGGACTGGAAACCACCGTGGCTATTATTGATAGCATTGAAGCGCGGGTAAAGCGCGATAAATTCGTGAATACCAGCGAGTTGAACCGCATCCTGCAGGAAGAAATGGCTGCCGTACTCGGCTCTTCCGGCGACCTGCCCGAAAACCATTTCGCACAACCGCTGCCCAAAAAGCCGTATGTTATTCTCGTCGTGGGCGTAAACGGCGTGGGCAAAACCACTACGATCGGCAAGCTGGCCTACAACTATAAAAAAGCCGGAAAATCGGTGCTCCTCGGTGCGGCAGACACCTTTCGCGCGGCGGCGGTGGACCAGCTCACCATCTGGAGCGAGCGCGTCGGCGTGCCGATTGTGAAAAAAGCAATGGGATCCGACCCTTCTGCCGTGGCTTTTGAAACCGTAGAAACCGCACTGGCCACCGGCGCCGATGTGGTGTTGATAGACACCGCAGGCCGCCTGCACAACAAGGCGCACCTGATGGAAGAGCTTTCCAAAATCCGCCGCGTGATTGCCAAGAAAATGCCGGACGCACCGCATGAAGTAATGCTCGTACTCGACGGCAGCACGGGGCAAAACGCACTGGAGCAGGCCAAACAGTTTACCGCAGCAACCGAGGTGTCTTCTATGGCCGTTACCAAGCTCGACGGCACGGCCAAAGGGGGCGTGGTGCTGGCGATTGCCCACAAATTCGGCATTCCGGTAAAATACATCGGCGTGGGCGAGAAGATGGAACACCTGCAAATCTTCCATAAAGAAGATTTTGTAGATAGCTTGTTTGCGCTGAAATAAAGCCCCGCCGTGTTCCGGATTTTCCGGAAATATTGCCCATCGGGTGGTGCTGTCGATGCTATTATAGTTACTTTATTAATCCCCATCAGGCGTTCCCTCCCCTGCCGTATTTTTGGCTTTTTATGAAAACCCCGTCTTTCCGGATTAGCCCTGCCATTGATGCCTTCTGGCAAGATGCCGACGAAAGTCTGGAAACCAGACCGCTGAAACTGCTGGTGCTTTGCCCCACCCTGCCAGAAGGCAGCGAGGAAGAAAAACTGGTTCAAAACATCATCAAAGCCTGCAAACTGCCCGAAGACCAAACGCTGCTTGTGATGGCTACGGAAGCAGGTACATTCCCGACCTGGCAGTATCTCAAAAAACACCATACCCCCGGCGTGGTACTCAATATGGGCATTTCGCCACAACAACTGGCCATCAACGCCCTGTTCCCAACGCTGCGACCGATTCTCTTTGGCGAAAGCTACTGGACGACCGTCGGCACACCCGCCGAACTGCTACAAGACCGAGACACGCGCCAAAGACTGTGGACCGACGTACTCAAACCGTATTTTGGCGGATAAGAAACGGGCGCAATGGCGGTTTTAGAGAAGATTTTAAAATCATATTGGGGATATGAGGCTTTCCGGGAGCCGCAGCGGCGGATCATAGAATGTGCCTTGCAAGACCGCGATGTGCTGGCCATATTGCCCACCGGTGCCGGAAAATCGCTCTGCTACCAACTGCCTGCGCTGGCCACCGACGGCCTCACGCTGGTGATTTCGCCGCTCATCTCGCTGATGAACGACCAGGTGGAAAAATTACAGGCGCGGGGCGTTGCCGCCGGTGCGCTCCACAGTGGTTTGTCGGCCCAGGAACGCGAAAGCCTCCTGACAGCGGCCAGCAATCGCCAAATCCGCCTGCTATATATAAGTCCGGAAAAGCTCGCTTCCGAGAGCTTTGCCGAAACGCTCGGCGACCTTTCCCCCACCCTCATCGCCATCGACGAAGCTCATTGTATCTCGCAGTGGGGCCACGATTTCCG
>DDEO01000189.1 GCA_002336725.1 Bacteroidetes bacterium UBA1952 | reverse complement strand
AATTTCAGGGAGCTACTTATTTAGGCTACGAAATGTGCAGGTTGCTTCGGGGGCGACCTGTAAAACGTACGAGCGGCCCCTCGCAATGACCCCCTTTTTTTTAACAGCGAATGACCTAAAATAACGCCATAGAGCTGCCTGACACGCCCGTCCTGAAAAACCGCTCCGGAAAAGTTGTGTAAGCAGAATCTGCGCTTGGCAGCCTTGGGAAATTCCGGGTAGCAACCATCGGGAAGCCACCGGAGAATTTCGGCACGGTTCTTGCGCCGGACCTTGCGTAATAGAAAAAACACCCATCTTCTTAATCTGCTCATCGCCTAATGGAAAACTTCGTTTATCATCCTGCCGCCTCGCGCGGCCATGCCGATCACGGCTGGCTCGAGGCGCGTCATACCTTTTCCTTCGCCCGCTACTATGATCCCGCGCGGATGCACTTCGGTGTTTTGCGGGTGTTGAATGACGACATCGTAGCGCCCGGGATGGGCTTTGGCACCCACCCGCACGATAATATGGAGATCATTACCATTCCGCTGCGGGGGCAGTTGGCGCATAAAGACAGCATGGGCAATGCCGAAACCATCAGCACCGGCGAGGTGCAGATTATGAGCGCCGGAACCGGTGTCGAACACAGCGAATACAACCCGTCGGCAACCGAGGAGGTGAATCTGCTGCAAATCTGGGTGCTTCCCAACCGCAGAAATGTAGCGCCGCGCTATCAGCAGTTTCCGCTTTTAATAGAAGAGACCAACCGCCTGTATCAGATTTTATCGCCCAATTCCGAAGACAGCGGCGGCTGGATATATCAGAACGCCTGGTTTTTCAGGGCCAGCCTCTCCGCCGGCACGAGCATCGATTATGAGCTGCGCGAACCGGCCAATGGCGTTTATATCTTCGTTATTTCCGGAAATATCGCCGTCAACGGGCAGACGCTTTCCGACCGCGACGGCTATGGCATCTGGAGCGTAGAGGCGTTTCCGATTGCCTGCAACGAAGCGGCGCAGGTGCTGATTATGGAAGTGCCGATGGGGTTTGAGTAGAGACAAGGTTTGCCTTGTCTGCAAAATAAGGCGTTTGCCGGGAATGTTTTTTCAGCAGTCTGCTATAACGCTGTCGTCGCCTCGATAAGAGGCCGGACTTTATAAGCGCTGCTTCCGTGTAAATTTTGGGCAGCTTTTGTTGTATATTTGAGAAGAAAGAACAGCAATTATGCAGGCGCGCTATCTGAATCCCTACACCGATTTTGGCTTCAAGAAAATCTTCGGCGAAGAGGCCAGCAAACCGCTGCTGATAGATTTCCACAATGCCCTTTTGCCCGAGCAAAGCAAAATCATCGACCTGCGCTTCAAGAACACCGAGCAACTGGGTCTTACAGACATTGAGCGCAAAGCCATTTATGACATCTACTGTGAGAACGACCGGGGTGAGAAGTTTATCGTGGAATTGCAGAAAGCAAAGCAAACCTATTTCAAGGAGCGCACGGTTTATTATTCCACTTTCCCTATCCGCGAGCAGGCCGAAAGAGGTGACTGGAACTTCAATCTGAAAGCCGTTTACTGCATCGGCATTCTGGATTTCAGCTTTGAAGACGCTGATGAGTCACAGGTGGAGAAGGAAGATTTTCTGCACACCATTAAGCTCACAAACCAGTACGGTAGGGTTTTCTACGACAAGCTGACCTATCTGTACTTAGAAATGCCGAACTTTATCAAAAGCGAGCACGAGCTGGAGAACCGCTTAGACCAGTGGCTGTATTTCCTTAAAAACCTTCAAAACTTCTCTGATATGCCCTCTATTTTCAAAGACGATGTATTGGAACAGGCTTTTGAAAAAGCAGAACTGGCCAATATGGGGCCCGCCGAGCGCGACAAGTACGAGGCGAGCCTGAAAGTCTATCGCGACCTCAAAAACGTGATTGATACCGCCTTTGATGAAGGTATTCTGCAAGGCGAGCGTAAGACCGCAAAGCAGCTTAAAAATCTCGGCTTCTCTATCGAAATTATTACGCAAGCCACCGGCTTATCCGCAGAAGAGATAGGAAAGTTGTAGCTGTTGGGGGCTGGCTGAGAAAAGCCCCTGCCTGATTTCAGTAAACAAATGGTATAAAGGTTCCTGATTTCCAGCAGTGGATGCGCATATGTTACAATACAATCGTAGCCTCGATAATCAGCCTCACTTTGTAAGTGCTGTAAAAACGCTGTTTCCGCTCGTTTTCAATCCGGTGGAAATTGGGGTGCTTCCGGTTGGAAACATACGCCCGCTTCTGCCGGAATTTTTGAAGCTCCGATACCGGAAATTGGGTTAGCGTACTCTCAAGCTGTGCAATGCCGGCTTCCATCCAGTTGCCGCGCTTCTCCTTTAATTCGACGAACACGATACCTTCCGGATAGAGCAGGGCGCAATCGCAGGTACTTTCCTGATTGCCGTCGGCCCGTCGGATGTCGGCGCATTTATCAATGGCTACAAAAACAACTTCGTGATGTTCCTTGTTCCGAACGGTACAAATCCATTCATCCGCATTTGGGTTTTCCGACAGATAGGCCCAGCCCTGTGGCCCGTCATCGCACAACCCAAAGCGAGCGGCATCCGTCACTTTCTGGCATCCCGGCTTGAAAAAATCTGCGCTCATTCGCCTAATGCTTCTTCAATTTCTAGCAATTCGTCAAAAAGGCGGTTGGCCTCCGCGAGCGATTCGTTCAGGTAATTATTGTCGGAAGGAATGCCTTCATAGGTAGGCAGAAGGATGATTTCCCCGTCCTTGAGTTCGTAGATGGCGACATCGTTGGCGGCGATGGCGGCGTTCTCCGGAACCACCTCATCCAGCCTGCGGAACAACTCCGGACTGTCAGAGTCAGATCTTCCCAACGAGCGCACCTGATGCGCTTTGACTGCTAAGGAGAGATAAGTGATGATGTAAGGGCTGTGGGTGGTTAGAATCAACTTGTTCTTCCTGATGCTATTATTTATCACCAACAGGCTATTCAACAAGGCTCTTTGCGAGGACGGAAAAAGGTTCTGTTCCGGCTCTTCTACAATATTAATGAAACATTCGTTCTTATAGCGCAGGTTGACAAGCTGCATTAGCTCAATCTTTCTTATCGGTTCTATTGATACATCAGTTAATATATTCTCTAGTTCTTGTTGCTGTCTTACCGTCTGTTGTACCGTCAGTTGATTGCGGCGAGAATGACCGCCTTCTATCATAGCATTGAGCTCCCTGCTCACTACAAACAGCGGTACCAGCGATTGATATCCACTTGAGCTTTCGAGAATACTTACCTCGTAGCCTTTCCCTACAAGATAAAACTGGTCATTTTCTGATTTATAGGTAACGGAGACGTTTTCAGTATTTACCGGAAGTTGGATTTCTTCATCATCATACTGGTATTGAGCTTCCCGATACTCTGCTGCAAAGTCGAACAGCGGAAGCGGTAGCTCTTTGATATTGAACGCATTACTAACCGCCGCTAAAAAGTTTCTCTCCGCCGGCACGTACATTACTTTCGGTCTGTCATACTCTGGTTTTCTAAGAGCAAGTTTTTGATAGAGCCTCCTCTGACTTCCATCCAGTATAATCGTATAAATATCGCCTCTGTATTCTATAATCGTCTCGGAAGATGTGTATCCATTCAGGTTAAAATAGCTCAGTATTTTGGTAACACGGCTTTGGCTGAAAACACTATTAATATCCTTTCTTACAAGTTGCTTCTCCACCCACATCATGGTCGAAATCACTTTCGCCACCGTGCTCTTGCCAGTCCCCTGATTGCCAATGAAAACCGTACACTTTCTGATGTCTAAAAAGCCGTCGTTTTCGGTATAGCCTTCTTTGATGGGACCAAAATTTCTGATGCGGATGCTGGGCATAACAAGGGCAAATTACAGCACGGGAAAACAGAAAACGGATGAAACAAGTGTCTTGCGAAACGAAAGCCTGCAAAACAACCTTCTACCGTAACCAAAACGAGATTAAAGCAGGATTTTTTCCGGAAAATACACCCGCCGCGAAATCCCACTTTACTCCGCCCGCATCACCTTCCCCACCACCGCATCTATCGCTTTCATTTCCCCGGCCAGATGCCGTTTGATGGCGCTACGCAACCGGCCCGGCAACACGGCGTTGAGCGCCTGCGCCTGCAGGTTATCGGCCAGAAACCGGGCGGTTTTTTCGGGGGCTTCGCGGCCCAGTCGCGCCAGTTCGGAGTGCAGTGGATTTCCGGAATCGAAGAGCGGAAAGTAAACGTCGAGGATTTTTTTGTGAACGTGCTGCGGGCCGAATAAGCCTTCCATCAATTCGTTGGACACAGCAGAATTTAAGATGGCGGCAAGATAATACGCTTCTTCTACATTTTTAGCAGGGACGACATAAAGAACGCTTTCTGGCTATAAGACAAAAATTTGCAGAAAGCCTTTTTCCTTAAAAAAGCTGCTTCCGCAGCATCAGTCCGCCAAAGAAATAGGCTTTGGAAGGGCCGGGCGAAACATCTGCTGCATTTCCGGGCGCAAAACCGCTGCCGGGGTCGCTGTCGCCGGCGGCATTGCCTACAAACAAAAAGGTATAATTGACCTGATTGGTCAGGTTGTTGCCCGCAGCGTAGAGGTCTATATCCAGCCCGATTTTCGGGAAGCTGTGGCACCAGCCCAGCTTCGCGTTGTACTGATGGAAACCTTTTACGGCATTGGCGTTGCCAAAATCGGCAAACAAATCGCCGGTCTGCATAAAGGTATTGTTCAGGTAAAAGCCTTTGTCGAAAACGAAATCGAGGCCGGCAGAGAAGCGTGTTTTCGGCACACCCACCACCTGATTTCCGGAAAAATCCTTAATGGTACTGCCCTGTTTGGTCTTGAAATCGGTGTATTTGAAATCATAAAAGCTGCTGTTGAAAAACGGCGTGATGCGGCGCAGCGGCCCCTGGTTGAACGTCTCACTATAGCCCAGACTGATTTCCAGTCCACGGTTGCGCTGTGTGCCCGTGTTGGCCCAATACGAATAGGGCGCGTTGTTGGCCGGGTCCACGGCGCTCAGTTGCGTAAGCTTGTCGGTTACGTCTATCTGGAAAACGGAGATCTGATAATCGAATTTGCTTTTCAGAAGCAGGCCCTGCACGCTTGCTTCCAGCATCTTTGCGCGTTCCGGTTTCAGCGCGTCGTTGGCGATATTCGGCCCGCTGATGAAAGCCGTAGCTGCCGTCGGCGCGTTGTAGCCTTCGCTGTAGCCAAGCAGGAAAATCTGCTCTTTCCAGCGTTTTTGCAACGCTATTTTCGGCGTTAGAATGGTGGCAAACTGCTTGTCAAACGAGAGGTCTTTGTTATAGCCGCTCACCAGTCCGGGCAGGGCCAGCAGGTCGGTGCGGTTATAGCCCATCTGGTTGGCGCTCACGCCGAGGGTCAATGACAGGTCGTAGGGCTTCCACCGAAGGCGGTTGAGGGCAAAATAGTTCTGCTGCGTCGTCCGCGTCCGGAAGTACGAGCCGCCGCTGATGGGGTTCACCTGCAACGGAATGGAGTCGTTTTTGCCCGTAAAGCGATAGCTGCTTGCCAGGCTTCCCGATTCCTGGATTTCAGTGCCAAGTTCGAGGCCGTTTTCAAAATCCTTGCCCAGCGACCGCTGCCAGTGGAGCGAGGAGCGCAGGCCATAACTCGGATTGCCGCTCTGGCTATAGGCCCCGGCGGCTATGGATTGCGCATCGTATTGGTTGAAAAACAGCGCCGTGCGCAGCCGCAGCCCCTGAGCCAGCACCGCGTCGTGCATCACCGCAAAGCGCGTAGAGCGGAGGCGCGTACCGGCGTTTTTCCGGATATAAGCGGCGTTGCCGTTGTCGATGCCCGCGTAATAATCGGAGTACGGAATCTGTCCGCTTGTTTCTTCGTGAGAGAAGTTGTGGGTCGCAAAAAAGCTGATGCGCTGCCGGTCCGAAATCCGATATTCGCTAAAGGCCGTCAGGTAATTTTTGAGGCTCTTGCCGTGGGGCCGGTAGCCGTCGCTTTGCAGATGGGTGTATTGCACAAAAGACGACGAGCGGTCGGTATTGGCATGAACGCGGCTGGTGGTCTGAAAAAGGTTGAAGGAGCCGCCCGTAATGCTTTGCTCGGCGGCGATGCCTTTGGGCAGTATGGCACCAAAATCTTTCAGGTAGAAGCGCACCACGCCGCCCACGCCGCCGCCGTATTCGGTCGCTGCCGGGCCTTTGATGACCTCTATATTGTTGAGCGCCGAGAAGTCAATATCGTCGAGCATCGTTATGCCGTCGGCAGTGGTGAGCGGAACGGTCTGGAAATAGGCTTTAATGCCCCAGTTGTTGAATTTCTGGTCATTGCCGTAGCCGCGAATCACCACGCGCTGCCCGCCCAGTTGCGTTCTTTTGTCCACCTGCACGCCCGCCATCGTGCCGAGCGTTTGCTCAATAAAAGCCGGGTTGTTGCGGTTGAGGTCTTCCTGCGTCAGCACCTCGGTTGTTTGGGCGTGGCGGGCAAATTCAGCGCGTTCTTTTACGTTTTTACGTCGCCCCTTAACGTCCACCTGCGGGATTTCGCCCTGCTGGGTTTGGGCGTGTGTGGCGGTATTGGCGGCGAGGCAGAGGGGGAGCAGGAGAAAAATGCCCTTTGCGGGTATGGGGGAGCGCATCGTAAGGATTGGCTGGATAAATTTTTGAATCGGGTAGGCAAGATAGTGCAAGAGGATGCTCCGGAAGAAGGGGCGCGTACGTTTTCCGGCGGGATGACTTGTCAAGTCGAAAGGTGCTTTGTGGGTTTTTGCGCTTTGGGTTTTATACACAAACTTGTCAAGCCAAATCCTGCTATCGTGAGCACCCGCAGTTGCAGCGAACGACCCGCTCCTGCGTAGGCAACGGTTAGATAATCTTTAGCCGGGTTGGGGGAGAGGCGGTAATCTCCGAAAAAGTTTCGGGGTTGCTGTTGCAGTAGAAGCGGGTAGAATCTATGCGCAGCGCCTGGGCGTGGGCGGCGGTGGCAAGCAGCAGGCACAGCAGGAAGGAAAGGGCGGGTTTCATAAGGCGGTATTTCTAAACCAAATGTAAAATTTTTTCCGGAAAATTTAACTCCTGAAAACCGATGCCAAAATTCTCTTCCGAGGCATTGGTGTTGGTGAATTTATTTCCGGAAATCGCTACGCCTTCCACGTCCCAGAGGGAGATAAAGGTGGTGAAATAGGAGCCGATGGGTGTGCATTTGCCTACCCGGTGGTCGGGCTTACCTTTGGCTAAATGCCGGAAAAACAGCCTGCAAACGACTTTATACCAGTCCGCCCGCCATCCTTTTTCCGGAAAAAGCCTTCCTTATTTTATATGAATCCCGCACCCCTTAAACGCGTCGAAGCCATCATGCCGCTCTCCCGCGATCATCACCACGGACTTCTTTTTGCCTGGAAATTAAAACAAGGCATTCGCTACGGCGTAGCGCCCGAACGCATGGCGCCCTATGTGGCGTATTTCCGGGAGGCGCATCTCGCGCCGCATTTTCGGGAAGAAGAAGAACTGCTCTTCGTCCACGCGCCGGAAAACGAGTTTGTGCAGCAGGCCCTGCGCGAACACGTAGAAATCCGACGGCTGGCCCACATCGATGCCACCACTACCGAAACGGCTCCGCTTCAGCAACTGGCCGACCTCGTCAACGACCACATCCGCTTTGAAGAGCGCGTTCTGTTTCCGTTTCTGGAGAAAAACCTATCCGAAGAAAATCTGCGGGCAATCGGCGCGGCCCTCGATGCCGTTCACCAGCCCAGCGACGATAACTGGGAAGACGCTTTCTGGAAAAAACAGACAGGCTGATTGCGGATTGAAGGCATATCTTTTGCAGCGCCTCCGTTGGCAAATAGCTCTCAAAAAACGCCCCCAGAAAATGGCCCGTTCTTTCCGGAAATATTATCAGTATCTCTTTTGTGTCCTTCTGTCAGCGGCCTGCACCGGCGAGCCTGCTCAGGGCCAATCCCGGCAAACAAGCACCGCCCCTGCCGCCGGAACCTACACCGTTTTACAACGCTGGCTGATGCCCTCCGAACTGACGGAGATTTCCGGAATCTCGGCCTACAAAAACCTGCTGGCCACCATTCAGGACGAAGACGGGATTATCTTCCTGTTCAACTTCGCGACCGGAACCATAGCGCGTCAGATTTCGTTTGCCGGTCCGGGCGACTACGAAGCCATTGCCATCGTGGGCGAAACGGCCTGGGTGCTGCGCTCCGACGGGCAGCTTTTTGAGGTCGAAAACTTCGCCGGAAAAACGCCCGTTACCCGCAAACACACTGCGCTGTCGGGCAAAAAGCTCAATATGGAAGGCCTGTTTTATGACGCGCCCCGCAACCGCCTGCTGATTTCAGTGAAAGACAACGACCCCAACAGCCGCGACTTTAAAGGCGTTTATGCGTATGACCTGCGCAGCGGGCAGACGGCTGCTGCGCCGGTTTACCGCCTTCAGGCTACGGTCGGCAGTGCCGTTTCCGGAAAAAAGAAAGGCAAAAAAGACACCGAGCTACGCCCTTCCGAGATTGCCCTGCATCCCGTGAGCGGCGAATTGTATGCGCTCGACGGACCTTCCAATCTATGGGCACTAAATCCAACCGTCCCAATTCTTTAGATAGAAAAAAGCCTAAAAAGCCTTTATTTTCAACGGTTTACAGCGAAAAAAGCCGAAAAGGCTGGAAAAACGAAATGTCCCGAAACTTGAAAAAGTCTTGAAATTGACTTGAAAAAGTAGCCCGCCCATAAAGCGGGCTTTTTATACTGTGCAAGGGGTAAATTAG
>DDEO01000199.1 GCA_002336725.1 Bacteroidetes bacterium UBA1952 | reverse complement strand
ACCTGCCCACAAAACCACACGTTTTCATACCCGGTGCGCAAAACTACCTGAGCAATGCCGCCTGAAAATAATTAAAGCACTCAAAATCAACGACTTAAAACCGAGATTCACGTTAAAATAATTTTACGGAGCTACTTAGAGATTCCGGGTCAAGCCCGGAAGGACGTAAAAAGACCACTTTTCGTTGCTTATCACAGTCGTTTTTGGATGCCATGCTGGATAAAGTACGAAGGAAGTTGCAGGCATCTGCACCTTTAGCTATCCTGAGTTGGCATTAGTTCACCAGTGTGCCGATGTTTTTTCCGGCGACGACATCGAGCAGGTTGCCGGGGCGGTGCATATCAAACACGATGATAGGCAGGCTGTTTTCCTGGCAAAGTGTGAAGGCCGTCATGTCCATCACCTTCAGGTTGTCGGTAATGACCTGCGCGAAGGTGAGCGTTTCGTAGCGCGTAGCGAGCGGGTCTTTTTCGGGGTCGGCGGTGTAGATGCCGTCCACGCGGGTTCCTTTCAGGATCACGTCGGCATTGATTTCGATGGCGCGCAGCGAGCCTGCGGTGTCGGTGGTGAAATAGGGGTTGCCCGTTCCGGCGCCAAAGATGACCACGCGGCCTTTTTCGAGGTGGCGGATGGCGCGGCGGCGGATATACGGCTCGGCTATTTGCTCCATCTTGATAGCACTTTGGAGGCGGGTTTTGACACCGGTTTTCTCTAATGCGGCCTGTAGGGCCATGCCATTGATAACGGTGGCGAGCATGCCCATATAATCGCCCTGCGCACGTTCGATGCCGGTTTCTGCCTCGTTCATGCCCCGATAGATATTGCCGCCGCCGATGACGACGGCTACCTGCACACCGATTTCGGTGATAGACTTGATTTCACTGGCATAGAGTTCCAGCATTTTCGGGTCGAGGCCATAGGTACGGTCGCCCATGAGGCTTTCGCCGGAAAGTTTCAGCAGGATGCGGTTGTATTTTGGAAGCACGGGAGAGGGGTTGAATTCGGGCGCGAAAATACACCATAACGGAACGGCAAAGTCGTAGGCGCTTTTGCGGGTGCATGACAGATTGCCGCTCCGGCAAAATCTCGCAGAGGCGCAGCGGCGCAGAGAAAAAGCCGCTGCTATCTCAACCCGGTAAGCGGCTGATGCACCTTCTAATCCCCCCGCAGGGCAAGCGAACAAAAAAGGAAGCCCAAAAAAAAGAGATGCCCCAAACAGGACATCTCTGTATATCATCTTTTGTCAGCCACGCTTAGCCCACAAACGGCATCTTCACCACTTTGGCTTTCAGCGGCTTATCGCGCACCACCACAAAGATTTCGTTGCCTTCGGCAGCCGCTTCTTTGCTCAAAATCGCCATGCCGATGGCCTTGCCGAGCGTGGGGCTTTGGGTGCCGCTTGTGATATAGCCGATTTCCGCCCCATCGGCGTTTTGGATTTTATAGCCGTGGCGCGGGATGCCTTTATCCACCATTTCAATCCCCACGAGCTTGCGCTTGGCGCCTTCTGCTTTCTGGGCTTCGAGGGCTTCGCGGTTGGTGAAATCCTTGGTGAATTTGGTAATCCAGCCGAGGCCGGTCTCAAAAGGAGAAGTCGTGTCGTCAATATCATTGCCATAGAGGCAGAAACCCTTTTCGAGGCGCAGCGTGTCGCGGGCGGCAAGGCCAATGGGTTTCAGACCTTTGGGCGCACCGACGCGGAAGATTTCACTCCAGATTTTCTCGGCGTTGTCGCCTTTGTCTTCAAAATAAATCTCCACGCCGCCGGAGCCGGTGTAGCCCGTCGCGCTGATGAGCACATTGTCCACACCCGCAAAACGGCCTTTCTCGAAGGTGTAATACTTCATGCCGGCGAGGTCAATGTCGGTGAGTTCCTGAAGGATTTTGGTAGCATTAGGGCCTTGCACGGCGAGCAGACCGGTACGGTCGGAGATGTCTTCGATTTCTGCGCCTTCCGTGTTGTGCTGCTGAATCCAGGACCAGTCTTTTTCAATATTGCTGGCATTCACCACAAGCATATATTTCTGCCCTTCTTCGAGGCAATAAATAATGAGGTCGTCCACGATGCCGCCTTCTTTGTTGGGAAAGCAGGAATACTGCGCCTTGCCTTTGGCGAGCTTGGAAGCGTCGTTGGTGGTGATGCGCTGGAGCAGGTCGAGCGCATGATTTCCGGAAACGATGAACTCGCCCATGTGGCTCACGTCAAACACGCCGGCGTTGTTGCGCACGGTGTGGTGTTCGTCGTTGATGCCGGAGTAGGAGATAGGCATATTATAGCCGGCAAATTCGGCCATTTTCGCGCCGAGGTCAATGTGTTTCTGGGTAAAAGGCGTGGATTTCATGGCGGCAAAGGTAGGAGATGAGAAGGAGCCGTTCTTAAAGACATTGTAAAGCATTTCTGACAAAGAAAGGCGCTGTTTTTGTACGAAATTTCGTTCCTTCATCCACAAAAAAAGCGTTTATGCAGGCCGTATCTGTTTCTCAGTTTAAGAAGCAATCTTAAAAAATACTTAGACGATGTTTCCCGCGATGCCGATGTGGTTATTGTGTCCCGCGCGGCCAATGAAGAAGCGGTCGTGATTCTTTCGATGCAGGAATACAACGCGCTGACCGAGACCGGCCATCTGCTCTCCACCGAAAAAAACCGGCAACGCCTGCACACGTCTCTGGAGCAGTTAAAGCAGGGCAAGACCCGTTCTTTCAAGCTCTAAAGCCTGCCCGATGCATTTTGAATAGACCTCTTGCGAAAGTCTATTTGTTCTCTTTTGGATGATACTTTCATCGTTGCTCTGGTTGTCATAAATGCAAATACATAATTATGAGCTACTCCATAATCTCCACAACACAGAATCATGGAGATTGGGGGCGTACTACACAGCAACGAAAATGCTGCATGAAACTACTTTCTCAAGAAGCCTAATTAAATCAGGAAGCTGCCTGAACGCAGGTGCCCACCTCCTTACCTTAGCGCCCCAGCGAGTAGCCGCAGCCAACTGACCCCATGAAAAAACACGCCCTCTCTTCCGACAAAAGCGCCATTCATTACACCCAAACCGGCACAGGAAACCCAACGCTTGTTTTCGTACACGGCTGGCTTGGCAACCAAAACTGGTGGGCCGACCAGTGTGCTTTTTTTGAAGAAAAATACCAGATTGTGCGGATGGATTTGGGCGGCCACGGCAAGTCTGACAAAACGCGAACCAACTGGACGAGCACACGCTATGCCGATGATATTAAAGCAGTCGTAAACCACCTGAATGCGCCGGAAGTGGTTTTAATCGGGCATTCTATGGCCGGCGCTTATGTGCTGGAAGCCGCGCCGGATTTGCCCGTTGTAAAAGCCATTGTTTTGGTAGATACCCTGCACGATTTAGACCAGATATTTACTTACGAGCAGGCAGAAACGTTTCTGTTTGAAAATTACCGGAAAGACTTTGCCGCCGCCATCGAAACCCTGATGCCGCAGTTTCTTTTTACGGAGCATACGCCGCCGGCGGTCAAAAGCCGGTTGCAGAAAGAATTTCTCCAAAACAGCGCAGCACACGCCATCAACGCGCTGGGGCCGCTCTATAAAACGGATGTGCAAAGCGCCGCAAAGGCCGTAAAAGTGCCGGTACGAGCCATCAACTCCGACGCAGTGCCGACCAGCGCCGAAAACAACCGGAAATATCTGGCAGATTACGATTTTGTAACGATTGAAGGAACCGGCCACTACCCGATGCTGGAAAATCCGGAGGTATTTAATGAACTTCTCGACGGAGTGCTGCTGGAGGTATTGAAATAGCTTTTAAACAGCAAAATTTCCGGAAATTTCAGCTTCCGGAATCGAAAAAGCCCCGACAATGATTATCGGGGCTTTTCTGTTTTTCGCCTGCTTTCTTTTCCGGAAATTTCCGGAAAAATCAAGCGCGGTTCTTACGCTTCCACCGGAATTTCCGTCTTGGGCGCGGCGCTCTTGATGGCCTCGGAAGTGCCTTCGGCGTATTTCTCAAAGTTTTTCACAAACAGCTTGGCCAGGTCGGTGGCTTTGCGGTCATATTCTTCTTTGTCAGCCCAGGTTTCGCGCGGGTTCAGTACCTCAAACGGCACGCCCGGCACGGTCTGCGGCTTCATGAAACCAAACACGGTGTGTTGTTTGTACTCCACATTGTCCAGCTCGCCTTTCATGGCGGCGGTAATCATGGCGCGGGTATATTTCAGGCTCATGCGCTTGCCGGTGCCGTAGGCACCGCCGGTCCAGCCGGTGTTGATGAGCCAGACGCGGGTGCCGTGGTGCTTGATCTTGTCGGCCAGCATGGACGCGTACTTGGTCGCGGGGTGCAGCGGCAGGAATACGCGACCAAAGCAAGCCGAGAACGTTGGCTGCGGCTCGGTAACGCCCACTTCGGTGCCGGCCACTTTCGCCGTGTAGCCGCTCATAAACTGATACATCGCCTGCTCTTTGGTGAGGCGGGAGATGGGCGGCAGAATGCCAAAGGCATCGGCGGTGAGGAAGAAGATATTTTTCGGGTCGCCGCCGTAGGAAGGCTCTTTGGCGTTGGGGATAAAATCAATCGGGTAGGCCGCGCGGGTGTTCTCGGTGATAGAGCCGTCGGTGTAGTCCACTTTATTCGTGCCTTTTTCAAACACGATATTTTCCAGAAGCGTTCCCGGCTTGATGGCTTCCCAGATTTGTGGTTCTTTCTCCTGACTCAGGTCAATCACTTTGGCATAGCAGCCGCCTTCAAAGTTGAAGACCGAACCATCGGCCCAACCGTGTTCGTCGTCGCCGATAAGAGCGCGCTCGGGGTCGGCAGAAAGGGTGGTCTTGCCGGTTCCGGAAAGGCCAAAAAACAGGGCGACATCGCCGTCTTTGCCTTCGTTGGCCGAGCAGTGCATCGAAAGTACTTTATGGTCGTTGGGCAGCACGAAGTTGAGCACGCCGAAGATGCCTTTCTTCATCTCGCCGGTATAGGCCGATCCGCCGATGAGAATCACCTTGCGGGTGAAGTTTACGATGGTGAAATTGCCCTGGCGGGTGCCGTCCGTTTCCGGGTCGGCGAGGAAAGACGGCGCTTGCAGGATGAGCCAGTCGTGATTTTGCGTTTGCAGTTCTTCGGCGGTGGGGCGCAGGAAGAGGTCGTTGCAAAACAGGTTGGCCCAGGGCGTTTCGTTCACTACGCGCACATTGAGGCGGTATTTCGGGTCGGCGCAGGCATAGGCATCGCGCACCCACACTTCTTTATGAGAAAGATGCGCCGCTACTTTATCATAAAGTTTATCGAAAGCCTCGGATGTAAACGGGAAATTAGGCTCCCCCCAGCTCACGGTGTTCTCGGTGATGGCATCCTTCACAGTAAACTTATCTTTTGGGGAACGACCGGTGAATTTTCCGGTGCTCACACACAGTGCGCCACTGTCGTTGAGGGTTCCCTGTCCCAGTTCCAGCGTCTTTTGTACCAGATCTTCAGAGGCGAGGTTCCAGTGCGCAACAGACGGGTTAATTCCGAGGTCGGCGAGGCGGGCCTGCGGATTTTTAGTGCCAAATTCCTGCATAATAAGCGGTTTCTTGGAAAAGATGATAAAGTGGCGGCAAAATTAAGAGAGAATGCCGGAATGTGGTAAGGGAATAATGTGAAAACTTGGGGCCTTGGCGGAGTTGGACGCTGAAGCTGTTGGATGCCCTTTGGGCGTTGGACGTTTCACGTTGGAGCCTTCGGCTTGGATGCCCTTCGGCGTTGGACGTTTCACGTTGGAGCCTTCGGCTTGGATGCCCTTTGGGCGTTGGACGTTTCACGTTGGAGCCTTCGGCTTGGATGCCCTTCGGCGTTGGACGCACTTCGTGCTGTTGGAGCCTTCGGCTTGGA
>DDEO01000176.1 GCA_002336725.1 Bacteroidetes bacterium UBA1952 | reverse complement strand
AGGTTGCTGGGAAATGCGAGGCGTACGTCTTCCCGCATACGTTTCCCTGCGTACGTCTTCCCACGTACGTAATCCGTCATGGCGGCGGAGCCTGTGCCGCTGGAAGCGGTAACCCGCCATCTCCACAACACAGAATCATGGAGATTGGGGCGTACTACACAGCAATGAAAATGCTGCATGAAACTACTTTCGAAAGAAGCCTAATGGGTTTTTGTATCCGATAGCTCCATGCGTTTTGCAGACCGGCATCTCCCAGAATCCCTGCTCTATGGGGGCCGGAACCCTACGCTTCAAGCGGTATTCATTTCCGGAATCACGTCGCCGTCTCCTCTTGCGGCGGTTGTGCCGACACGCTACAAATACTTGCAGAACCATTTGCCTCCACAACCCAAAGCCCGCTAAAATCGTTTCTATAAGGCTATTTCCTCGTATTTTCGCCAGTAAACTTTCCGGCGCTGATTCCGGAAATATTTTATTTTTTATTCCGGAATTCCTGTTCCCTAATGTTTGCTTACCTCGAGGGAAACCTCACCTATAAATCGCCGGCCCTCGTTACCCTGATGACCGGCGGCGTGGGCTACGAATTGCATATTTCGCTGCATACCCACGAAAAAATCCAACACCTGGAAGCCGTTCGCCTCTATACGCACCTGAAAATTGCGGAAGATGCCTGGACACTTTATGGCTTTGCCGATGAACCCGAGCGCACCACCTTCCGCCATCTCATCAGCGTTTCGGGCGTGGGCGCAGCCACGGCGCGGCTCATCCTCTCGGCCCTTACGAGCGAAGACCTGGGCCGCATCCTCTCCAACGGCGACCATATGGCGCTGGGACGCATCAAAGGAATCGGCCCCAAAACGGCGCAACGCATGGTGCTGGAACTGAAAGGAAAAATACTGCCCACTACCGAAAATCCTTTGGGCGCACAACAAGGCAGCTGGCACAATACCACCGCCGATGACGCGTTATTAGCTCTGGTCAATCTGGGCATCGCCCGCAACGCCGCCGAAGCCGCGATTAAAAAAGTGGACGGCGCTGCGGAGATGACCGTTGAAGCACTGCTTAAAGAAGCTTTGAAAAATCTATAAAAAGACTTTCTTTGCAGGCGCAATAGGAAAAACAAATATAAGACCCCGAAACGCACAGGATAATTGAAGGGACAGCATTCTTTCGGAATACGATTTTTACTGGTGATTATCACCGTGGGCTTTCTGGCCCATGCCGGCGCGCGCGTGCCCGGCGGCCCCCACGCGCCCCTGCCGGAATATGATTTTCCGGAAAATGACACCCCGGAAACCCTGCGCTTCCCCATCCGCGACAATACCGGCGAGCCGCTCATCGACCGGGGCATCGGCGGATTTGACCTGCAAGACCCGCCCAATATCCGCCGCGAGGTGGAGTATGACCCCGAGTCTCAACGCTACTACCTCTCTGAAAAAGTAGGCGATCAATACATCCGAAATCCTACGTACCTCACCTTCGACGAATATGTGAAGGAGCAGGGCCGCCGCGACGAAGAAGCCTACTGGAAACGCCGCCTCGACGCGCTCTCGCTCTTCAACACCAAGCCGAAGCTGCCGCAGATGTACCGCGAGGGCATCTTCGACCGCATCTTCGGCGGAACGGGCATTCAGGTGCGCCCGCAGGGCAATGTGGACGTAACCATCGGCGGCAACTGGCAGAATATCCAGAACCCGACGCTCGTGCAAAGGGCGCAGAAATACGGCGTTTTTGACTTTGACCTGCAAATGAACATCAGCCTGCTCGCTACCATCGGCGACAAGCTGAAACTCAACCTCTCGAACAACACCAAAGCGCAGTTTGACTACCAGAACCTGCAAAAAATAGACTATACCGGCAAGGAAGACGAAATCCTTAAAAAGCTCGAGGCCGGAAATATCTCCTTCCCGCTGCGCTCCACGCTCGTGCAGGGCGTGCAAAGCCTTTTTGGCCTCAAGACGCAGTTGCAGTTTGGCAAGCTGTGGGTAACGGCAGCCGTGAGCCAGCAGAAATCCAAAAGGGCCTCTTTGACGGTGCAGGGCGGCGCACAAACCCAGCAGTTTGCCATCAAGGCCGACGATTATGAGGAGAACAAAAACTTCCTGCTCGGCCAGTATTTCCGGGATAATTACAACAATGCGCTGCGCGAATTTCCGGTCATCCGCTCGCAGGTGGTGATTAATAAAATAGAAGTCTGGGTAACCAACCGCACCGGCGCGGTAACCGATGTGCGCGACCTGATGGGCTTTATGGACCTCGGTGAGGCCGCGCCCTACCGGCAGGATTTTCAGGATCCTGGGGCAGCCGCTGCCGTGCGCAATCTGCCCACCAACAACAGCAACCGCCTGTATGCCGAACTGCAATCGCAGCCCGGCGCACGGGGGCAGGGAACAGCTACCAACACCGTTAGCGGCATCCTGGGCCTGCGGGAAGGCGAAGATTTTCAGCGCGTAACGGCCCGGAAACTACAGCCGAGCGAATATAGCTTTAACCCGCAACTGGGTTATATCTCGCTGACTTCTACGCCCAACCCCGACGACATCGTGGCGGCGGCCTATCGCTATACCTACAACGGCAAGACCTATCAGGTGGGGGAATTCTCCGAAGACCTGCCGCCCGACAGCACCAATCAGAAGCTGCTGTTTTTGAAACTCCTGAAAGGCACGGCACCGCGCGTTCACCTGCCCATCTGGAAGCTGATGATGAAGAACGTGTATGCCCTGGGCGGATTCGGGCTTCAGAAGGAAGATTTCCGGCTGAATGTGCTCTATCAAAACCCGGGCGGCGGCGAACTGCGCTATCTGCCCGAAGGGCCAAGCGAAGGTAAATTGCTGCTGCAACTGCTCAACCTCGACCGCCTCAACTATCAAAACGACCCGCAGCCCGATGGTATCTTCGACTATGTAGAGGGCATTACCATCAACCCGCAGCAGGGCAAGATTATCTTTCCGGTATTGGAGCCTTTTGGTCGCGACCTCGCGCCCGCTTTCGACGGTGCGCCCCAGTTGGAGCGAAAGTATCTCTATAATATCCTCTACGATTCTACCAAGACCATTGCGCGGCAGTTTCAGCAAAACAACCGCTACATCCTGCGCGGCTCTTACAAGAGTTCTTCTTCGTCGGAGATATTCCTCAACGCCTTCAACATTCCGCAAGGCTCGGTAACGGTTACGGCGGGCGGGCAGCGACTGGTAGAGAATCAGGATTATCAGATAGACTATGGCATTGGCCGGATTAAAATCCTGAATACCGGCATCCTCAATTCCGGAATGCCGGTGAGCATTGCCTATGAAGACAACGCCACTTTTGGCTTTCAGCAGCAAAACTTCATGGGCACGCGGCTGGATTATTATGCCAGTCCGAAACTGACGCTCGGCGGCACGGCGATGCGCCTGACGGAACGGCCTTTTACCCAAAAGGTGAATTTTGGCGAAGACCCGATTAAAAACACCGTGCTGGGCCTCGATGCTACTTATGCCAGCGAATCGCAGGGGCTGACCCGCCTGCTCGACAAGCTGCCCATCTACAGCACCACGGCGGCTTCTTTCATCAACGCCACCGCCGAAGTAGCCGCGCTGTTGCCCGGCCACCCGGAGCAGATTGACGCACTCGACGGCGGGAAAGGCGCGGTGTATATCGATGATTTTGAAGGCGCCCGCTCGTCCTACGACCTGCGCTCGCCCGCTACGTCCTGGAGCCTGGCCTCGACACCGGTAGATGCCCGCGACGTAAACGATGTAGAACTTTTTCCGGAAGCCAAGCTCTACGACTCGCTGAGCTATGGCTACAAGCGTGCGCGGCTGGCTTGGTACACGCTGGAACCGAGTCTGGTGGACGGCACGAATGGCATTCCGGATTTTGTGAAGAAAGACCCCAATCAGCACTATATCCGGCTGGTGCAAAGGCAGGAAGTGTTTCCGCAGGCCAGCAACCTGACGCTGCAAAACGCACTGCCCACACTGGATCTGGGCTTTTATCCCAAAGATCGCGGCCCGTATAACTACACCCTCGACGTAGCCCCCGACGGATCGCTCAATGCGCCGCGCACCCGCTGGGGCGGCATTCAGCGTGCTATTGAATATTCCGACTTTGAGGCTTCCAACGTGGAGTTTATGGAGTTCTGGGTGATGGATCCTTTTATCAACAACCCGACAGCCAACGGCGGTTCGCTGTATATCAACCTCGGCAACGTGAGCGAAGATGTGTTGAAAGATGGCCGGAAATTTTTTGAAAACGGCATCCAGTATCCTAAGACAACGACCTCGCTCGACCGGACGCGCTGGGGCTATGTGCCGCGCTTTCAGCAGCAAATTACCCGCGCCTTCGACAACGACCCCGCCGCCCGCGAAACCCAGGATGTGGGCTATGACGGCCTTAATGATGCGGAAGAAAAAACTTTTTATACCGACTTCCTGCAACGCCTCGCTGCCCGCGTGAGCAATCCTACCGTGTTGAGTGAACTCAACAACGACCCGGCCTCCGACAACTACCGCTATTACCGCGACGCGGCGTATGATAATTCCAACATCAGCGCACTGACCCGCTACAAGCGATTCAACAACGCGCAGGGCAACTCGCCGATTACCAACGCTTCGTCGGCCTATTCCTTCGCCGCCACCACTATTCCGGAAAGCGAAGACATCAACCGCGACAATACGCTCAACGAAGCCGAAGACTACTTCCAATACCGCATCGACCTGCATCCGGAAAGCGACCCGCGAATGCAGGTAGGACAAAACTTTATTGTTAATAAACAAATTACCAATGTAAAACTTCCCAACGGCAGCACCGAGCCGGAAACCTGGTATCAGTTTAAGGTGCCCATCCGGGAGTATCAACACAAGGTGGGCGGCATCTCCGACTTCCGCTCCATTCGCTTTATGCGGATGTATCTGAACGGTTTTGAAGACAGCGTAATTCTGCGCTTTGCCCGTCTGGAGTTGGGTCGCAATCAGTGGCGGCGCTACAACTTCTCGCTGATGTCGCCGGGCGAGAATATTCCGGATGTGGACCTGCAAACCGTAGAATTTAACCTTACATCGGTGAGCCTGGAAGAAAACAGTGCGCGGCAGCCCATTCCGTATGTCATTCCGCCGGGCGTAAACCGGCAGCAGGCCGCTGTCTCCAACGGACAAACGGCGGCGCTCAACGAGCAGTCGCTCTCGCTTCAGGTGTGCAACCTCAAAGACGGCGATGCGCGGGCTGTGTATAAAGAAGTGGGCGTAGATATGCGACAGTTTGAGCGCCTGCGGATGTTTATCCACGGCGAAAGCCGCAGCGGTCAGCAGCCCTTGCGCGACGGCGATGTGCGGGCTTTTATCCGCATTGGTTCCGACTTCGTCAATAACTATTACGAGTATCAGATACCGCTCAAAATCACGGCCAACGGCACACGCTCGGCAGACGACATCTGGCCGCTGGAAAACCGCCTCGACCTGGCGCTCGATGAGCTGGTGAAGGTGAAGACTTCGCGCAACAGCAAAAACCTGCCGGCCTATGTGCCCTATAGCGAAACCGATGCCGCCGGCCACCGCATTGTAGTAGTAGGCAATCCCAATGTGGGCGATGCCAAAACCGTGATGCTGGGTATCCTCAACCCCAAAGCCGACGGAACCAACCCCGGCGACGATGGCCTGCCCAAATGCGCCGAAGTATGGTTCAACGAACTGCGCGCAACGGGCCTGAATGAAAGTCCGGGATATGCCGCCACCGGAAAAGTGGCCCTGCAACTGGCCGACCTCGGCAGTGTGCGCCTCGCCGGATCGATGCACACCGAAGGCTACGGCAATATCGACCAGAAAATCAATCAGCGCCGCCGCGATAATTTCTATCAATACGACGGCAGCACCAACCTGAACATGGGCAAACTCCTGCCCACGGGCTGGGGCGTGCAGCTTCCGGTATTTGCCGGCTACTCCGAGAATGTCAGTACGCCCAAATACGATCCTTATGACCTGGATGTGAAATTGAAGGATAAAGTAGCCGCTGCCCGCAGCGCCGAGCAGCGCGACTCCATTCGCCGCGCCGCACAAGACTATACGGCTATCACTTCCTTCAACATATCCAACGCGCGCATTACCGGAAATCCGGCCAAAGCGGCCAAAAAGGCAAAGCCCTGGAGTGCCCGCAACTTCGACGCTTCTTATTCCTACAACCGGCAACTGCGCCGCAATCCGCTGATTGAAAAAGACGAGTTGATTAATCAGAAACTGGGGCTGGGCTATACCTACGCGGTAGTTTCCAAACCGATTGAGCCTTTTAAAAACCTGATTAAAAGCCGCTCCAAATGGTGGCAACTGGTGAAGGATTTCAACTTCAACCCGCTGCCTTCCAACTTCAGTTTCCGCACCGAGCTGAACCGCACCTTCGACGAGACGCTGGTGCGCACGGTGGGCGGCGATGGTAATTATCGCGTTCCGGCAACTTATTATAAAAATTTCCTGTGGCTGCGCACCTACAACACACGCTGGGAACTCACCCGCTCGCTGGCGCTGGATTATAATGCGACCAACAACAGCCGCATCGACGAGCCTTATGGCCGCATCGACACCAAAGAAAAGCGCGACACGGTTCTGGAACGCCTCGCGGCATTCGGGCGCAATACCTTCTTCACCCAGACGCTCAACGCGTCTTACAATGTTCCGCTTGCCAAGCTGCCCATCACCGACTGGATGACGCTGCGCCTTTCCTACGGCACAACCTATTCCTGGACGGCGGCCTCGCGGCTGGCCTACAACCTGGGCAACACCATTGCCAACACCCAGACCAAGACGGTGAACGGCGAACTGAACTTTGCCAACCTCTATAACAAACAACGCTGGCTGCGGGCCATCAACACGCCTAAGCCGCGCGGCCTCAACCCCAAAGACCTGAAAGGCGGCGCACTCGACCCGCGCCGACCGGGTGGTAAAAACGATATGGGGCAGGCGCCGGAAGCACCCCGTCCGGATTTGCCGACAACGCCGGGAAGTGGCATTGCGCCCACGTCTGTCCGGCGCAACAAACAAGCCCTCCCCGACACCGTATTGATGATTGACAATGCGCCGGTGGTGATTTCCGGAATGGCCGACAAGCAGGTGGACTCGCTGCGCAAGCTGGCGCGGGCGCAGGAACTGGCCAAGATAAAGGCCGAAAAAGCACGCGCCAAAGCAGCCCGGAAAGCCGCGCGCATTGCCCGCCGCAACGCTAACCCCGACGTGCCGGATGCGGTTCGGGTGGCGGGCCGGCTGGTAACTGCCCTGAAACGCACCACGATTTCTTATACTGAAAACGGCGGAACGGTATTGCCGGGCTTCCTCGACAGCACGCGCATTCTGGGTGTGAACACCCGATCGCTGCAACCGGGTTATGAGTTTGCTTTTGGCTATCAGCCGGGCTACGAGTGGCTGGATCAGAAGGCGCGGATGGGCCTCATCAGTCGCGATTCGTTGTTTAACGGGCAACTTTTGCAGCAGTTTGCCCGCAATATCAACGCGACGGCGCAGGTGGAGCCGTTCCCGGATTTCCGGATAGACCTGTCGCTGACGAGCACCTTTAGCAAGCAATACAGCGAGATTTTTAAAGACACCAATGTGCTCAATGGTCGCATCGGCGATTTTACGCACAACAACCCTTATACGACCGGCTCTTTTACGGTTTCTTCTATCTTCCTGAATACGCTGTTTGAGCCGGTGGGCCGCAGCCTTTCGCCGTCGTATGAACGCTTTCTGGCCAACCGCACCGCGATCTCCAATCGCCTCGGCGGGTTGAACCCGTATGTAAATGGCCTGACCGACCCCAACGACCCTGCCTATACAAAGGGCTATACCCGCTATTCGCAGGATGTGCTGGTGCCGGCGTTTATTGCCGCCTATTCCGGAAAAGATGCCGGCAGCATTCCGCTGGTAGATGGCCGGGCCACGCGGGTACATCAAAATCCGTTTGGCAACTACCTGCCGCTGCCCAACTGGCGCCTCACCTACAACGGCCTCACCAAGATTCCGGCGATTGGTAACTTCCTGAACACGGCTTCGCTGACGCATGGCTACACGAGTACGCTTTCGATGAACTCGTTCGTATCGTCGCTGCTATATCAGGATATTTACAACCTGGGCTTTCCGTCGTTTATTGACTCCAACAGCAACAATTTTATTCCGTTTTTCCAGGTGCCGAACATCACCGTATCGGAGCAATTGGGGCCTTTGCTGGGCATCGACGTAGCATTTAAAAACAACCTGACGGCGCGGGTGGAATTCCGGAAAAGCCGCACGGTGAGCCTGAGTCTGATTGACTATCAGGTGGCCGAGCGGTCGGGAACAGAATATGTTTTCGGGTTGGGCTATCGGGCGCGGGGAATAAAACTGCCCTTTGCCATCTTTGGGGTGCGCCGCCTCAAAAACGATCTAAACGTGAAGGTGGATGTAGGCTTCCGCGATGATGTGGCCAGCAATACGTATATGGCGCAGAACGTGCGGCAGTTTACCGGCGGCCAAAAGGTCATCAGCATTTCGCCGAGCGTGGATTATATCCTCTCCGACCAACTGACGCTGCGCTTCTTCTACGACCGCCGCCAGAGCATCCCCTACGTGTCGTCGTCGTATCCGATTACCACAACGCGAGCCGGCGTTACACTTCGGTTTATTTTTGTGAAGTAGGAACGTTGCTGAAATAACGTGAATCTCGGATAAAGAGTCCATCTTTTGTCTTCTTTTGCCTTAAAGCACCACGAAGTAGCAGCGGAGCTAAAAGAAGCAAAAATTCAAGGCTCTGATTTTTCTGGCTAAAAATCCGCCTCCGGGGCTAAAATTTGCAAACTTGCTTCACTTCGTTTCGCTTCGGACAGTACAAATTTTTTAACGCCCCTTCACCGGATTTTCTGAACGCCGAAAAATCAAGGCCGTCCGCTAACGATGAAGCATATAAAACGTTGATTCTCACCTATTTTAAAA
>DDEO01000175.1 GCA_002336725.1 Bacteroidetes bacterium UBA1952 | reverse complement strand
AGCAAGTTTGCAAATTTTAGCCCCGGAGGCGGATTTTTAGCCAGAAAAATCAGAGCCTTGAATTTTTGCTTCTTTTGCTTCAAGGCAAAAGAAGACAGCGAAAGGACTCTTTATCCGAGATTCACATCATCAATAGTGGTCAGCTAATGTAAAACTGCCGTTCTTTTGGCCCCCCTCTCCTTCGGAGAGGGGTAGGGGGTAAGGCTAACGGGGCCAGGCGTGAGGCTAACAAGCCCCCAGAAAAAACCTCAACTTTCAGGCTCGGTATTCCCTTCTGCCGCTTTGCTCGCCGCCGGTTGCTCTACGCGCCGGATGGGCGTTCCCTGTGTGGGGGAAATTACCACCGCAAAACGCTCTTTGAGTACATTGCTTTTGTCCAGGCCAAAGTTTTGCGTATTGCTCACCGAGAGCCTTCGCAGCAGATAATAAACGCGCATCAGCAGGTTTTTCCAGAACGGCATTTCATTGTCATAGGAAAGAAAACTTTCCGTAACCACAAAGCGGTAGCCGCCAATGCGGTTGTGGTTGTATTGGCTGTCGATAGAGGGTTCTACATCTATCTCGCCACGGTCCACCATCTCGTTGGCCACTTGCCGGAAATACAAATCCAGTCGTGGCTCTACCCGGAATCCCAGGTTGAAGGTGATGAAATAGAGGTCATCTCCGGCAAGCGTCTCCACACTATAGGTGCGCGTATAGGGTTCGTCAACGGTATTGACGTGGACAAACCAATAGGCATCTGCGCGCTTGGGATTGCCGGGTTTGAAGATGGAATCCAGAATGTTTTTCTCAATTCGGCGCGGGAGGGCAGAGGTCGTCAGATAAACGGCATTATCGGCAAACTGTGGCACCGATTGCTCCACGCTCAGTTGCTTCAGGAGCGGAATGTGAGCCGCCAGGTCTTCGGTTTTCTGTATAGCATTTGCAAAGCGCCGTCCTTTCCACCAGCTATACATCACGCCGAAGAGCGCCAGCCCGATGACCAGCGTTATCCAGCCACCGTCTTTTATCTTTTGGAAATTGGCTATCAGAAAACCGGTTTCTATGGTCAGGAAGATGACAGTTAGTAACAGCACCGCCGCCGGATGCACCTTGCGCCGCAGCAGATAGAAGGTAATCAGCACGGTACTCATCAGCATCGTCAGTGTTACACTCAGGCCGAAGGCGGCTTCCATACGAGTGCTTTCCTTAAAATGAAGCACCATGAAAATGCAGCCGGTCAGCAGCATCCAGTTGATGAACGGAATGTAAATCTGCCCCCGGACATTGCTCGGGAAAAGCACCAGTTGACGCGGCCAGATGCCCAGCCGGATGGCCTCATTTATCAGGGTGAAACAGCCGCTTAGCAGGGCCTGCGAAGCAATGATGGTGGCTAGCGTGGCAATGACGAGGCCCGGCCAGAACAGCGCGTCGGGAACGATATGGTAAAAGGGGCTGATGTCGTCCAGCGGTTGCCCGGTGTGCTGCGTAAGCCATACCACCTGACCGGCATAGCAAAGCAGCAGGGCTATCTTGATAAAAATCCAGCTCACGCGGATATTGTTGCGCCCGCAGTGACCCATGTCGCTATAAAGCGCCTCGGCACCGGTCGTACACAGGAAGATGGCACCCAGAAACCAGAAGCCGCCCGGTTCCTCGGCCAGCAACCGATAAGCATAAACCGGATTGAGCGCCAGGAAAACATCCCAGTGCGGCCCGATGGCATACACACCTATCGCGCCAATAAATAAAAACCACAGCATCATCACCGGCCCAAAGACCCGACCGATTTTTTCGGTGCCAAACTGCTGAAATATAAACAGCCCCACCAGAATGGCAATGACAATGCCCACAATATTGAGGTGTGGAGCCACCCGCGTAAGCCCTTCCACCGCCGAAGTAACCGATATGGGCGGCGTAATAATGCCGTCGGCAATCATAAAGGCCGCGCCCGCCATCGCCGGAACAATCAGCCAGGGCCGGTAGAAACGCCGGATAAGAGCATAGAGCGACAAAATGCCGCCCTCGCCCTTGTTATCGGCCTGCATGGTTATCAGGATATACTTAATCGTGGTCTGAAACGTAAGCGTCCAGAAGATAGCACTCAGACTGCCCAGTGCAATGTTTTCAGTAATGATTTTGCCATGAAAAACGGCATTGAGCGTATAGAGCGGCGAGGTACCCAGGTCGCCAAAGGCAATGCCCATGGCAATAAGAGCGCCTGCTACTGTAACACGCCGGTGAAAAGCTTCGGTTTGCGCTTTATACGCCGAAGGGGCCATGCGGTAGCAGTTTTTTTAAAAGGAGAGCGCCAGTGCAGATGTCAGGAAGAAATTGCTTGCGGCGGGCTTCCCGTCATACGTAAAAATAGCATCCCGGCTGCTGAATCCCCGCGCCTCTACGCGCCACATGGCATTTGGGCCGATGTTGTAATCCAGATTCAGCGAATAGCCCAGCGTCTGAAAGCCATTTGCAGTCCCCGTGCCGATGAGTACGCCATTTTTATCATGGTAATACTCGCCGCGCAGGCCAACGCCCCAGCGGTCTGTGGGCCGGAAATACACAATCGCCGCAGGTGTGTACCACCGGTTGTGTTCGCTGCTGCCTGTGGCTTTCTGCTCGGCGCCGATGTCAAAACCCAGGGTTGCTGCCACCTTCGCACTGAAACTGTACTGCACATAAAAATCGTGAAAATAGCGCATCTGCTGCACGCTGTCGGGCTTGTCGCTGCCGATAAACGAACTGCTGTTGAGCGTCAGCTTGTCGTTGGGTTTCCAGATGATTTGATGGCCAAAAGCGGGGGTGTTATTTCCGGAAATTCGCTCGATGCGCTGCCAGCCGTTGAGGATGAGGCCGCTCACATACCATTGGCCGTTGTCGGTGGTGTAGGAGAGGCGTGCGCCGGTTTCAAAATAAGGCGAGTTTTCGGCGGCCAGGCTGCGGGTGAGGGTCGGGCAGTCTTTGCCCACGGCGCTTTCCCAGCCGATGTGTGAGGGCATTATGCCCGCATCCACCCAAATGTTTTTGCGCCGCGAAATCTTCACGCCGGCATTGGCCTCATAGATATTTTTCAGAACGCCCGGCTCGGCGGCGAGGTTGTCGTTGGCATAGGTTCCGGTCATCAGCGCCAGGTTGCCGCGCACCCGCCCGTTGTCGTAGGCGGCTTTCACCATGCCCAGATTCAGGTTTACGGTGTTGTGCCGGTTATAGGTATAAAGAAATGGCTGCCGGATGTGGGCGGCAGGGCGGGCAAAATCGTAGGCATAGTAAAGTTCTGCATAGGCCGAGAAGCGCAGCGGGCCGGGAGCGGCGCTGTCCTGCGCCCTTACGCCATTTGCCAGCAAACAAGCCAGCCCAAAGCCGATAATTTTTTTCATTGTTTATTTCAGTTTATCAGAGTCGGTTTATCCAGTTTGTTTAGCACCTTTTTCTCGTAAAAACNNATTGTGGGTCGGCCCCGAAGCAACCTGCACGTTCCATAATGTTTTGTGCAGGTTGCTTCGTTTCTGCCAATGACCCGCTTAATGTAGAAAAGGTAGCATCGTTTATTTCAGATTATCCAGTGAAATATTAAGTTGCAAAACATTGATTTTGCGGGGGCCAAACAAGCCCAGCAGCGGCCCTTCAGTGTTTTGGTCAATCAGATTGCGCACTGTGTTTTCCGGAATATTCCGGGCCTTAGCTACGCGCCGTGCCTGCACATAGGCCGCTGCAGGCGAGATGTTCGGGTCCAGCCCGCTTGCGCTTCCGGTTACCATTTCTACAGGCACGTCGGCGGGCTTAGTACCCGGATTGCGCAGCAAAAACGTGTCCAACCGCGCCTGCACAGCCGTCAGCAGTTCCGGGTTTGTGGGGCCTTTGTTGCTGCCGCCGCTGCCCGATGCGTTGTAGTCCACTGCCGAGGGGCGGCCCCAGAAATACCGGTCTTCGGTAAACCGTTGCCCGATGTTGGTGTAATAGGTCTTGCCGTTGTGAGAGAGAATCTCGCCCCTGCCGCCGCCAGGCAGCAACTTGCCAATGCCCAGCAGGATAAGGGTGTAAATGCCGCCGAGCAATACCAGCGAAAGCAGCGTGAGCTTCAGGGAGGGAAGAAAGAGATTTTTCATTGGTTTAAAGGCCTCACCCCCGGCCCCTCTCCGAAGGAGAGGGGTGACGTGGGATGTAGATAAGAGAAGAAAGAGAAATCAGGTGTGGATAAAAGAAGAAAGTTTGGTGAGATTCATCCTTTGAGAAAGGTTTTGTCTCCCGTTATCCCATCATACCGATGCCGGCAGCACCACGGGAAGCGTTTTTGAAATATCTGTCGCTATGCTGTCTCCCCTCTCCTTCGGAGAGG
>DDEO01000163.1 GCA_002336725.1 Bacteroidetes bacterium UBA1952 | reverse complement strand
CTCAAGGGTATCAATATGGTAAGCCCCGACATCCGTGCGGGCGTGGCGCTGCTCATTGCGGCGCTCTCGGCCAAAGGCACCAGCGTGATTCAAAACATCGAGCAGATAGACCGCGGCTACGAGCGCATCGACGAACGGCTGAACGCGCTGGGCGCACGGATTGTGCGGGTGTGAGGCAGGCACATCTTCCCCTGAAAGCAAAATAAAAAAGTGCTGGCATTTTCCGGAAAATGCCAGCACTTTTTTATTTTGCTTTCAGGGGAAGATGTGCCTGCCTCACACCCGCACAATCCGTGCGCCCAGCGCGTTCAGCCGTTCGTCGATGCGCTCGTAGCCGCGGTCTATCTGCTCGATGTTTTGAATCACGCTGGTGCCTTTGGCCGAGAGCGCCGCAATGAGCAGCGCCACGCCCGCACGGATGTCGGGGCTTACCATATTGATACCCTTGAGCGGCACCCGCCGATCCAGCCCGATGACCACGGCGCGGTGGGGGTCGCAAAGCACAATCTGCGCGCCCATGTCAATGAGTTTATCCACAAAAAACAGACGGCTTTCAAACATCTTTTGATGCACCAGCACCGTGCCCTGCGCCTGCGTAGCCGTTACCAGCACGATGCTCAGGAGATCGGGCGTAAAACCCGGCCAGGGATGATCAGAGACCGTCAGGATAGAACCGTCGAGAAAAGACCCGATGCGGTAATGTTCCTGCGCCGGAACGCGGATGTCGTCGCCCTGAATGTCCAGCTCGATGCCGAGGCGCTGAAAAGTTTCCGGGATATTGCCCAGGTGTTTCACGCCCGCGTCTTTGATCGTCAGCTCGCTTTGCGTCATGGCAGCGAGGCCAATAAAAGATCCTACTTCAATCATATCGGCCAGCATCCGGTGTTCGGCCCCGTGGAGGCTTTCCACGCCCGCTACCGTCAGCAGGTTGGAACCGATGCCGCTGATGCGTGCACCCATCTGGTTGAGCAGGCGGCAGAGCTGTTGCAGATACGGTTCGCAGGCGGCGTTGTAAATCGTGGTGGTGCCTTCGGCCCTCACGGCGGCCATCAAGACGTTGGCCGTGCCGGTTACCGAAGGCTCGTCGAGGTAGATATACGCGCCTTTCAGTCCGCCTTTAGCTTCGAGGCTAAACAGGTTTTTGGTATCGTCGAACCGAAAAGAAGCGCCGAGTTTTTCGAAACCCAGAATGTGGGTGTCGAGGCGGCGGCGACCAATTTTATCGCCGCCCGGCTGCGGGATTTGCGCCTTGCCGTAGCGGGCGAGCAGCGGGCCGGCCATCATCACCGCGCCGCGTAGTTTGCCGCTCTTCTTTTTAAATTCCGGACTGCTGAAAAACTCCAGGTCGGGGTCGGCAGCCTGAAGCACGACCGTTCCTTTTTGAGGTCGCGCCACCTGCACGTTCATCGCCTCCAGCAGCTCGATGAGCAGATTTACGTCAATGATATCGGGGACGTTGTGGAAGGTTACCGGTTCGCTGGTGAGCAGGCAGGTACAAAGCACCTGCAGGGCCTCATTTTTAGCGCCTTGCGGGGTGATAATTCCGGAAAGGGGCCGTCCGCCGGTGATTTCAAAAGCGTTTTCTTTCATGAAAGGTAAAAGGCTCTTTTGGGTAAAAAGAAGCGTGTGCGTCGGCGAAAATAGGCAGCTTGTTTTTTAAGATTTTCAAAAGAAGCTTTTCGGCGTTTAAAGGCTCTTAGAGAAAGCCCATGACCGTGCGTTTTTCATCCCTCTCCCCTGCTTCTCTTTTCCGGAAAATCCTGCTTTCCGCCGCCTTCTTTTTGCTCCTGACGCTCCGGCTCTGCGCTGCCGCGCCGGCGGCGCTGCCCCAACAAACGCTGGCCGGATTTCTGCAAAAAGAAGGTATTCTCAAAGGCCCGTTTCGCGCCGAGCCGAATGATATTGGCTTTGCCATCGACACCGCCGCCCCCAAAGCCATTTGCTGCGACGCGCTTTTTATGGAAATCCTGCGCGCCCATCTCACGCCCCGGCAAATTGCCGAAGGTGCTACGCATGATGCCCACCACACAGCCTTCGCGGCAGATGCCGCTTCTGTTCTATACAAACCCTTTGAAGCCGGAAATCTGATTTTCGTACTGGTTGAAAATGCCGCGCCTAAGGGCCGCTCGGCCTCGCTCGTTGTGGTGAAAAAAGAAGACGGCGTTTTTTCGGTGGTAGAGCAGTCGCCTCTGTGTCGCGCCCGTTGTAGCGCCGATGATTTCCGGAAATAAACTTTTTATTTCCGGAAATCCTGCGCCGATTGCAGCGTCTCAAAATATTCTGTCCACTGCTGCATCGTCGGGGCGTCATCCACAGAGAAATCGCCGATGCGGGTGCGCCGCAATTCGGCCAGGTGCGCGCCGCAGCCCAGGGCCTGCCCAAAATCGTGGGCCAGCGAGCGAATGTAGGTGCCGGTGCTGCACGCCACGCGAAAATGCACATCCGCATCTTCGATTTGGGTGATTTCAAATTCCATAATCGTTACCGGGCGGGGTTGCAGCTTGGGGTCGCCGCCTTTGCGGGCAATTTCATAGGCGCGTTTGCCGTCTTTTTTAACAGCCGAATGCGCGGGCGGCGTTTGCAGAATATCGCCGGTAAAAGGCGCGGTTGCCGCTCTAAGCTGTTCTTCGGTGAGATGTGCGTAAGGCTGCGGATTTTCCGGAGCCGATTCCAGGTCGTAGGTCGGCGTGGTGGTGCCGAGGCGGATGATGCCGGTATATTCTTTGGGTTGCTTTTGATAGGTTTCTATCTTTTTGGTAAACGCCCCGGTGCAGCAGATCAGCAGGCCGGTCGCCAGCGGGTCGAGCGTTCCGGCATGGCCGATTTTGCCGCCCTTACCGAGCGGACGGCGCAAGCGGTTCACCGCGTCAAACGAGGTCCAGCGATAGGGTTTATCCACGAGCAATACCGCGCCGGTGCGCAGTTGTTCCATTTCCGGAAATGACATAGCGCACGAAGGTAGGCCGGGCGGCGGGTGTTTTTTGCAGTTTCGGGCGTTGGCTATTAGCTTTGAAATCCCAATTCCCGTCCGTTTTTCCATGCGCCTTCGTTTCCTCACGCTGCTTTCCGCCTCCCTTCTTCTCGCAACCGCCTGCAACAAAGACCGCGACAAGGGCTTTGTCTCGGCCACCGTTCGCGACAGCGGCGACATCAGCGCCGGTGGTTGCGGCTTTCTGCTCGATGTGGACGGCGTGGGCGAAAAGCGCCCCGATTATCTGCTGAGCGCCTTTCAGCAAAACGGCCTGAAGGTGAAAATCAAATACCACGAAACCGGCGTGCTCGATACCTGCGGCAATAAAGCACCTTACCAAACCTACCGGCTGATTGGTATCGACGATATTCAGCGCGATAGGTAGGCGGGTTGGATTTGCGGGTTTCTTTTTTTAATTAATTATTGGGGCGTGCCCCTTCCCCCTCCTTACGTCGGGGTACGGGTCGGGCTTTCGGCTTTGCTGCGCGCCGCCGCTGTTCTGAATTGCGAAAAATGGAGCAAGAGATAAATAACCCCGTTTCCGATTTCCAAATCAGAAAACAGAAACGCGTACATTTGTTCCATGCAAGTTCACAATGGGATGCGTCCGCAGGATGTGGTCGTGCTTTTGAAGTTCGCGCTTTTTCGGGAGTATTTTTCACTGCCGGATTTGGCACGTGGTATTGGCATTTCTGTGTCCGAAACGTCCAAGTCTCTTCAGCGCAGCCGCTACTCTGGCCTTATTACTCTGGAGAACAAGGTGGCGCTTAAAAGCTTTCTGGAGTTCCTGCGCTTCGGGTTGCCCTTTGTATTTCCGGCGAGGCCGGGCGCGCCCACGCGGGGCGTTCCTACGGCTTTGTCGCACCCGCTTATCCGGGATGAATTTGTGGTTGCAGAAACGTTTGTTTGGCCTGCGGCAGAAGGTGTTGTGCGCGGAACGGCTATTGCTCCGCTTTATGAGGCACTTCCCCGTTTTATTCCGGCAGATGTAAATCTGTATTATGCGCTGGCACTCGTGGATGTTTTGCGCATCGGCAGAAGCCGGGAAAAAGCGTATGCCTATGAAATGCTTACCCAACTTTTGAGCCTTGAACGCACACCAACTTAATCTGGCGCGCCTTGCCGCCGTGTATGCCGCACTGGGCAACCTGCGGGAAAAAGCGGTTTTTGTGGGTGGTGCTACCGTTTCGCTCTACGCAACACACCCTGCCGCTGCCGAAGAAGTGCGCCCTACCAAAGACGTAGATTTAATTGTGCCCGTATCGGTTGGGGAAGACAACAAAGCGCATCAGGAATACGCAGACATAGAAGCGTACCTGCGCCAAAAAGGCTTTTCCAACGATAGGGAATCGGGCATTATGTGCCGCTACCTTTTCAGCGGATTGGTGGTGGATGTGATGCCTGTAAACAGCAATCTGCTGGGCTTTCGCAACCGCTGGTATGCCGAAGGCTTTGCGAATGCAGTGGTGTATCCGCTTTCCGGGGATGTCGTCATTCGGATTTTTACCGCGCCTTATTTTCTGGCTTCCAAGTGGGAAGCCTTCGCCGGACGCGGCCAAAACGACGGCAGAACCAGTGCCGATTTTGAAGACCTTGTTTATGTGCTGAACAACAGAACTTCCGTTTGGGAAGAATGCCACGAAGCACCTGCGCGCGTACGGGAATATCTGCGGGAAAAGTTTTCCGCCCTGCTCCTGAATCCGTATGGAGAAGAATGGATTTCCGGCCATTTGGAACGGGATTTTGCGGCGCAACAAACCGCGAAGATTTTAGCGCAAATGCGGGCTTTTGTGGCTTTTTAGAAAGCAGGAGAATTGTGACGAAGGCGGGAACCTACGCCGAGCAGGTAGTGCGGGCTTTCGGCACGCGCCGCGCGCCACTGCTTTTTGCGCGGCTCAAACAATGCCTCCACTATCCCGTACGCAAGAACACCCGTTAGGTTTCTAAAAACCTGACGGGTGTTCCTGTATTATTCTCCTTCCTTACTGCCCCACGCGCACCACAACGGGGTCGGAAAACTGCCCTACTTCCTCGTCGCCCACCACGTAGATGAACTTGTATTTCCACGTAGCTGCGTTCGCGGGCAACGGAGCCGTGTCTTCATAATCAGGGTGATTGTCGCGGGCATAAAAACGATAGCCCGTTCCTTCATCTTTATACACATTGAGGCCGCCCATTTTGCCCAGCGTCCAGCCAAATTTGGGATGTCCGCCCGTTCCCGCCTTTACCACAATTTGAGGCTTCTGGCTGTCCATGTCCAGCACATCGGCAGCCGGCCCTTCAATACCCAAATCAAGACCATCAGCTCTGGAATAAGCCGGATGTGCTTTAATGCGTTTGGCAAGGGCCGCCATGCGGGCAAAGCCGCCGGGGGCCGTAGCCGTAGGGGCCGTACCCAGTACAGGCGCAGTAGGCATGGTTACCACCGCACCCACCGGCGCGCCATCGCGCAGAAAGTTTTTCCACTGCACAATGCTGCCTTTGTAATTCGTTACCTTGTTGGAAACATCCATACGGAAGGCCCAATCAACGGCGGTGTTTACCGCGTCGGTTACTTCGGCGGTAAGGATACCATAGCGCGGGGCATACACATTCAGCTTATCGGCAAAATTCTTGAGCCAAGGGGTTTTGCCAGTGTCGGTTTGGGGCGTGAAGAGGTTCGCCATGAGGAGAAAGAATTTTTAAAAGGGAAGAAGATATTTCCGTGTGGAGAGGGAAGATTTCCGCGTGGTGGGGGAATATTTCCATGCGGAAATAGGGCATTTCCGCGTGGCGGGAAGAAATTTCCGGGTGGGAATGGAAGTTTTTCTTGTGGGGATGGGAAATTTCCGCGTGGAGATGGGAGATTTCCGCGTGGGATTTTGGGATTGGCGCAGTGGGGTTAGAAGCTGAATTCATCCAACTCTCCGTTTACAGTGCCTTTGCACAGCGCAAGGGTGCCTTTTCGGTTCATGGTTACCAGTTGAAACTGGGGCCTTGATTTTTGAGCACGCAAATAGCTGAGAGCGAAGAGGGAGAGGTCTCCATTAGGTACTCCGGCTGCCCATAGGGAAGCATTGCTCTGGGCATCTTTCATTTGAAATGTTTCAATATGCTTGCCTGCTTCTGTAACGTGAGCGGGGTAAGTTTTTATCCAATTGGATATTTCTGCCCTCAACTGGGAATCTGATTTGGCATCACAAAAAGCTTTTACCTGCTGTGAGGTTACGCCTTTAAGTCCGCCGTTAAGCACGACGAGGTCAAAAAACCAGCAGAATTCTTGAAGGGAAGCGGTTGTTGCGCTTCTCATTTCTTTAGCCCAAGTATTGGCAAGTTCATAAGCTTTGTTGCCGTCTTCTCGTGCAGCATCCATCTGGATAGAAACGAGTTCGGGGCTGGCCATGAGTTTAGAGAGTTCGGCTTTGGCGAGCTTATTGAGTTTACCGTTTTGATGCCAGTGGCGGACGATTGTAAGGCCTTCTGCTTTTGGGGAATTACACGCTATCCAGAAATCTTTTCCGTAGTTGGGCATGTATTTGTAAACTGTTTGTACACCTGCTTTTCTGATAAGCGGTTGCAGGGAGTCAGACCCAATATTCCATTGCAAAACGCCGCAGGAGACACCCATACCATCAAAATCGCCCGTAACACCGCCGAAGGGGTCACCACTGGTTTCAAAGTCGCCGGTTATTTCTAATGCGCGTCTAAGCCATTGCTCACTATAACTGGTATTGGTTTTTACTGTTGGGACGGCGGTTACTGCTATTGCTGCTGCGGGTTCTACTGCTGGTGCATCCTCTATTCGGTTTTTAAGGATAACGAACCAAGGCTTTTGGGTATCGTCAAGGTAGCCGTTAGCATTCAGGTGGAGGGTTTTCTGGGTTACGCTGTGCGAGACGTTTCCACCGATAACAAATGCTTTATTGCCTTCTACCCGTACAACGATGTCGGAGTGGGCGGGGTATCCATCGGGTCTGTAATCGTAAGACACGTTAGGGCCTTTTTCTAAACGGCCATAGCAAATCAAGTCGCCTACTTCTGGTTTAACCTCATTGAGGCGATAGCCCCACCAAGAGCGGGCAGTGTCGTTAGCCAGCTTGTTTTGGATAGACTTATTAATAAAGTCGCGGTGTGCTTCAGAATAGAGGAAGCGATTACCAAGACCTGCTTTGCGCATGATGTATGAGACAAAGGCGGCAGACCAAGCCTGGTCGGTATTTCGTCCGTCAAGGTTAATACCGAGACCTTCTTTCCAGTATTTCCCTACTATTTGGTAATAACCATCTTTATTCTCAAGTTGCTTTCCTTCAAGGTCATGCTCTTCGTAGTTATGTGATCCGAAGGCTTTCCACTCTGCAATAGCGAGTTCAGCGATTGTGTTTTTAATGGTGGACATGTGGTTGGTGGGTTTGGGAGTTAGAAAAACCGTGAGGAAAGAAAAGAACTTTTATAGGTAATGAGTCACTACCTACTTGGCTACGCTTAAAAGCCGCACAAATGTTAGTCGCAGTTTCAAACCTTGCAAGCGTAGAACTACGCAATTTTTCTGTTTTTTAAAGTTTTAGAATTTTCGGTTGTGTGTTTAAATGTATGATGGGCCTAAGCAGCGGGTAAAAACCTTTAGGGGCGCGGGTTTGGTGGGAAAAAGAAGGCTTCTTTTTCCTCAAAAAAGCAGATTCGTAAGGACACAGGTTCGGTTTATGGCTCTATTCCTACTTCTTTACGCGACTTTTTACCTTCTTTTGCTTCTCTCAAAACCTAACAAACCCGCGTCATTGCTGGATTTCTCCGACCATCATACATTCTAACACACAGCCGAATTTTCTTGTCTTTTGCGCAACCCGCTTGTACGCGCAGCGTCTCCCTACCCCCCTCTTAACCACCCCCACCTTCCCCCCAACTCCAACACCACAAGCCCCAGCGCAACCCACAAAAACGGCCACGCCCATTCCTTCGTGTGTTCCTCTGTCGTGGTTTCTATTTTCTGCTTTTCCAGCTTGTCAATATCCTCGTAAATGGCCGAAAACGACTGGTTGTCCGTCGCACGGAAATACCGCCCGCCTGTGCCGGAAGCAATCTCGCGCAAGAGTGGCTCGTCTATCTGTACAGGCTGTGCAATCTTCTCAATGCCATAAGGCGTTTGGATGCTCACCATCGCTGTTCCCGTCGTGCCAATGCCAATCGTATAAACCCGCACGCCAAACGTCTTTGCAATTTGGAGTGCCGTGCCGGGCGAGATGTGTTCGCGGTTGTTTACGCCGTCGGTCATCAGCACCACCACCTTGCTTTTGCCGCCGCTGCGCACGCGGTCCACGGCCGTTGCCAGCCCGTCGCCAATGGCGGTGCCGTCCTGCAACATACCGCCGGCGCGCAGTGCATCCAGGCTTTGCAGCAGCGCATTGCGGTCCATCGTGGCGGGCGATTGTGTAAAACTCTCGCCCGAAAAAATCACCAGTCCGATGCGGTCGGCGGGGCGCATATTGATAAACTCGGCGGCTACCTGCTTGGCGGCTTCCAAGCGGTTGGGCTTTAGGTCTTCGGCCAGCATAGAACCGGAAACGTCTATGGCCAGCACGATGTCTATGCCTTCGCTTTCAATGTATTCGGTAACGTTGTGTTGCTGCGGACGCGCCAGAGCGATGATAAGGCCGATGAGGGCCAGACTGTGTAGCAGCGGCAGCCATTTTTCGGCCCGCACCCGCAACGGCGGCGACACATTCCGCAACGCCGCCGTGGTAGAAAGACGCAGCGCGGGCCGCTTCCTGACGGCGCTGCGCCGCACCCATCCCAACACGGGCAGCAATAGCAGCAGCAGCAGGGCTTCGGGCGCGGCCAGTTGCCAGCCCGCCGGGGCCAGGTCTTTGAGGGTTTCTAAAAATGCCGGTATTTCCATGGTGTCATGCTGCAAAAAAACTGGGCAGTCCGCGTCCGGCGGCATCGCAAAGATGCGGCATCCAGCCTGGGCATTCTGCAAAAAAACCCTTTATCATCTCTTTGAAAAGGATTTTTTTGCAAATATCCTTTCAAGGTTTTGTCTTTTACGATGGCTTGCCTATGCCTTTAGAAAGGAAGATTTAAAAGCAGCCTCAGGCATGATGGATTTTTATCTATTTTTGTGATACTTTTATTTCAAATACTTTTTCCGTACTTTTGCGCACCCAAAACCGACCGGCCCTTTCCGGGATTTTTCCGGAATTGCCCAAAGTTGCAGCCGGGCGTGCGGGATTTATTTATCACTCAAACCTTTTTTAATGGCAACATCCAACCTGATGAGCTATGAGCTGGTGGTTATCTTCACGCCAGTTCTGGCCGACGAAGAGTTCCGCAATGCTCAAAAGAAGTTTAGCGACTTCATCACCGCCAACGGCGGCACCCTCTCCCACCAGGAGCCTTGGGGTATGCGTAGCATGGCCTACCCGATTCAGAAAAAGACCACCGGTCTGTACTGGCTGCTCCAGTATGACGCGCCCACAGACGTGAACGCGAAGCTGGAAATCCAGATGAACCGCGACGAAAACATCATGCGCCACATGATTACCCGTCTCGACAAGCATGCGCTTGCGTATAACGACCGTCGCCGCCGCAAAGCTTCTGAGAAGCCGGCTGAAGCGCCCGTTGTTGAAACGTCCAACGCTGCTTCGACCGAACAGCAGGTTGCACAAACCGAAGAAACCGCTGCCAACGCGCAGTAATTCCTTTATTCTGAAAAGAGAAAAACGACCATGGCACCACGTCCAGATATTAAGTTTATGAGCGCCAACCGTGTGGAGCGCCGCCAGAAGAAATACTGCCGTTTCAAGAAAATGGGTATCCGCTATGTGGATTACAAAGACGCAGAATTTCTGAAAAAATTCCTCAACGACCAAGGCAAAATGCTGCCCCGCCGCATCACCGGAAACTCCCTGAAGTTTCAGCGTAAAGTGGCCCAGGCTATCAAAAAAGCCCGTCAACTCGCCCTGCTGCCCTACGTAACCGACCTGATGAAGTAAGGGTTTTTAGACCAAAGGGCCTCACCCCCGGCCCCTCTCCGAAAGAGAGAGGGGGGAAAGTCTAAAGACGAAAGACAAAAGACCTCAACCGGAAGCGACAAACACCAGGCGCATCAAAAGCGTAAGATAGCAACCGCTGCTGCTTTTTGCCCCGCCGGGCCTGCCTCTTCCCCAAAAGAATTTATCCCAATGCAAGTCATCCTCACTCAAGATGTTGATAACCTGGGCGGCAACGGCGAACTGGTAACGGTTCGCCCCGGCTACGCCCGAAACTACCTGCTGCCGCAAAAGATGGCCGTAGAAGCCAATAAAGGCAATATGGCGATGCTCGAAGAGCGCCAGAAAATGCTGCAAAAGCGCGAAGAAAAACTGCTGGCCCAAATCGCCGACGTACGTCGGGTGCTGGGCGAAAGCCCGGTGCGCGTCGGTGCCAAGACCGGTACTTCCGGAAAAATCTTCGGCTCCGTTACCGCTATCCAGCTGGCCCGCGCCATCCGCGAACAGAAAGGCTACGAAATCGATCGTCGGAAGATCAATATCACCGACGACATCAAGGAAACCGGCACCCACAAAGCCACTATCGACTTTGGTAAAGACAATGTGGTAGAACTGGAATTTGAAGTAGTCGGCGAGTAACTCCCTCCTGCTGCCTTATCTGAAAAAAGTCCTGCGTCGATTTCGGCGCAGGGCTTTTTTGATGGAAAAATGTGCCGGAGCATCGCCCCTGCGCTGCCTAAAGGATTTCGTAAATCTTGCGGCTTGGGCCGACGTTCCTCCCAAAAGAATTGCACTATAAAAATGCAGCCGTCCGTTCGTAATTACCTTTGCGCGACCGCGCTATGAAAATCGACATCCACACCCACATCCTGCCGGAGCATATCCCCAATTATTTCCGGAAATTCGGCTACGGCGAGTTTATTCACCTCGAACACGTGTGCACACCGGGTGGCGCCTGTTGCGCGCGGATGATTAAAGGCGACACCGTCTTCCGGGAGATAGACCCCAACTGCTGGGATGCACCAACCCGCATTCTGGATATGGACGCGACGGGCGTGGATGTACAGGTGCTTTCTACCGTGCCGGTTTTGTTTAACTACTGGGCCAGGCCGGAACACGGGCTGGAAACGGCGCGTTTTTTCAACGACCATATCGCTTCGTGCGTAGAACAATTTCCGGAAAAATTCATCGGGCTGGGAACCGTGCCGATGCAGGACGTGGAGCTGGCCATCCGCGAGATGGAACGCTGCGTAAAAGAGCTGAAATTTCCGGGACTGGAAATCGGCTCCAATATCAACGGGGCCAACCTGAGCGACCCGAAATTCTTTCCGTTCTGGCAGGCGGCAGAAGCGCTGGGCTGCGCAATCTTTGTGCATCCCTGGGAGATGATGGGCGAGAAAGACATGGGCAAATACTGGCTGCCGTGGCTGGTGGGGATGCCGGCAGAGACGGCACGGGCGATTGCTTCGATGATTTTCGGCGGCGTTTTCCGGAAATTCCCTCGTTTGCGTGTGGCTTTTGCGCATGGCGGCGGCTCGTTTCCCTTCACTATTGGCCGCATCGAGCATGGCTTCAACGTGCGTCCCGACCTCTGCGCGATAGACAACGACGTGAACCCGCGCGAATATCTGGGCCATTTCTGGATAGATGCCCTTGTGCACGATGCCGATGCGCTGAATTATGTGATTAAAACCCTGGGCGACGATAAAATCTGCTGCGGCTCCGATTATCCGTTCCCGCTCGGCGAGCATCATCCCGGAAAACTGATTGAAACAATGGGCTACGACAAGCCGTTGGAAGAAAAGCTGCTTTCCGGAAATGCACTGCGCTGGCTGGGGCGCTAAAGGCGCGATGAGATACCTGCTGTATGAGAATTGGGGGGGATTGGAACCTTCCGCTTCTCTTGCCGTTTCCTTTTTTCATTTCCCAAAAGAATGCTCCGGCAAAAGGCCCTCTAATGGATTGAACATTTATCTCCATGAGGTTATGGCGCGAGTCCACACACAGCTGTGCCGGTTGTATATTTGAGAAAAAAGAAAAGATTGCTATGCAGGCGCGTTATCTGAACCCTTATACCGATTTTGGTTTCAAGAAAATCTTTGGCGAAGAGGCGAGCAAGCCCCTGCTGATGGATTTTTTGAATGCCCTGCTGCCGGAGCGGGATAAAATCGTGGCGTTGCGCTTTAAAAATACCGAGCAACTGGGTCTCTCGGACTCCGACCGCAAAGCCATTTATGATATTTACTGCGAGAACGAACACGGCGAGAAGTTTATCGTAGAACTGCAAAAGGCCAAGCAGAATTATTTCAAGGAGCGCACGGTTTACTATTCTACTTTTCCCATCCGCGAGCAGGCAGAGAAAGGCGAATGGAACTATAACCTGAAAGCCGTTTATTGCATCGGCATTCTGGATTTCACCTTCGATGATTACGAAAGCGAGCCGGAACGCAGCGAATTTCTGCACACCATCCGGCTTAAGAATCAGAACGGAAAGGTGTTTTATGATAAGCTCACGTATCTGTATCTGGAAATGCCGAATTTTACCAAGCAGGAAAGCGAATTGGAAGGCCGGCTGGATCAATGGCTGTATTTTATCAAAAACCTTCAAAACTTCTCTGATATGCCGGTTATCTTCAAAGACGCTGTTTTTGAGCAGGCATTTGAAACTGCTGAACTGGCTAATCTGGCAGAAATGGAACGCCACAAGTATGAGCAAAGCCTCAAAGTCTATCGCGATCTCAAGAACGTGATAGATACCGCTTTTGAGGAAGGAATGCAGGAAGGAATAGAAAAAGGAAAAGAAGAAGGAAGAGAAAAAGGAAGAGAAGAAGGAAAACTGGAAGAGGCCTACCGGGTTGCCCGACAGTTGAAGGAATCCGGCGCAGACCCTGAATTTATTGCGCGGATAATCGGCCTGACTGCACAACAAATCAAAGACTTGTAGGCAAAAGTGAAGACAGATCGGTTATACAAGAGCGGGACACAGCAGTGTTTATACCGTACAATGCCGCCGTTAAGTGGCTCCGGGTGCATTGCAAATTTTCGCCTGTTTTTTGCCTCTATTATTTTGGGACAGATGTCTTCTATCCTGTTCCCGTTCGTTTTGTTATTCCCTTCATTTTGTCATTCCCCCGAAAGGCGGAATCTCAGGATAATACCGCTTTGTATGATTTTGAGACCCGCCTTTCGGCAGGGTAACAAAACAAGAACCAAACACCCTTCTCAGCCCGTTTGGTTATCCCGCCAAGGAGTGCTATAGATTTTTCCGGAAACAGCCTAACCCACCCCTAATTTTCATATCGTTTTATCCCCCGAAAGGGCATAAAAACGCCGTTTTACGGTCGCCAAAATGGGAGCACTACCCAGCAACGAAAATGCTGCATAAAACTACTTTCGCAAGAAGCCCATACTACTCTAACCTATGAACCAACTCCGCCGCGACCTCAATCTGCTTCAGGCTACGGCCATTAATGCCATTGATATGGTGGGCATCGGGCCGTTTATTACGCTCTCGGGTGTGGCGGCGGTGATGGGCGGCAGCGGCAGTATTTATGCCTGGCTGCTGGGCGCTTTGCTCTCTTTTGTGGATGGAACGGTGTGGGCCGAACTGGGTGCAAAATGGCCGCAGGCGGGTGGCAGCTATGTGTTTTTGCAAAAGCTTTTTCCACGCAAAAAAGGCGGACGCATGATGGCTTTCTTATTTGTGTGGCAAACCACTTTGCAGGCACCGCTCGTGGTGGCTTCGGCGGCTATCGGATTCGCCGGTTATTTCCGGTATCTGATGCCGCTCACCACGCTTCAGGCCCGTTTTGTGGCCGGCGGACTGGTACTCGGCATGATTGCCCTATTGTATCGCGATATCAAAAGCATTGGCAGATTGAGCGTATTATTGGGTATTATTACCGTCGGCACCTTGCTGTGGCTTGTTTTCTCTGCCGTACCGTCTTTTAATGCCGAAATGGCTTTTCCGGAAAAATGGGCCGGATTTCCCACTTCGGCCCTCTTCTTTGCCGCCTTGGGCAATGCCACTACGAGTACGGTTTATTCCTATCTGGGCTACTACAACGTGTGTCATCTGGGCGGCGAAATCCAGAAACCGGAGCGCAATATCCCGAAAGCTATTTTTCTATCCATCGCCCTGATTGCCGTTTTGTATCTGGCGATGCAAACCGCCGTTGCGGGCATCCTGCCGGCTGCGGCCATTGCCGAGTCCAAGTTTGTCGTCAGCCTTTATTTTGAGAAAATCTACAACGCCGGCGTGGCCAAAATCGCTACCGGCCTGATACTGATCATCGCCCTCGCTTCGCTGTTTTCGGTGCTGCTCGGCTACTCGCGCATCCCTTATGCGGCGGCCAAAGGCGGCGATTATTTTCCGGTTTTTACGAGGCTGCACCCGACCAAAAACTTCCCGCACATCTCGCTGCTCACCATCGGCGGTATCGGCTTTGTGCTCAGCGTGATTTTTACTGAGAAGCCCGCTTTCGTCATCAAGGCCATCGTGATCATGCGGATTCTGGTGCAGTTTGTGGCGCAGGCGGTGGGCGTGTTGCTCTGGCACTACCGGAAACCAGCCGACGTACGGCCCTGGAAAATGCCTTTCTTTCCCATTCCGGCCATCATCTCCATCTGCATCTGGGGCTTTCTGTTCCTGACGGCGGAAAGCAAATTTATCCTCGGCTCGCTCACGGTCATCGCAATCGGGCTGGTGCTGTATTTCGCATTCCTGCACCGCCGACCCGATCCGCAGGCAGAGGAGGCCGGGAAATGACCGGCAACCGGTATCTCTACAAATAAAAAAGGATGCGGTTTCCTTTCTACGCCTCCGGTGCTTTACTTCCCGGTATTTTCATCATTGCGGTCGTTTCTTTAAAAACGCGGACGAGTGCCGTGCCGACGCTACGCAGCCCTTTTCGGGCGGGGCGCTTTTGCCGCAGGGCCGATTCCAGTTGCGCCTTCATCCCCTCGTAGGTTTTATCCCAGGAATTTCCGGAAAGTTCGGCATCCACCTGCCGCAGCCACGAAGCTTTCTCCGCGCCACTATCATCCAGCAGCGATTGCGCAACGTTTATGAAAACTTCTGCGCCCGAAACGACCTGCACCAGCCCTTTACGGCCATAGCTGGTTACAATTTCCTCGAGCGGCGCGGCAATCACCCGCACGCCGGCGGCCAGATATTCCGGAACCTTTGCGGGAAGCAGCCTTTTGGTATGCTGATCTTCTTTGAGCGGCACGAGCGCCAGGTCCCAACCGCTCAGGTAAGCGGGCAAATCGTCGTAAGACTGGGTGCCGAGATGGTGGATATTATCGCACTCCGGCAACACATTTTCGCAGCCTTTCATCACCGGGCCGATAAACACAAAATGCCAGTCGGGGCGCACTGCGGCCACCTGCTTCAGCAGCCGGGTATCAATGTTTTCGTTGATCATCCCATAAAAACCCAGGCGCGGATGGGGAATGGCTTTCTGGTCGTCCGGTTCTGCCATAGTGGCGCAACGGGCCTGCGCAAAGTGTTCGCGGTCAATGGAGTTGGCGAAAACGTGGATATTACCATTGAAACGGCGGCGGTCTTTCATCAGGGCCGCAGTGGGTGTAAAAATCACGTCGGCCCTGTCCATCAGGCTGCGCTCGAGCCGGGCAGAATCCGGGTGTGCACCGGGCCAGGATTCCGGGTTGCCCAGGCAGTCATATACGGTCAGGGCCGGTGTCAGGTGGTCGGTATAGCGGATGGCTGCCGGGTTGTAATACCAGAAGATGGCATCCTGTGCGCCGTTCGGCCCCAGCAACTCGTCGAGCAGCGCCCGCATCCGGGCGATGTATTCGGCATCGGTCAGTTCGGGCGGCATCAGGGGCCGGATAATCTGCACGCCCTGACACATTTCTTTTTCAAAAGAAAGCCCTTCCGACGTTTTGGTCCGTTTTGTTTCGATATAGATAACCTGAACGCCTTCGGCAGCAAAGCGGGTAAGCAGGTGCTGCGGGCGCTGGTATAGAAAATTCCACCGGATGCTCGAAAAGCATATCAGAAGGCGGGGCAAAGCCACGGGAGCAGGCATAAGAAAAAAAGAATTGGCCGGAGACGAAGATGTTCCGGAAAAAAAACGCTCAAATTCTGTGCCGGTACGATTTTTCAGACGTTTGGGTACGGGGTGAGGGTGTGTAGCGCAGAAAAGGTTATTGAACTTTATGTGGTGCAATCGGTTATTCGGTCGTAACCTTGCTAAACTTTTGTTAGACCTTTTTCGCCGGAAACAGACTTTCAAAACCGTTTCGTAATTTTAAATCGAACCCCCTTTCGCCTTCCTGCCTGCGTCGTTTGGAAAAATAGTGAGGTAATCAGGAAGGCGAGAAGTATTCTTACTCCATACGCCATGAGAGAAGAGAGAGGGGAAAACCCGCCGGAACATTCCAGGCGGGTTTTCCTTTTATAGGAAAAGCTCCAATGCCTTCAACTGCCAGTTCCCTCCCGGATTATTATCAGGTGCTCGGTGTGTCGCCTTCGGCGGATGCAGATGCCATCCGCAAGGCGTATCGTGCGCAGGCCCGCAAATATCACCCCGATGCGGCCCCGGAAAATCCTTATGCGGCAGCGCAGTTCCGGGCTTTGCGGGATGCGTATAATGTGCTCTCGGAGCCGCAAAACCGCCGCCGATACGACGAAGAACGCTGGCTGCGCGGCATGACTTCTAAACAATCGAAAGCGATTGACAGCGCCGGTCTGCTGGCCGATTCCGGAAAACTGCTGCGCCATTTGCAGCGCATCGGGCAGTCGGCAGTAGCGCCCCACGCGCTGCAAAGCCTGCTGCTATATCTGTTGCAGGACAAGCACCTGGCCATTCTGTCTGCCGAAGCGGATGCCGGGCTAAACGATGCCTTTTCCGGAAATATTTTTGAATCGGCGGGCTATCTGCCGCCGCGCCTGGGCGAAACGATTTATGACCGCCTCGCGCTCCTCAAGCCGGTTTCTGCTGCGCTTGGCGAAAAGCTGGCCCGCACACTTGCCGAAAAGCGCCGCCGCCAAAAGACCGACCGCATGATGCCCTGGATTATCGTGCTAATAACGGCGCTGCTGTGTGTACTGATGGCGCTGAGCCATAAATAGGCTGCGCCGGTAGGCTACGCTGTTGGACTGCTGCGCGTTGGACGCTAAAGCTGTTGGATGCTAAAGCCGTTGGACGCTGCGCGTTGGAGCCTTCGGCTTGGAGCTTTCAGCGTTGCAATCTCCGATTGGAGCCTTCGGCGTTGGAAACGCTTCGCACTGTTATACCATTTTTAATTTGGTAGCCGTAAATGGCGCTGACCCACATAATGG
>DDEO01000097.1 GCA_002336725.1 Bacteroidetes bacterium UBA1952 | reverse complement strand
TCTTAGAAAGGCAATCGGTCGGGGCGTTTTATTTTCGGGGTTTTCTATACTGCGGCTATCCCGGTATTTTTTTTTAAATAATTGTTATGCACTCCGGATTTATCCCTGACCCTACTTCGCTCCGCGCCGGAAAACTCCTCATCGCTGAGCCTTTTCTACACGACCCTAATTTCTTCCGGACGGTTGTCCTGCTCTGCGAACACGGCGAAGAAGGCACGGTTGGCTTTGTGATGAACCGCCCCACCGACCTGCACATCGGCACGCTGTTTCCGGAATCTGAAATGGCTTCGCTCGGTGTTTATCAGGGCGGGCCGGTGCAGCTCGATACCATCTGCATCCTGCAACGCGCCCAAAAAGCCGATACCGGCCATGAGGTCATGCCCGGCATCTATTGGGGTAGTGCTTTTGAAAGCCTGGAAGAAGAAGTTTCTGCCGGTGTGAAAACCCTCGCAGATGTACAGTTTTATCTGGGCTACTCCGGCTGGGGCGCAGGGCAGCTGGAGGAAGAACTGCAATCGGGTAGTTGGCTGCTTGCCGACGCAACTGCCGAGCTAATCTTTGAAACGCCGCGCGAAGACCTCTGGCGCAAAGCCCTGGAAACACTGGGCGGAAAATATAAAAACCTCGCAAACCTGCCGCCTGACCCGCAGTTGAATTAGGGCTTAAAAGAAGGGTCTTTATTTCCGGAAATATTTCTGGCACAGGTTTACTGTTGAGAAAGGTAAAAATCCCTTTAAAAAAACGACGTGATGCACAAAAAGAAGGTTGCTGTTCTGGTAGGAAGCTTGCGCAAAGGCTCCTACAACCGCATGATGGCGAAGGCGATGACGGCTCTCGCGCCCGAAATGCTGGAGATGAAAATAGTGGAAATCGACGACCTGCCCCTCTATAATCCCGACCTCGACGACGCAAACCTGCCGGAATCCTGGGCGCGTTTCCGGAAAGAAATCGCCGCCTGCGACGCGGTTTTGTTTGTAACGCCGGAATACAACCGCTCGCTGCCCGCCGGGCTGAAAAATGCGCTTGATGTAGGCTCGCGCCCGTATGGCAAAAGTGTGTGGAACGACAAGCCGGGCGGCGTGGTGAGCGTCTCCACAAGCGCCCTCGGTGGTTTTGGAGCCAATCACCACCTGCGGCAAAGCGCGGTTTTCCTCAACATCCCCATGATGCAGCAGCCCGAAGCCTACATCGGCAAAGCCGCAGACATCTTCGACGATGCCGGAAATATCAAAAGCGAGGACACGCAGAAGTTTGTGCAACATTTTATAGACGCTTACGCCCGTTGGGTGAAGGCGCATACGGCGTGAGAAATGTTTCATGTTTCATGTTTCGTGAAGGAACGCGGATGACGTGGATTCAAACGGATTTTTCCGGAAATCCATCAACTGTCATTAACAGGGCCGCCACATAGGGCGGCCACCACCGTTATTAACAGGGCTGCCACATAGGGCGGCCCACACCGCCACAACACTTTTGCTTCAACATTTCCGGATACTTTTTTCCTTTCTGCTGCTGCCGGTTTTTCTGCTGGCGCTGGCCACGGTTCCGGAAATTCACCCCTTCCCGGCGCTGCTTTCGTTTGCGATTCTGCACCTGCTGGTATATCCATCGAGCAATGCCTACAACAGCCTGCAAGACCAAGACACCGGCCCGATTGGCGGCGTAGAATTTCCGGAAAAAGTGCCGCAATCCGTTGGCCGGGCGACGCTGTTGGTAGATGCGCTGGCCGTGGGGCTTTCTTTTTTGATACGCCCGCTTTTTGCCGCTTGCATCGCGCTCTACATCATTCTGTCGCGCCTCTACAGCTATCGCGGCGTGAGACTGAAAAAATATCCTCTTGCGGGGTATCTCACCGTGGCGCTCTCGCAGGGTGCGCTGGTTTATTTCGCTTCCTACACCGCGATTTCCGGAAAAGATACAGCGCCCGTCTGGGGCCTTGTCGTCAGCACTTTGCTGCTCGGCGCTTTCTACCCGGTAACGCAGATTTATCAACACGAACAAGACCGGCAGGATGGTGTCCGGACGCTCTCGGCGATGCTGGGTGTGCGCGGAACTTTTGTGTACTGCGCCGCGCTCTACCTGCTTGCGTTTCTGTTTTTGGGATATTGGTTTTATCAAATAGGGCGACTGCTGCATTTTGCACTGTTGCTGGCACTGTTTTCGCCGGTGCTTTTCTGGTTCTTGCGATGGGCGCGGCAGTGTTTCCGAAATCCTTCCTTTGCCGACTATCGCCACACCATGCAGATGAGCTGGCGGGCCGCCATCTGTACCAACACCGCCTTCCTGATTCTTTCTATTCTTCCTTCTTCTTCCTGTGGCTAAAATCATCGCTGTCGGCACTGCACTCCCGGAACACGCCATTCCGCAGGAAGACATCTTGCATTTTATGCAGGAAGCCTATGGTATTGCCGGCACGCCCGAAGGCCGCAAGTTGCGCTTTCTCTACCATCAAAGCGGCATCGACCAACGCCACAGTGTATTGCCCGATTTCCTTCCCGAACATCCCGAAAAGGGAACCTTTTTTAAAGCCGCCGGCGGCTGCCCATCGCTCGAAGCCCGCATGGAGCGTTATGTGGAAAAAGCGCCCGCACTCACCGTGGCCGCCGCGCAAAACTGCCTGCAAGCCGCCGGATTGAAAGCCGCCGATATCACCCATTTTATCACCGTAAGCTGCACCGGCCTCAGCGCCCCCGGACTGGAGCTGATGGCGATGGAATTGCTCGGTATTCCACACAACGCGCACCGCACCGCCGTGAATTTTATGGGTTGCTACGCCGCCATTCACGGCCTGAAGCTGGCCGCCGCTTTCGCCAACGCCGACCCTTCGGCCAAAGTATTGGTCGTTTGTACGGAACTGTGTACGCTGCATTTTCAGAATGCCTATGAAGAAGAAGGCGCTGTTTCGGCTGCCTTGTTTGGCGACGGCGCTTCGGCAGCACTGGTTTCCGGAAATGCCCACGAAGCCGAAGGTTTTGAGATACAGGATTTCTATTCCGAAGTACTTTGGCAGGGGTGCGAAGAGATGGCCTGGAACCTATCGTCCAAAGGTTTTCTGATGCGCCTCTCCGGCTACGTACCCGATTTGCTGGGCGCGGATATTGCCCCGCTCCTGAACCGTGCGTTGGAACGCGCTAAAGCCACCCGCGAAGAAATTGCCCACTGGTGCGTTCATCCCGGCGGCAAACGCATTCTCTCGGCGCTGGAAAAGGGCCTGCAACTGACCAAAGACGACCTGCGCTATTCCTACGAAGTGCTGCGTCAAATCGGAAATATCTCCTCGGCCACGATTCTTTTTGTATTGAAAAGCCTGTGGGCCGACGCGCTGGCGCAAAAAGACAAAAAGGTGTTTGGCGTGGCCTTCGGTCCGGGCCTCACGATGGAAAGCTTTATCCTGCAACCGGCATGAACTGGGCATCGCGCTGCAATCAAAAAGAACTGCTCGACGGCGACGATATTCCCTTCGCCGACTTGGCCCAAAACCTGCGTGAGCTGGATGTTATAAATACCCGCTTGGGTGGGCATCGCATCACACTGCGGGGCTTGCAGGCTTTACTCCCGAAGGATTTTCCGGAAACGCTGCACGTGGCCGAAATCGGTTGCGGCGGCGGCGATAAAGGATGCGTCATCGCCCGTTTCCTTCAGGAGAAAAACATTCCGTTCCGCCTCACCGGCATCGACCTCAAGCCGGAATGCATTGAATATGCAAGGGTGCATTCGGGCATCCCGGAGCCATTAGTAGATTGGATGTGCAGCGATTACGAAGCCGTGGATTTCCGCGAAACCGGCAGGCCACACATCCTTTTTTCCTCGCTTTTTTGCCATCATTTTTCCGACGAGGCACTGGTCGTGCAAATGCAGTGGATGCACCAAAATAGCCAACTGGGCTTTTTCATCAACGACCTGCACCGCCATCCGCTCGCCTATCAAAGTATCAAAACCCTGACCCGACTTTTTTCCAAAAGCTACCTCGTAAAAAACGATGCGCCGCTCTCGGTTTTGCGGGCCTTCCGCCGCGCCGACTGGATAGCAATTTTCCGGAAATCCGGCCTGCCGCCGCCGCAGATTCGGTGGGAATGGGCGTTTCGGTATCTGGTGATTTCCGGAAAAACAGACTTTCGTTAGGCTTTCGCCGAACAATTTTCGTTCGGCATAGGCTGCGCCTATGTCGTGCTATCCTGCAGGCTGCGCCTGCTTTCATTTATGCAGGCGCAGCCTGCACCATAATCCGACGAAAGCGCAGCTTTCGCCGAACGGCCTGCACCACAATCCGACGAAATTGCAGCTTTCGCCGAACGGACTGAGCCGACGAACCCACGCATTTTGTGGGGCCGCCGAACCTCTTTTGCCGAAAAACCTATAAGGTTTCAAAAACCTTATAGGTTTGTGGAGCCGCCCACGCTCACCATCCAACCCGAACTTGTTTCTCTAAACCTATGCAGCACTCCTACGAGGTCCTTATTATCGGCGGCGGCATTGCCGGGCTGTCGGCGGCGGCGCTTTTTGCGCGCGCAGGTTTTGCGACGGCGGTGTTTGAAAAAGAAGACTATCCGCGCCATAAAGTCTGTGGCGAATACATCAGCCGCGAGAGCGTGCCGTTTTTAAAGGAGATAGGTCTGGAAACGGACCACTTGCCACAGATAGACCGCTTTCTGCTCAGCACAACCGGCGGCCAAACGCTGGCTGCCAATTTGCCGCTCGGCGGCTTTGGAATGAGCCGCTACGCTTTCGACGCGGCACTGGCCGACTGCGCCCAAAAAGCCGGCGCTGTTCTTTTCACCCAAACTAAAGTGGAAAGCATCTCGGATTTGGGGGCAGCAGGTTTTGAAATGCGCACCTCAAACGGCCTGTTTTCCGGAAAGCTGGCGCTGGGCAGTTGGGGGAAGAAAAGCAATCTGGATGTGCAACTGCAACGGCCTTTCCTGCGAAAGACCGACGCGGTGCTCGACGGCTGGGTGGGCATCAAACACCATATTCGCTATGCCAACCATCCCGAAGACCTCATTGCGCTTCATCATTTCGGCGGTGGCTATTGCGGCATTTCGCGGGTAGAAGCCGACCGGCTGTGCCTGTGCTATCTCGTTCGCGGCGAGGCGCTGCGCAAAGCCGGAAACAGCATCTTCAATCTGGAAGAAACGGTGCTGTGCCGTAATCCTTTCCTGAAGAGCATCTGGCGCGATGCCGAATTTCTTTATCCCAAACCGCTGGCCATTTCCGGAATCTCTTTTCAGAAACGCAGCCCGGTTATCAACGGTGTCCTCTGCCTCGGCGACAGCGCCGGCCTCATTCCGCCGCTCAGTGGCAATGGAATGTCGATGGCACTGCACAGCGCCAAAATCGCTTTTGAACATGGCAGTGCTTTTTTGAATAGAACGAAAAAGCGCACGGACTTGGAACGGGATTTTACCCGCGCCTGGAACCGGCAATTCCGCCGCCGTATGTGGATGGGGCGATTGCTGCAAGGGCGTTTTGGCAGCGAAGCCCTTTTAAGCCCAACGATTTCTTTGCTCAACGCGGTTCCGTTTTTGAAATCTGCGGTCATTCGCAGCACGCACGGCACGGCATTTTGAGGCCTGTTCTTCAACGCGTCCGACGGTCTAAACCGGTGCCGGATTGTTGCGACGCGTCATCATTTTCCGGAAAATTTCCGGTATCCACTGCCTGCGGCATCCGCATCTCAACGGTTTTGATACGCATACCGTCCAGTTCGGTAACTGTAAAGTCGTAGCCTTTCCAGGTGATTTTTTCGCCCATTTTCGGGAAACGGCCACTGAGTTCCAGCACCAGTCCGCCCATCGAATCGCTGCCGCCGCGCACCCGGTCGAAGGTATCGGCATTGATACCGCTGATGCGACACGCGTCGTTGATATGCATCCGGCCTTCAAACAAAAAAGTGCGGGCATCTAGTTTCCGGAAAGCAATCTCCTCTTTGTCAAATTCATCGCGGATGTCGCCGATGATTTCTTCCAGAATATCCTCGAGCGTAACAATGCCGGAAGTGCCACCAAACTCATCGGCCACGACCGCCAGGTGAATGTGTTGCTGCTGAAATTCCTTGAGCAGGTCTTCAATGGGCTTTTCGGCGTGTACAAAATAAGCGGGGCGAATCAGCGTGTGCCAGTCGAAATCCGGCGCGTCGTTGTGGGCCAGAAAGTCCTTGCTATTCACTATGCCCACAATCTGATCGAGTGTGCTGCGATAGACCGGCAGTCGCGAGTGGGATGTTTGCGCCGCAAAAGCCTGCACTTCTGCGAAAGAAAGCGTTTCCGGAATGGCCTTCACATCGAGCCGTGTACGCATAATCTGCCGCACCGTTATCTGTCCGAAGCGCAGGATGCCCTTAAAAATGCTCAGTTCCGAGCGGGTGGCTGCGTGGCCCAGCGACTGCGTAATGGCTTCTTCCAGCTCGGCTTCCGTCATGTTGGCCTTGGGGCGCGGCGAAAGCTGCTCTTCAATATAGGCGTTCGACGAAATCAGCGTTCCGGCAATGGGCTTAAAAATATTGTCGAATACGCTGAGTACCGGAGCCGAAAAAAGCACCATTCGGGTGTTGTATTGCGCGGCATAAACCTTGGGCAGAATATCGCCGAAGAGCACCAGCACCACCAAAACGGCGGCGGTCTGAATGGCAAAAGAAAGCCAGCCCGCCGTGTCTATCCCGTTGAGCTGCAGCAATTCCCGCACCAGCAGGCTACTGGTGATGATAATGGCGATATTGATAAATGTGTTGGTAATCAGCAGCGTCGCCATCAGTCGCTTGGGCTGATGGAGCAGGTTTACAGCCAGCCGCGCGGCATACTGGTCGCGGGTTTTGAGGTGATTGTAGTCTTTGGCTTTCAGAGAAAAAAACGCCGTCTCGGCACCTGCGGTGATGCCGGAAAGCAATAGCAGCAACAGCACAACGACCGTCAGGAAAGTGATATTGGTAACCGGCTCGCCAGGGGCCTGAAACAAAACGATGGCCGGCAGGAAAGCACCGAAAGGCAGAGGCATATTATTTCTTTGGTAAGAAACGCTTTTGCGGATCCAAGCTCCTTTTCTTAAAGCGCAGAAAAGGCGTTTGGCAGAAAGAAAAGGCAGCACCGTCCGGACGTTTAAAAAGGCAGAACCTCGTCGTCGCCGGCAGGGGTATTGCTGTTGGAATGATAGCCCGAAGGCGCAGCCGTTGAAGCACTTTCCGGCTGTGGGGCGGTGTTGGAAGCAGGATTCGCTCCGGAGTAATCGCCTTCTTTTTTGCGGTCGAGCATCACCAGGTTATCGGCCACAATCTCGGTAGAAAAGCGCCGGATTTTCTGCGCATCTTCCCAGTTGCGGTTTTTGAGTTTCCCTTCAATGAAAACCAGCGAGCCTTTGTGCAGGTATTTTTGCGCCAGTTCGGCAAGGCCGCGCCAGAGTACCACCGTATGCCATTCGGTTTGCGAAACGGTTTGTCCTTCTTTGTCTTTATAACTCTCGGTGGTAGCCAGCGGAAATTTGGCCACGGCAATATTGCCCTCTAAATATTGCACGTCCGGGTCGCGGCCCAGGTTGCCAATCAATACCACTCTATTTACGCCTCTCATAAGTTATATCCCTTTTTAAAAATCAAAATTCAGTGCTGTAAACGCGCCTTTTGGAACGGGTTTTAAAAGTAGGCTTTTTTTTCAAAAAACAAGGCAATGGGCTTCGGCAGCGGCAGTTGCGCGATGTGGTCGGGGCGCGTCCAGAGGCCATTTCCGGAAAGTACTGCCGGTTTTCCGGAAACGCGCAGGCGAAAAAACCGGATGTCGAGCGCCTGATGGGTGAGCTTTCTTTGCAGATGCCCTTCGTATTGCAGTGCGCCGACATCGGGGGCCAATTTCCGGAAATCGGGGTGCGCGGCCAGCGTTTTGGTGTCGAGTGCTTCGTTTGCCTCGATGAGAAAAGGCTGATACAGACCGCGCCAGATGCCCGCCATATCGTCGTTGCGCGAAAGCCAGATTTCGCCCCCGGCTTCCAGAATCAGATAGTGCAGAAAACGTTGCCGGAGCGGCGCCTTGGCCATGCGGGCGGGCAGTTCGGCGATGGCGTTTTTTTGAAAAGCGTAGCAATGACGGTGCAGCGGACAAACCGCGCAGCGCGGATTTTGCGGTGTGCAGACGGTAGCGCCCAAATCCATAATCGCCTGATTCCAGGCAGCGGGGTCGTTTTTTTCTAATAGTGCATTTGCTTTTCCGGAAAATACGGCCTTTCCTTCAGTCGTTGCCGGCGGGGTAAAAATGCCCAGGTAGCGTGCCAGCACCCGATATACATTGCCATCGGCCACGGCGTGGGGCTGCCCGAAGGCAAACGAAGCAATGGCCGCTGCGGTGTAGGGACCAATGCCCTTGAGCGCCAGCAATCCTTCATAAGTTTCCGGAAATTTCCCACCCAAATCTTCGCTCACGGTGCGGGCTGTAGCCAGCAGATTGCGGCAGCGGTTGTAGTAACCCAGTCCCTGCCAGAGCCGGAAAACTTCATCTTCGGGTGCGCGGGCCAGGTCGTGAACCGTCGGGTAGGCTTCGGTGAAACGCTCGTAGTAGGGGCGGCCCTGCTCGGCGCGGGTTTGCTGGAGAATAATCTCCGAAAGCCAGATTTTATATGGGTCGGCGATGCCTTTCCAGGGCAGCGTGCGCTGATTGTGATGCGCGTGCCAGTGGAGCAGGGCAGGGGTGAAAAAGTTCATGGAGATGCGCGTAGGGCGCAGAAAGTCTTTGTGCTTTCAGATAACAATTTCAGGCCGGAATGGATGCGGAAGGCTCGAAAGACGAAAGACAAAAGACGAAAGACAAAAGACGAAAGATGAAAGACGAAAGACGAAAGTATCAAGACGAAAGATGAAAGGATTATGACACAAGAAATAAAAGTCGGTAATCAACCCCTATCACCTTCATCAACAACAATCAACCCTCATNNAACAATCAACCCTTATCAACAACAAACAACAACAATCACCCCTTATCAACAACAATCAACTCCATTTTTAATCCCCCCTTCTTTTACCCTAATTTTGCACCCGCAAATCCGACTCTTTCCGATGATTGAAATCAAGGTGCCTTCCGTAGGCGAATCTATCTCCGAAGTAACGCTGGTGAAATGGACCAAAAAAGACGGCGACTATGTGCAGCGCGACGAAGTGCTGTGCGAGTTGGAATCTGAAAAGGCCACCTTTGAGCTAAACGCCGAACAGGCAGGCATCTTTCATCCCGTTGCCGAAGAAGGCGCTACGCTCGCTATTGGCGATGTAGCCTGTAAAATTGACGAAACGGCAGGCGCACCCGCCGCCGCCGAGGCCGGAAAAACGGAAAGTAAGCCTGCGCAGGAAGGTGTCAACGAAGCCAAAGCCAGCAATTCGTCTATCGAAGCGCCGGAGAAAATGGTTTCCAATATGCCGGAAAACAAAAGCGCCGCACCCGCTGCCGATGTGAAAGCTACGCCGGTTGCCGGAGCGATTATGAAGGATAAAAAGGTGTCGCCCGCCGAGGTGAAAGGCACCGGCCCCAATGGTCGCATCTTTAAAGCCGACGTGCTGAGCGCCATTGCCCGCCCGACGAATCAACAAAACGCCGCTGCCGAAACCGGCGGCACACCGGGCCGCGCCGACCGCCCGGAGAAGATGAGCAACCTGCGCAAAACAGTATCGCGCCGCCTCGTGGAAGCCAAAAACACCACGGCCATGCTCACCACCTTCAACGAAGTGGACATGAGCCGTATCATGGAACTGCGCAGCGCCAACAAAGACGCTTTCAAGGAAAAACACGGCATCGGACTGGGCTTCATGAGCTTCTTTACCCGCGCCTGCTGTATTGCCTTGATGGAGTGGCCGGCGGTGAACGCCTATATCGACGGCGACAACATCGTGTACCACGACTATTGCGATATTTCGATTGCCGTAAGTGCGCCTAAAGGACTCGTGGTTCCGGTCATCCGCAATGCCGAAAGCCTCGACATGGCCGGTATCGAAAAAGCGGTGGCTGCCCTGGCCGGCAAAGCCCGCGACAACAAGCTGACGCTGGAAGAAATGACCGGCGGAACGTTTACGATTACCAACGGCGGCGTGTTTGGCTCTTTGATGAGTACCCCAATTATCAACATCCCGCAAAGCGCCATTCTGGGTATGCACAAAATTCAGGAGCGCCCGATGGTCATCAACGGCGAAATCAAAATCCGCCCGATGATGTACCTCGCCCTTAGCTACGACCACCGCATCATTGATGGCCGCGAAAGCGTATCCTTCCTCGTTCGGGTGAAAGAGCTGCTGGAAAATCCGGAAAGGCTGCTCGTAGGCACCGACCCGATGAAAGCGCTGCTGGGACTGTAGGTGCCATTGGCGATTGGACTCCGCCTTCGGCGGAATTGGACGCTTCGCATTGGACTCCGCCTGCGGCGGAATTGGAGCCTTCGGCTTCTTTTTCCAAATGTTCTTTTAATACCTGATTTCCGGAATCTGCACTTTCTGCTTTGTCTGGCGGTTTGGCGAAGGCTTCCGCCTTCGTCGCTGCTTGTCGCTTTTTTCAGATTCCCTAAAAAACCAAAACTTATGTTTCATGCCCTTAAACCACGCATGAAACATGAAACATAAAACATGAAACATTCTACCGAAGGGCTGAAAGATATTGCCGCCATTGTTCGCCGCGACATCGTGCGGATGGTACACGGCGTGCAAAGCGGCCACCCGGGCGGCTCGCTGGGCTGCACCGATTTTCTGGTCGCCCTCTACTTTGAGGTGATGAAACACAATCCCGAAGCGTTTTCGATGGAAGGCGCGGGCGAGGATTTGTTTTTCCTCTCCAATGGCCATATCTCGCCGGTGATGTACAGCGTATTGGCCCGCAGTGGCTATTTTCCGGTGGAAGAGTTGAAAACTTTCCGGAAATTAGATTCCCGCCTGCAGGGACACCCCACCACACACGAAGGGCTGCCGGGCATTCGCATTGCCTCCGGCTCGCTGGGTCAGGGCATGAGCGTGGCTTGCGGCGCGGCGCTGGGCAAAAAGCTCAAAGGCGATGACCGCTTTGTGTTTTCGCTCCACGGTGATGGCGAATTGCAGGAAGGCCAAAACTGGGAAGCCGTTCTCTTTGCTGCTCACCACAAACTCGACAACCTGATTGCTACGATTGACGTAAACGGTCAGCAGATCGACGGCCCGACGGAAATGGTGCTGGCGCTGGAAAACCTCCATGCCAAATTTGCCGCCTTCAACTGGACGGTGCTGGAAATGGACGGCAACATGATGGAAGACGTGGTTTCTACATTGGAAGAAGCCAAAAAACTTTCCGGAAACGGCAAGCCAATTGTCATCCTGATGCGCACCGCGATGGGCAAAGGCGTAAGCTTTATGGAAGGCACGCACGAATGGCACGGCATCGCGCCCAGCGACGAGCAGCTCGACAAGGCACTGGCCGAACTGGCCATCCCGAACACGGAGGTGGATTATTGAGTTTTTCCGGAAACAAATTTGTAGGAACGCCCCGCCAACGACGGGGCGTTCCTTGTTTTATTCCCGTTTCGTAGGAACGGGCTAAGAGGCGCATCCATACGCATAGAATTTCTGTATATAGAAAGGTGTCAGGGCTTCACGCTGGGCCAAGCGCCCCCCCGCTCCGGTAGTGCTCTATACCGTTCGGCGAATCCCTTACGTGCGGGAGCCTGCGTTGCCGATGCTTCGTCTGCCAGTGGCTAATTGCCCTCAAAAAACCATTCGTCCCGCCCTTCTTTCTTCGCGTCGGCGCCTGCGGTCTTCCTGCCGGCGCAGGCGTTTTTCGATGCGCTCCTGCCGTGTGGCCGCTTTCTCCTGTAAATAACGCAACAGCGCCGGATCGGCAATAGCAGTCTCTTTGATACCTGCAAAAAGTGCGCGCCACAACGCACTGAAAAAAGGTTGCGTTTCGGGGCGGAGATAACTGGTCCTGACGATGCGCATCGGGCCGCCGGGTAGCGGATTGTCCGGATGGAGGAGCAACTCATTGGCCAGCAACGAAAGTACCGGCTGCCGGCGCAGGCGCTTCTGTGTCGTATCGTAGCGCATCAACTGCACGGCCAGGTTGTGATAAGCCAGCTGCAGGGTGCTCTGAAAGACGCGGGCATTTCCCACACACCCAAACAACAGGGAATCCATATCCAGCCGCTGAATGCGCAAATGGCCCAGATTGGCCGCCAGATCACTAATCTGTTCGCCACTCAGGCGGGAGATTTTTCCGGAAAGCCGAAAATTCTGGGCGCTGTCCTGCAGGTCAAACTGCCCGCTGACGGCAATCAGGCTGCGGTTTTGAAATTGCCCCGAAAGTGCGATGCGCATGGGCTTTGGGTGGATGCCTGCCGGAAGCGGCGCAAGACAGACCGGGGCCATATTTCCGGAAAGATTGTCGAACAGCACCGCACCCGTGCGGCCCGTAGCCTCGCGGGTTTCTTCGTAGGTAACGGCTCCGCGAACAATTTGTACGTCTTCCAGCAGCAGCGGCAGTCCGGCTTTTTGCAGGAGTTTTTGGGGGAAATCTTTTCTCGTTTGGGGAAAAACGCCGTTGGGCCTTCGGGTGATGGCGGCCACCACGCGCGGCTCAAAAAGGCGCAGGCTTTGCAGCGCAAAAAAATCGCCGTTCGGCGATGCCATTTTCCGGAAACCGTGCGCCTCAATAAGGCCAATATCCAGATTGTGATGTGTTGCCATTACGCTGTCGGGAAGCCACTGCCGAAACCGGAAACCCATCATCCGGAAGACTTTTTCTTCAAAATCATATTGCCAGCCCGCCGCCGAATACTGGTTGCGGGTGTGGGGCAGTTGCAGCGCGGTTTCGCCCAGCGTAAGGTTCAGCGTTGCAAAAGCAGGCGGCGCATCGGGCGACCAGCGCAGTGCCGTTCCTTGCAGCAAGCCGTTTCGGGAAGAAGCCCGGATGATGTCGGGGCCGTTGTGGTGGAGGAGCGAGAAATCCATTTTTGCGGCCTGAAGATTTTCGACCGTCGCGCCCGAAAGGTGGAATTTATTTTGGGGTTTGCGCAGCCGGAAAGGCGTTTTGCCCAGCCCGGTTTCTACTCGCACGGTTAGGCCTTCCAGTTCTGTTTCTTTACAAAAAAGCATTTTCCGAAGAAAAAGGTCTTCCCAGCGAATGCCGGTAACGACGAGCTTTTTCATCTGGATAGAAAACAGCCGATCGGGAACCGAATCGCAGGCGACCAGCTGCCGGAAACGCACACTGTCGAGCACAATCCGCACATCCGAAATCTCCACGCGCCGGCCCAGCGGAAACGTCCGTATCCGGCCACGCTCCAGATGATACAGTCCATCGGTGGTGTAGTCAATAACGCGGGCCAGGTGTTCGGGCATCAGCCGGTCCACCTTTTTGGCCAGATACGTGGACGCGCCGATGAGCGCCAGCAGGAAAGCACCCAGCAGCAGGGCCAGAAAGCGGAGAACGGTGGATTGGCGAACAGGCAAGAAAGCAGGAAGTTAAGCCTTTACAACGAAAAAAAACCGGGTGCGAGACATACAAGGTATTTCTTATCCCTTTAAAAAGAAAAGCGGAAATATTGCGCCGTACTTTTGCGGCCTCAAGAAAAAACTGTTTTAAGGAGATGAATATTGCGCTGCGCCGCTTTCTGGTTTTCAACCGCCTTCCGATTGCAATCGTCCTGTTTGCGCTCGGTTTGTTGCTGGGCTTTAAAGTTACCTGGTGGGTGGCCTGGATTCCCCTGCTGCTGGCCCTGCTTTTTGTGGCGGCTCACTTCCTCATTGGCCCCATGACGCTCATTCAGGGATATGTGGAAAGCGGCGATATTGAGGGCGCGCAAGGACTGCTCAATCGGGTGAAGAAGCCGCAATGGCTCTACAAGCCGGTGCGCTCGTCGTATTATATGCTGCGCGGCAACCTGAGCACTATGAACGAAGACCTCGACCAGGCCGAAACCGATCTGAAGAAAAGCCTCGAAGCCGGCATCACCGAGAAGGGCTACGAAGGCAGCGCCTACCTGCAACTGGGTTCTATTGCGCTCAAGAAAGGCAATATGACGGAAGGATACCAGCACCTGCAAACGGCGCTTAAAAAAGGCTTGCCCGATGCCGATAGCCGCGCGATGGCGCATCTGCAAATCTGCCAGATTTTGTTGCAACGCCGCAGCTATAAGGGCGCGAAGCTGGCCTTTGCACAAGCCAAAAACGCCAAGCCTTCCAACGAACAAATTGTAGCCCAAATCAAGGAATTGCAGCAATACATGAGCCGGATTCCGGGGTAAAAGATTCTCCGGTTCTTGGATATTTACAGGAACGCGTCGGAAGACGCGTTCTTTTATTTTCCGGAAATTTTCCAGGACCTGACAGGCATCTGCGTCCGCCGAAGGCGGCCTTGACCTGTCAGGTCCTGGAAAATATTAACCCGCCTTTTCTGCGTAGAGCATCTTAATCAGCCCGTCGGCCAGACCTATTTTGGGTACATAAATCTCGCCGGCTTCTACCCATTTCATCACCGAAAGATAAATCTCCAGAGCCGGCACAATCACGTCGGCGCGGTCGGCACGGAATCCATACTGATGGCTGCGCTCGGCCACGGTCATCTTGCTGAGCGTTTGATAAAAAGCTTTGAGGAAAGTGATGGAAAGCGGCGTTCCTTCCTTGCGTTTGGAGACCGAAAACACCTTGTTGATATTGCCGCCCGTGCCGATGGCCTGCACCGGCTGATGGCCTTTGGTGGCCTTTTTCAGATAGTTGCGCATGGCCTCCCACTGTGCTTCGGTTACTGTTCCTTGTAGCAGCCGGATGGTGCCGATATTGAAAGACTCTTTGAAAATGAGCCTGTTGTGGGAGAAAAGTGTTATTTCGGTAGAGCCGCCGCCCACATCGATATAAAGGAAGTTTTTGCGCTTATCCAGTGCCTCGGCGATATGGGTTTCATACAAGATGGCGGCCTCTTGCTGCCCGGTGATGATGCTGATATCAATACCGGTTTGCAGCCGCACCGCCGCTATCAGTTCGGGGCCGTTGGCGGCATCGCGCATGGCCGAAGTAGCCGCTGCCCGAACGCCTTCTACGCGGTAGAGGTCTATCAGACCTTTATACACCTGCATCGTGTCGAGCAGCAGGCGCGCTTTTTCGGGCGAAATTTTTCCGGTGCTAAACACATCAAAGCCCAGGCGCAGCGGAATGCGCAGCAGGTTGAGCTTGGTGTAGTCCACCGTGCCGTCGTGATATACAGAGGCTTCTTCAATGAGCAGCCTTGCGGCGTTGGAGCCGATGTCGATAGCGGCCAGAATCATAGGCTGTATTTCTTATTCCGGAGGTATTGGTAGATGGCCGTTTGCGAGCGTCGCTCCGGCTCCGACTCGCGCCGCACCACGTAGCAGTTGCGTTGTTCGTTGTCCAAAATACGGCCTTTTACGTTTTCTGCAAGCTGAATGCGCAGGATGTCCACCAGTTCTTGCTGAATGACTTCGTCCTTCACCGGGCAGGCCGCCTCAATGCGGTGGTCGAGGTTGCGCACCATCCAGTCGGCAGAGGAGATAAACACCTTTCGTTTGCCGCCGTTTTCAAAAACAAAAACCCGCGCGTGTTCCAGATAATGATCCACGATGCTGATAGCTTCGATGGGCTTCTTGAATGCTTTTGCTCCGTAACGGCACAGCAAATGCCG
>DDEO01000083.1 GCA_002336725.1 Bacteroidetes bacterium UBA1952 | reverse complement strand
GAAGGCCGTTTTGGCAACTGGCTGGAAAACATGGTGGACTGGAACCTGAGCCGCAGCCGGTATTGGGGTACACCGCTGCCGGTGTGGATTACCGAAAACGCCGAAAATCCGGAAACCAAATGCATCGGCTCGGTTGCCGAACTGGTGCGGGAGATGCAGGCGGCAGATAAGGCGCTGGGCCTTTCCCAAACGGCGAAATTTACCGGAAAAGAAACCCCGGCTGCCGAAGACCTGCGGGCATTGCTCGACGACAAAACACAAACGCATTTTGACCTGCACAAGCCTTTTGTGGATGAAATTGTGCTGGCAGACAGCGCGGGCCGCCCGATGCGCCGCGAGCCGGATTTGATTGACGTGTGGTTCGACAGCGGCGCGATGCCGTATGCACAGTGGGGCTTACCCGCCGCCGAGGGCTTATCTGAAGGGGGAAGAATTGAAAGCGTATCTGCCCGAAAAATGATTTCATGGGTAGAATTGAATGAAGGCAAGATTTCCCCGGAAGAATATCAAGAGCGTATCGCTTCCAAAACCGGTATGCAATCCGGCTCCCTCCCCTTCGGGGAGGGCTGGGGAGGGGCCGATTTCATCGCCGAAGGCGTGGACCAAACGCGCGGCTGGTTTTATACGCTTCATGCCCTCGGCGTGTTGCTGTTTGATTCTGTTGCCTACAAAGCTGTGGTTTCCAACGGCCTGGTGCTGGATAAAAACGGACAGAAAATGTCTAAGCGGCTGGGCAATGTGGTAGATCCTTTCAAGACCATCGATCAATATGGCGCCGATGCAACACGCTGGTATCTTGTTACCGCTGCATCGCCCTGGGACAACCTCAAATTTGATATTGACGGCATCGGCGAAGCACAGCGCAAGTTTTTTGGTACGCTGTTCAATACCTATCAATTCTTTGCGCTCTATGCCAATGTGGATGGATTTTCCGGAAATGAAACGCCTGTTCCATACGCCGACCGCCCGGAAAGCGACCGCTGGATTCTCTCGGCGCTGCATACGCTGATTGGAAAAGTAACCGCTGCCTACGACGACTACGAGCCGACGCTGGCGGGCCGCCTGATAGAGGAATTTCTCGACGAAAACCTCAGCAACTGGTATGTGCGCCTCAACCGCCGCCGGTTCTGGAAAGGCGAATACAACGCCGATAAAATCAGCGCCTTCCAAACGCTGGTGGAATGCCTGCGAACGCTTTCCCAACTGATAGCGCCCATCGCGCCTTTCTTTGCCGACTGGCTCTGGCGCAGTCTGCGCGGCGACAAAGGCGAAATGGTGGAGTCGGTTCACCTGTCGGATTTTCCGGAATCCAACCCGGCCTTTATTGATACCGAACTGGAAGCCCGCACGCATATCGCGCAGGAGCTTTCCTCGCTGCTCCTTTCTATCCGCAAAAAAGCCAATATCAAGGTGCGGCAGCCGCTTCAAAAAGCCCTCATTCCGGTATTGGATGCCAAGATGCGCCGGCAGATTGAAGCCATCGAAGAACTGGTTCGCGCTGAGGTGAATGTGAAAGATTTTGAGTATCTGGAAGAAGGAAATGATATCATTCAGAAAAAGGTAAAGCCCAATTTCAAAGCCCTGGGCGGTCGGCTGGGAGCGAATATGAAAGCGGCGGCGGCCTTGCTTACGGCCCTGCCGACGGCAGAAATCAACCGCTTTGAGGCCGAAGGGAAATATGAACTTTCGCTGCCCGACGGCACGACGGCCACCATTTTTCCGGAAGATGTTTCTATCCTGGCCGAAGACGTGCCCGGCTGGAGCATTGCTTCCAAAGGCGTATTGACAGCCGCCCTCGACGTAACGCTGACCCCGCAACTGCTCGCCGAAGGCGCGGCCCGCGAATTGATAAACCGGGTGCAGAAGATGCGCAAAGATCAGGCGCTTGCCCTCACCGACCGCATCCTGCTGGAAGTAGAAGAAAGCGACGTGCTGCGAAATGCCCTTGCTGATTTTACTTCCTATATTAAAGAAGAAGTGCTCGCCGACCGCCTCGACGTGATAGCTGCTCCGCAGCGCGGCGAAGATGTTGAAGTTGCCGATGCAACCGTAAAAGTTTTTATCTCCAAAACCACCGCCTAAGCTATGGCTAAAGTTACCAAGCCGGCCTCCAAAAGCGAAGCTCCTGCCAAAGCAGCCAAGCCCGCCGCCGCAAAGGCTCCCGCCAAAACGACGACCTCCACTCCAAAAGAAACGGCTCCCAAAAAGGAAACGCCGGCAAAGGCTACTAAAGAACCGGTAGCTGCCAAAGCCCCGGCTAAAAAAGCTGCTGCGCCCGCTGCTCCGGAAAAAAAGACCGCCGATAAAACAACGAAAGCGGCTCCGGAAAAGAAAGCGGTAGCTGCCAAAGCAGAACCCCAAAAGGCGGCGGCTCCGGCCAAGGAAGCGCCGGCTAAAAAAGCGCCCGCCAAAGAAGCACCGGTGAAAGAAGCTGCTGCCAAAGCACCCGCCAAAACCACTGCCGCCAAGGAAGCGCCTAAAAAAGCCGAAGCGTCTAAAGTTGCCGCCAAAGCACCTGCCGCGCCCAAGGCTACAAAGGCGAAGAAAGCCAAGGAACCGGTGAAGAAAGTGATTACTGCCGCTGCCTTTGCCGCCCGTACCCAGCCGCCGCCGCAGCCCAGTCCCGCGCCGCGCCCCACCATCTCGCTGGAGCCGAAAAAAGCGCCCATCGTGATTGCCCATCGCCCGGCGGAGCAGAAGAAGGAAGACGTGAGCCGCACGATGATTAACTACACGCCCGACACCACCCGCTCGTTGCTCGACCGCCATGAAGACCTCGGCCCGGTATATCGCTACAGCGATGAAGAGCTGTCTGAATTCCGCGAGCTGGTGCAACGCAAACTGGAAACCGCCCGCAAGGATTTGACCTATTTCCAAAACCTGCTGACCCACCGCGGCGACGGCGGAACGGAAGACACCGACAACCGCTACCAGAATATGGAAGACGGCTCGGCAGCCCACGACCGCGAGCAGGTGGCCAACCTGGCCAGCCGCCAGATTCAGTTTATCAATAACCTGGAAAAGGCGTTGATCCGCATCGAGAACAAGACGTATGGCATCTGCCGCGTTTCGGGTAAACTGATTGACAAAAAACGCCTTCAGGCCGTGCCGCACGCCACGCTGAGCATGGAAGCGAAGACGAGTATGCGGAAATAGGCGGTTGGAAAGCCATCTAAAACCGGATTCTAAATAAAATAAACCGTCTGGGCGGCGCACGCAGTGCGCCGCCCA
>DDEO01000111.1 GCA_002336725.1 Bacteroidetes bacterium UBA1952 | reverse complement strand
TGTTGTGGAGATGGCGGGTCAAGGCCTGTGCCGCTGAAAAGCGATAAGACGCCATCTCCATTATGTGGGTCAGCGCCATTTACGGCTACCAAATTAAAAATGGTATAAGCCAGACTGCAACAGGTACTGCCGGACCCCGTTTTAACCCCCTTGCGCTCATTGCGGAGTGGATTTTTCCGGAAATATTCCGGCTTTTTCCGTAAAGAAAAAACGCGCCTCGTGGCGCGTTCTTATCCTTTTCGGCAAAAGAAAACTACTTCACCAACTCGGCCAGTTTGGCTTCCAGCGCCGGGCCGCGCAGGTCGCGGGCGATGATTTTTCCGGAAGGATCTACCAGAAAATTGGCCGGGATGCTCTGGATGCCATAGTCGCGCGCAGGGATGCTCTGCCAGCCGGCGAGGTCGGAGATATGCGTCCACGCGAGGCCGTCTTTGGCGATGGCTTCCTGCCATTTTTCTTTCTTCTGATCCAGCGAAACGCCCAGAACAGTGAAGTTTTTGTCTTTAAATTTCTGGAAAGCGGCTACCACATTGGGATTTTCGGCGCGGCAAGGCCCACACCACGAAGCCCAGAAATCCACCAGTACATATTTTCCTTTCAAAGAAGCCAGCGTAACGGTTTTGCCTTCGGGCGTGGGAGCCGAGATAACCGGGGCCATCGTGCCGACTGCCGGACCGGAAGCGGCAATGGCATTGGCCTGTTCGCTGCTGGTCATATTGTTGATCCGCATGGTAAACTCGCGGGCCAGCGATGCGTTTTGAGGGAAGCGCGCCCCCAGGTTTTTCACAAATGCCTGCAGGTAATCCATAGACACTTCGGGGTTGAGCAGGGCGGCGGCAAAGATGGCGTTGGGCAGCGAAGCCGTGGTATCGGCGTATTGCTCAATGTAGTTTGTAAAAGCTTCGTTGCGTGCCGTCAGGTCGGTCTGCGCCCTGGCCAGCAGGCTGTCTTTGCCTTCGGCCTTCATCTTGTCTATCACCGTGGCCAGCGTGTTGAAGTCGATGATATGGCTGCGCGTGGTGGCGATAAAGGATTGCAGGCTGGAAGTGGCGGCGCTGCCGACGGCGCGGAAGGAATCGGGGCGATTCCAGTTGCCCTTCACGGTATAGTTTCCTTTATTGTCTACAGAAAGCAGCGCGAAGGCTTCTTCGCCAGGCCCCATCCGCACGCGGTAAAGGCCCGGTTCGGGTGCGGCGCCGCTCAGCTCAAAATGACCGGAGCCGTTGCTTTGTGTGCTGTCCACAACCTGCGCGCCGGAGATGCGGATTTCTTCGAGGAAAACGGGTTGTTCCGGCATTCCGGTAATATCGCCGATGACGTGGAACCCCTTCTGGTTGTCTTTGCAGGAATAGAGCAGCGTGGCGGCGAGCAGGAGCGCAGCCGCGCTTTTCAAACGTAGTGTTTTCACTTTGCAAACGTACTACCGTTGAGGCGTTCCGTAGAAAGGCGAAAAGCGAAATACACATTTTGTTTGGTTTCCGGGTGTATGACAGCTTGTATTTCCGGCTGAATCTCGCAGAGGCGCAGAGGCACAGAGAAAAAGCCGCTGCTATCTCAGCCCGGCAAGCGACTGATGCTTCGTCTGTGCAATGGGTCATACACCAAGAAAAAAGAAAAAGGACGTACTAACCGATTGTATTTCCCTTACCATCCCGCAGAGACGCACAGAAAGCGCCGCTGCTATCTGAAACGCCACAGGTAAGAGGGGTTTTATATCCGGAATGGGAAACCTTTTGCCCCCGGAAATTAATCTACCAGCGCAATCATGGAAATCTCTACCCGTGCGCCTTTAGGCAGGCCAACGACTGCAATCGTTTCGCGCGCCGGGGCGCTTTCGGCCTCAAAATAGCTTCCATAAACCGCATTGACCGCGCCAAAAACCGACATATCGAGCAGGAAAATGCTGGACTTTACGACTTGTCCAAAACTGCTGCCGGCCTCCGTCAGGATGGCCTGCAGGGCTTCCATCACGCGGCGGGTTTCTTCGCCGATGTCGTCGCCGTCGTACAGCATTCCGGAGGCCGCATCCAGGGCAATTTGCCCGGAGATAAACAGCATATTTCCGGCTTTTACGGCCTGATTATAAGGCCCGATAGGCGCAGCGGCGGCGCTCGTGCAAACGATTTGACGATTGTTCATAAGAGAGTCCAAAACTAAGCGACACGCTTAAATTTGCCCGCTATGGCCCTTTTGCTTTTTATGGACACCTGCGCCGCCGAGGCCCTCATCGGGATGGCCGAAGACGGAGCGTGGATCGCGTTCAAAATCCTGCCCGATGCCCGCAGACTGGGGGAAATACTCCATACCGAGGCATCGGCCTTGCTGGAAAATTCCGGAAAATCATGGGCGCAGTTGGATGCAGTAGCCGTCGTGAGCGGCCCGGGTTCTTACACCGGCCTTCGTATCGGGATGGCGGCGGCAAAAGGCTGGTGTTTTGCCCTGGATATTCCCCTCTTAACGCTCAATCGCCTGTCTGTTTTGCTGGAGCAATCCCGGCAGGCGCAGCCTTTTTCCGGAAATACCCTGCTGCTGCTGCCGGCCCGCACAGGCGAATGGTTTGCCCTGGGCGCAGATGCTGCCGGAACGCCGCTTTTCGCGCCGGTTCACATGACGGAAGCAGATTTCGGAGCCGCGCAGGACCGGTGGGATTTCCGGAAAATCATCCTGGCAGGCGAGGCCGGACAACAGCCTGCGTCCGTGGCAGCCGAAGCGGTTTCGTTCATCCGTAATGAAATACAACAGCATCATCTGGATGCCTTTCTGGAAGCCCGCTTCCGGAAAGGCGCGTTTGCAGATTTGATACAGGCAAACCCCGAATACCTAAAAAGCGTATATATAAATACCTGACTACTACTCTTATATAACTTGTATTTTAGAATAGTTCCTAATGCTTAATAATATTTAACCTCTGATTAACAGGCCCCCGAAATACTTTTTTTACATTTTATATCCAACAACTGTGTATATTTGCATTTTATTACCGTGTAACCCTTACGGTAATAGGAAGAAATCTTTTTATTTTCCCACTCCCCTTTTTTAAATTTCCTGTTTCAAAGTAATGGAAAACACCCAGCAACACGAGGCTCCAGTAGCTGCCTCCAACGGACACCACGCTACGCACCACACGGCATCTGCCGAGTCTCACAACGGCGCTTCCCACAAAAGTGCTACCGAGATGCTCGACTATGCCGCTTCTAAAAACGCAGCCATGACGCTCCGCGCCATCAATCACAAACTGCGTCAGCAAATCATCAAGTTGCTCGAAGAGAACAAGCGCATGAATGTTACTGACATCTATGTGAAACTGCGCCTCGAGCAGTCGGTAGCTTCGCAGCACCTCGCTATCCTGCGCCGTGCCAACATCGTGAAGACTACCCGCGAAGGCAAGTTTATTCACTACAGCCTCAACAACGACCGCATTGCCGCTATTTCTAAGTTTGTAAAAGAAATGACGCATGATGCCCCCAAGGCTGTTGAAATCACTGAAGAAGCGTCTGTTGCTGCCTAAGGCACTGCTTCTTCCTCCGGATTTCTCCTAAAAAAAAAGCGAACCGCAACAACCTGCGGTGCGCTTTTTTTATTTTCCGGCTTCTTTAATCTGATTCCAGGTTTCGTAGAGCGATTCCTGCGCGGGGCGGTCGGCGGGCATCTCCGCCAATGGCTCACAGCGGCGCAGGCTTTCGCGGCATTCAGCCGGCAGCGCCTGATAGAGCGCCGTGCCCCGCGTCTTCCAGTCGAGCATCTCGTCTGACACCTGTTTGATAATTTTGGCCGGATTGCCCACCACGAGCGAGCGTTCCGGAATGTGCGTCCCCGCCGACACAAAAGCGAGCGCACCGATGATGCATTCCTTCTCAATCACCACTTCATCCATCAACACGGCATTCATGCCGACGAGGCAGTTTTCGCCCACCGTGGCCCCATGAACAATAGCGCCGTGGCCGATATGCGCACCCCGCTGGAGCCGCACCACCACGCCGGGAAACATATGAATGGTGCAGTTTTCCTGCACGTTGCAGCCCTCCTCAAGCACGATACCGCCCCAATCGCCGCGCAGGGCCGCGCCCGGGCCGATGTAGCAATGCGGGCCAATGATGACGTTGCCGGTAATGGCCGCTTGCGGGTGTACGAAAGCGGTGGGATGCACGACCGGCACAAAGCCTTTAAATTCGTAGAACAAAATCCGGATTTTTTATTTGACTTTTAAAGTTCCGCGCCACAACGGCAAGGAGCCAAATTTCTCCGAAAAAAAGACCTTTTTTTGCTCTTCTATGCGCCCGCCCAACCCCAAAGCCTCTGTCCTGATTGTAGAAGACGAAGAAAGCCTGCGCGAAGCCCTGAAGCTGAATATGGAGCTGGAAGGGTATGAAACCACCACCGCCGAAAGCGGGCCGGCAGCACTTCATGCCATCAAAAACGAGCATTTCGACTGCGTGATTCTCGACATCATGCTTCCGGAAATGGACGGCCTCTCGGTGTGTGAAAGCGTCCGGCTGCAACACAACGCGGTGCCGATTCTCTTCCTCTCGGCACGCAACACGGGTGCCGACCGCGTGGAAGGGCTGCGCAAGGGCGGCGACGACTACCTGACCAAGCCCTTCAACCTGGAAGAATTGCTGCTGCGCGTGGAAAAGTTGATTCAGAAAGGCCGCCACCTTCAGCACCACCCCGGCGCGCTCGACGAGGTCTATACTTTTGGCGACGGCTGCCGCGTGGATTTTGCGGCCCACGAGGCCATTGGCAAAGGCGGCGAAAAAGTAGAACTTTCCAAAAAAGAAGCGGCGCTGCTCAAACTGCTCATCGAAAACAAGGGCGACGTGGTGAGCCGCGAACATATTCTACAGGTCGTGTGGGGCTATAATGTCTATCCAACGACCCGCACGATTGACAATTTTATCCTCAATTTCCGGAAATATTTTGAGGCCGACAGCCGTGCGCCCCGCCATTTTCACTCGGTGCGCGGCGTGGGATATAAGTTTACGGAATGAGAATCTTAATGTGCTAATGTGCTAATGTGCCAATGTGCTAATGTGCTAATGTGCTAATGTGCCAATGTGCTAATGTGCCAATGTGCTAATGTGCCAATGTGCTAATGTGCCAATGTACTAATGTGCTAATTTGCAAATTTGCCAATGTGCTGGTGTGCCAGTAACACATGAAACATGACACATGAAACATGACACATGCAACATGACACATGAAACATGACACATGAAACATGACACATGACACATAAAACATAAAACCATGAAGCTCCATCAAATCATATCTCATTTAGAAGCCCTCGCGCCGCCCGTTTATCAGGAAAGCTACGATAACAGTGGCCTGCAGGTGGGGCTGCCCGATGCCGAAATTTCCGGAATCCTCATTGCCCTCGACTTTACCGAAGCCGTGCTGGAAGAAGCCGAAAGCCGGAATTGCAACCTGATTGTAGCGCATCACCCGCTGCTTTTCAAAGGGTTGAAACGCATTTCCGACACCACGGCTACCGAGCGCATGGTGTGGCAGGCCATTCAGAAAGGGATTCATCTCTACGCCATCCATACCAACCTCGACAATATGGCCCACGGCGTAAGCCGGATGCTGGCCGATAAGCTGGGCCTGCAAAATCCGCGCGTGCTGGTGCCCCAGAAAGGCGTGCTGAGTAAGCTGCATACTTACGTGCCTCACAAAGACGCGCCGCAGGTACTCGATGCTCTTTTTGCCGCCGGTGCGGGCCATGTGGGCGACTATTCGGAGTGTAGCTATCAGCTTTCCGGAACCGGCACTTTCCGGCCTTCGGAAAACACTGACCCCACGATTGGCACGGCGGGCGGCCCGCGCGAAGCAGTTCCGGAAACCCGCATTGAAGTGCTCGTTCCCAAACATCTGGAATCCAAAGTCTTGCAGGCGCTTTTTCGGGCGCATCCTTACGAAAAAGTGGCTTACGACCTGATGGAGCTTTCCAACGCAAACCAGCATCAGGGCATTGGCATGATAGGCGAGTTGCCGCAGCCGGAAGAAGTACCGGTCTTTCTGCAAAGAGTAAAGACGGCGCTCAACACGGGTTGCATCCGCTACACAGAAATTTCCGGAAAACACATCCGGAAAGTGGCCGTTTGCGGTGGGTCGGGTGCGGGTTTTCTGGGTGCGGCGGTGCGGGCGGGGGCCGATGCGTATGTAACCGGCGACTTTAAATACCACGAGTTTTTCGATGCCGAAGGCCGCATTCTGATAGCCGATGTAGGCCACTGGGAAAGCGAGCAATATACCACCGAACTGCTTGTTTCGTATCTACGGAAGAAATTACCTAATTTTGCCGTCCATTCGGCGGGAAGCATCACCAATCCCGTCCGTTATTTCCACTAATATTATATGGCTATTGCTAAGGAATTTTCCGTTGAAGAGAAGTTGGCGGCGGTGCTGACGCTTCAAAAAATAGACTCCAAGGTAGATGAGATCAAGACCCTGAAGGGCGAGTTGCCTATGGAAGTCAAAGACCTCGAAGACGAGATTGAAGGCCTGCGAACCCGCCTCAACAATGTAAACGCGGAGGTGAACAGCATCTCTTCTTTTATCCAGCAAAAAACGGATATTAAGAAAGACGCGGCTGCCCAGATGAAAAAACTGGAGAAACAGCAGGACAATGTGAAGAACAACCGCGAGTTTGAGGCTATCAACAAGGAAGTGGAATACCAGGAGCTGGAAGTTCAACTGGCCGACAAGCACATCCGCGATGCCGAAATTGAGCTGGCCGAACGCACCGATGTACGCACCCGCACCGAGGTTAAAATCCAAAACCTGAGCGAGGCACTGGAAGCCAAGAAGGGCGAACTGGAAAAAATCATCGCCGAGACGGAGCGCGAAGAACAGGTGCTTTCTGCCGAGAGCGATCGGGCAAAAGAAAATGTGGACGACCGCCTGCTGACGGCCTACGAGCGCATTCGCCATTCTTATCGCAACGGCCTTGCAGTGGTGCCCATCATCCGGGATTCCTGCGGCGGCTGCTACAACGTGATTCCGCCCCAGCGGCAGAGCGAAATTCGCCAACACAAAAAAATCATCGTGTGCGAGCATTGCGGCCGCATCCTGGTGGACGCAGCACTCAACGGCGAAGACAGCGCCGCCGAAGGTTAAGGGCGCTTCGCGGGCAGCCCTGTTTTCCGGAAAAAGTGGCCCTGGCAAAAGGGTGCTTTGGACTGGATAAACCGGTGCCTGGCGGATGTCTTTTTCCGGGTGGAGTAATCGTTAAAAAAAATCCATCCCTGCTATTTTGAAACCCTGCCTTTCCGGGCGGGGTTTCGTATTTTCGTTTCTCGTTTCTGTTCCTTTTTAGAAAGCCGGATGACTTTTTTGTATGCCATTCGCCGGACGATTTTATCGGTGATAGATTTTTTCCACAGGCCTTTTTCGCGGTGGATCGACAAACAGACTTTCCGGTATCTGGCAAGTGGTGGTTCCAATGCTGCGATGAATCTGGTGGTGTATTTCATCGCCTATAATTTCATTCTGCATAAACAGGACACGCATATTCTGCATTATGTCATTCCGCCTCATATCGGTGCGTTTGTCATTGCCTTTTGCATCTCTTTTCCGTATGGTTTTCTGATGTCGCGCTATGTGGTTTTTACGGAAAGTACGTTGCGGGGCCGGGTGCAGCTATTCCGGTATTCGCTGCTGGTGCTGGTTTGTTTGTGGCTGAATTACATCCTGATAAAGCTGTTTGTAGAATACCTGCATTTCTTCCCCAGCCTCGCCAATGCTATCACGCAGGCCATTGTAGCGTTGTTTTCCTATACCTCACAGCGGTTTTTCACGTTCCGCACCCGGCCTGCCGAGCCGCTTACCGAAGAAGTTTTTCTGGAAGGCGAAACCGATGCGATGGAGGTATGAGGCCCTTCGGGCGTTGGAAAATGTTGGAGCCTGCGGCTTGGACAGCTACGCCGTTGGAGCCTTCGGCTTTAAATGAAATACTGAAATGGTTTCGTCTTTCCAACCTGACACTTGTGTCTTGATACTTTTGTCTTTCTACTTGATACTTGATAATGCGAATCAAGGGTAGAAATAG
>DDEO01000082.1 GCA_002336725.1 Bacteroidetes bacterium UBA1952 | reverse complement strand
CTATGTGGCCGCCCGCCCAAAAAAGGTAGTAGGGGCGGCCCTATGCCACCCGCCCTATGAGGCCGCCCACCCTATGTGGCCGCCCACCCTACGTGGCCGCCCTTACAATTTTCCGGAAATTTTCATTCCGGATCTACCGGGCCAAGTCGTTTCTGCGCTTCTTACTTTCGCGCCCGATGACGACTGCCCGCTTTTTCCTGCGCAAAAAAATCACAGACCGCATTGCCAACGGTCATCCCTGGATTTTTTCCAACGAAATCAACACCCGCGAGGGCGATGCCGCCCCCGGCGATATTGTAGAAGTACTCTCTTCCAACGGCTCTTTTGTGGGAAAGGGATACTACAATCCGGCTTCGCAGATTGAAGTGCGCCTGCTCACCCGCAACCGCGCCGAAGACATCAACGCCGACTTCTTTTTCCGGAAAATCAACGAGGCATGGGCCTACCGGCAGCAGCTGGGCTATACCGAAAACTGCCGCCTCATCTTTGGTGAAGCCGACGGACTGCCGGCGCTTATCATTGATAAATTCGGCAATTACTTTTCGCTGCAAACCCTGGCGCTGGGCATGGACAAATGGAAACCCGAAATCGTAGCGGCGCTGGAAAAAATCTTTAACCCCGCCGGCATCATGGAGCGCAATGATGTGCCGGTGCGTACCCTCGAAGGCCTGCCGCAGCAAAAAGGCTTTCTCTCCGCTCCCTTCGACCCCAATATCATTATCAACGAAAACGGCCTGCGCTTCCATGTAAACCTGGAGACCGGACAGAAAACAGGCTATTTCCTCGACCAGCAAGACAACCGCCGCGCCATCCGCAACATCGTGCAGGACGCGGATGTGCTGGGCGCTTTCACCTACACCGGAACCTTCGAAATCCACGCCGGCCACTATGGTGCCAAAAGCGTACTGGGACTGGATATTTCGGAAGATGCCGTGCGACAGGCCAACCGCAACGCGGCGCTCAACAACCTCTCGGACACCGTGCGCTTTGAGACGGCCAACGCTTTCGACGTGCTCAAGAGCTGGGGCAAAGAAGGCCGCCAGTACGATGTGGTGATGCTCGACCCGCCGGCCTTCACCAAGAGCCGCGAGACGATTCAGAAGGCCATTACCGGCTACAAAGAAATTAACCTGCGGGGCATGAAACTGGTGAAGCCGGGCGGCTTTCTGGTAACTTCTTCCTGTACGCACCTCGTCGGCCCGGAATTGTTTCTCGACACCATCCGTATGGCGGCCAAAGATGCGCGGCGCACGCTCCGGCAGGTGTGCTGGCAAAGCCAATCGGCAGACCACCCCATCGTCTGGGGGATTCCGGCAACACAGTATCTGAAATTCCTGATTGTGCAGGTGCTTTAAGAGTTGGACACGCTTCGCGTTGTTGGACTGCTTCGCTGTTGGACAGCACGCCGGAGGCGGGCGTTGGAGGCGGGCGTTGGAGCCTTCGGCTTGGAAATGCTGGAGCCTCTGGCTTTGGATGATGTCGGGAGGATTACTGATGTTGAAATATTGGCATCATGACTTCGGAATGCATGATGGCTTATGAAAGCATCCAGCGATAGCGGGCCTTCTGACGAGCAATAACCGGCACTCCCTTTTTAGTATCCGGCTTGGGTATCACACGCAGATTGCCAACCGATAACGATGGCTTCCGGGCCGCCCCCGGACTGCGAAAGTTTAAACGTATCCCAATTAGCCCGGATTTACGTCCGAATTAACAACACAGCCCTTTACATTTGAAATCCTCAAGACTTTTGCTCCGCTCTATGCTGGAATTCATGAAGAAGAAGATTGTAATCCCCCTTTTGACTATCGCTGCGCTCGGCGGCTTCCTCGCTTTCCGACAAGTCAGCACCGAAGGAAAAACGGTTCCGGAAACCCGCCGACAACTGATTCTGGGAACTATTATGAAGGCCATCAACGAAGGCCACTACTCCCCCCGCCCGCTCGACGATTCGTTCTCGGCGCGCGTCTGGAGCCGCTATCTCGATCAGCTCGACTATGGCAAGCAGTATTTTACCGCTCCGGAAATCGCGGCCCTGAAGAAATATCAATACACCATTGACGACGAACTGAAGACCGGCGGAAGTCCGTTTTTCGATGCCGTAGATGCCTATTTTGAAAAAGGTATTGACCGCGCCGAAGGCTTCTCAAAAGAAGCCCTGAAAACGCCCTTCACCTTTACGGCCAATGACTCTATCATGCTTCAGGGCGACAAGCTGACCTATGCCGCCGATGATGCAGCACTGAAAGACCGCTGGCGCAAGGCCATGAAATACCGCGTGTTGCTCAAATATGTGGAGCTGAAAGACGCGCAGGACAAAGACACCACCGGCGCAAAGAAGAAAACCGATGTTGCGCTGGAACAGGAAGCCCGCGAGGCGATAGCTAAAAACCAGACGACGTTTTTCCGGAAAATGCATAAACTCGACGAAGCACAACGCTTTGCGCTTTTCGTCAACGCGGTTACTGGTGCCGAAGACCCGCACACCGATTATTTCCCTCCCAAAGACAAGCAGCGTTTCGACGAAGCCATGGCTGGTTCCTTCTCCGGCATTGGCGCACAGTTGAAAGAGGAAGATGGTAAAATTCAAATCACCGCTATCATTCCCGGCAGCCCTTCCTGGAAACAAGGCGAGCTAAAGGCCAACGACGAAATTATTAAAGTGGCCCAGGGCAGCGCCGAACCGGAAGACGTACAGGGCTGGGAACTGGAAGATGTGGTGAGCAAAATCCGGGGCAAAAAAGGCTCGGAAGTGCGCCTGACGGTGCGCCGGCCTGATGGTGCGCAAAAAGTCATTCCGATTACGCGCGGCGACGTGCTGATGGAAGAAACCTTTGCCAAATCGGCGCTCATTCAAGGCAAAAACGGCCCCATTGGCTACATCACCCTTCCGGAATTTTATGCCGATTTCACCACGCGCAACGGTCGCCACAGCGCACCCGACGTAGCCGTAGAAATCGAAAAACTCAAGCAGGCCGGCGCTAAAAGCATCATCTTCGACCTGCGCAACAACGGCGGCGGCTCGCTGAGCGATGTAGTGGATATTGCCGGTTTCTTTATCGACAAAGGCCCGGTGGTGCAGGTGCGCAGCTCGCAGGCCGCCCCCATGACGCTGCGCGACGATAAAGGCGGAACGCTCTTCGACGGCCCGCTCATCGTGATGATCAACAACGGCAGCGCCTCGGCCTCCGAGATTCTGGCCGCTGCCATGCAGGACTACAACCGTGGATTGATTGTAGGGACCAATTCTTTCGGGAAAGGAACCGTGCAAAAGGTGATTGGCCTGGAAGAAGTGCTCGACCCGATTACGCGGATGAAAATGAGCGCCTCCAACGAGCCTTCGATGGGCGCACTCAAGCTGACGATGCAGAAATTCTATCGCGTAAACGGTGGCTCTACCCAACTGCGCGGCGTGGCACCCGACGTAACGCTGCCCGATTCGTATGAACTGCTCGACGAAATCGGCGAGCGCCGCGACAAAGCCTCCCTGCCCTGGGATCAGATTGCACCGCTGGCTATCACGAAAGAAAATCGGGTACGCAATGTTCCGGCACTGGCGGCGCATAGCAAAGCAAGGCTCGACAAGAACGAAGTTTTCCGGCTGATTGAATCCAGCGCCAAACGCATGAAGGCCCGTGAAGAAGGCAAGGCATTTCCGCTGAATGAAAAAGTCTATCGCCAGGAGCTAACCGAGGCCAACGCGCTAAGCAAGAAACTGGAAGAAATGGAAAAGTCGGGCACCCCGATTGCCGTGAGCAGCCTGAAGGCCGACGAAGCGCAAATCAGCCGCGACAGCACAACGGTGAAGAAAAACGAAGACTGGCTGAAAGCACTCAAAAAAGACGTTTATCTGTCTGAAACGGTGCAGATTATGAACGATATGGCGGGCGCGAAGTAAAACCCGTTACGCCCTCTCTTAATCTCCCCGAAGGGGGGAGACTGGCCCGCGAAGGCTGCGGCACAGGTTCAGGAATAAGATAACACCCGTTGGATTTTCCGGAATCCGACGGGTGTTTTTTCTGGTAAAAGGATGCGTTTTCCGGAAAATTACCGCTCCCAACACCGGGCGGGGTATCCAAACACCAAACGCTTAACCCCAAACGCCTGATCCCAAACCTCTGATACCATTTTTAATTTGGTAAACGTAAATGGCACGGCCTCGCATAATGGAGATGGCGGGTCAAGCCTGCCATGACGGATAACGTAGGAAGGAAATTACAGGCTCATATACCGCCCGCTATTTTAAAACGGTATAACACCTAACGTCTAACACCTAACGCCTAACCCTGTTACCTTCGCGGCGTGATGCGCTTTTTGCTTCTGGTGCTGCTGTGCTGCGGCTTTTTTCAAAAAGGCTTTTGCCAGGCCGTACCCGATACGCTGGTTAAAAACCCATTGCCCGACTCGGTGCGCGATGCCGTTCGGCAGGATGCCCGCGCGGCCGGAAGCCTGCGCACGGCTGCCGACACGCCCAAGCCTGCAGCTCGTCCGCTGCCCTTCCAGCCCATTCCCAAAAAAGCGGCTTTGTATTCGGCGCTTTTGCCCGGCGCGGGACAGGCCTACAACCGGCAATACTGGAAGATTCCGGTTATTTATGCCGGCGTGGCGGCTGCCGGATATTTCCTGATAGACAATACCAACCAATACCGGAAATACCGCAGTGCTTATCTTTCTTCGCTCGACCCACTCGGCTCCGACGACCCGCTGACGAAACGCTACAATCCGCAGCAGCTCAAGATTTTGCAGGATGCCTACCGGCAGAATCTGGACCTGACTGTGTTGTTTACCACACTGGGTTTCACGCTTCAGGTGATGGATGCGCTGGTATTTGCCCACCTGAAGAATTTTGATGTTTCGCGCGATTTGTCGCTCCACCTGCGGCCCGCAGTTACGCCTGTGGGAGCCGGCGTGGCGCTGGTCGTGAACTTCCGTTGAAATCCTTCCGCCTTATTTTTGTTTTAATCTGCCCATGCTCCATAGTATCCCCAAAGAAGACAGTTATTTTCATAAAGGCCTCCGCAAAAAGCTGGTGGACGGCGTTCGTGAAAAAGGCATTGACGACGAGCGGGTGCTGGCTGCTTTGATGGCCCTGCCGCGCCATTTTTTTCTGGAGCCGGCTTTTGAGCGACGCGCCTACGAAGACAGCGCCTTCCCGATTGGCGCAGGCCAAACAATTTCGCAGCCCTATACGGTGGCCTATCAAACGCAACTGCTGGAAGTCCGGAAATTCGACAAGGTGCTGGAAATCGGGACGGGCAGCGGCTATCAGGCCTTCATCCTGGCCGAGTTGGGCGCTTTTGTACATACCATTGAGCGGCAGCGCGAGTTGTATCAACGGCTGGGCGAGTTTTTCCTGCTGCGCTCTTATCCCAGTATCAAGCGGTTTCTGGGCGACGGATATGAGGGCCTGCCCACTTATGCGCCGTTTGATCGCTGCATCGTAACGGCGGCAGCGCCTTTCATCCCGCCCCGGCTCGTGGAACAACTCAAGCCCGGCGGCATCCTGGTGATTCCGGTGGGCGACGAAGGCGGACAAAAGATGATGCGCCTGCGCAAGGCAGCCGACGGCAGCGTAACGGAAGAAGTGTTTGGGGATTTCTCCTTTGTGCCGATGCTGACGGGCAAGAATGGGTAAAAGAAGATACATAGTCTTCTGTACGGTCCGCAACCGCCAGCAACCTACCGCATTTCCCTTAGCTTCTCTGCTGCCAGCGGCAGTCCTTCCGTAGCCGGACGGGCAAAAAACTGCCAGTTGCCCCGGTCATAAATCAGAGGGATATTCTGGTCCACGAGGAGCTTTGGAACACCGGCCCGAACGTAATGAACCAGTCCCGCAGCGGGATATACCTGCAAGGATGTCCCCACGACCATAAACGCATCGGCGCGGGAAACAATGTCGGTGGCGAGCGCAATAGCCGGTACATCTTCCTCAAACCAAACAATATGAGGCCGCCACAGACCGCCGTCCGGAGCCTTGTCGTTTTCCGGAATATCGCCGGTTTCCGGAACGGCCAGATGGTCGGCGTGAGGCTGGCGGGTGCTGCGTTTTTTAAAGATTTCGCCGTGCAGATGCAACACCTGCGAAGAGCCGGCACGCTCGTGCAGGTCGTCAATGTTTTGGGTGATAATCGTTACGCGAAAATCGCCTTCCAGTTCGGCCAGGGCTTTGTGGGCTGCGTTGGGCTGCGCGGCGGCTACCTGTCGGCGGCGCTCGTTGTAGAAGCGGTTCACCATCGCCGGGTCTTTGGCAAAAGCGCCGGGCGTGGCCACGTCTTCTACGCGATAATTTTCCCAAAGACCGTCGGAATCGCGGAAGGTCTTGATGCCGCTTTCGGCAGAGATGCCCGCGCCGGTAAGAACGACCAGGTGTTTCATGATTTTAAGGAAGAAATCTATTTTAAAAAGAGATAGAAGCTAACGGCGGCAATGTAGGAAAGCCGGGGGGATTTCCAGAGAAAAGGCCACGGAGCTTCCGGGGAGATTTCTCGAAACAGAGAAAAGGCCGCAGAGCTTCCGGGGAGGTTTCTCAAAACGGAGAAAAGGCCACGGAGCTTCCGG
>DDEO01000073.1 GCA_002336725.1 Bacteroidetes bacterium UBA1952 | reverse complement strand
ACACCATAACTCGCAACTTGGGTTATTAAGGGAGGCACTTTGTCTAAGATTCCCGTACAACTTCTTGCGCCGGGTGCAAAGCATTTGAATGACACGGAGCGGATGCCAAAGTTTGACCCTTTCTATAAAGATGTCTCCACTCTGATTTTTAAATCACTTCAAAACTACAGAAGATGATAAACTATGTAAGAGTGCTATCTATCTTAGTGCTTATTTTGGGTATTCATACAACTGTTGTCGGACAACAAAGTGGAGTTTGCCCCGAACCAATAATCTATAGGGTGTTTGATTCATTGGAACAGCACTTATGTAAGCAGATGAACCGGCTTCGCGCAGATGGTTACGATTCTGTTTATGTGGTAATTGGCCCTGCTATCAATGAATCAAAGCAAAGTAGCATTTTTAGATATGAAGTATCTTTACAAGAATATACAAAAGCTGATCTTTTATATAATGCGAGTATAGCGAGTTGTATAATAAGTAAATCCAATAGATATTTAAGTATTTGTGGTAAGTTATGCCCGGTATATTTTAGGTGGATTGACCAGCTATTTGTTCTTGAAAATCCAAACGAACCATACGGTGGTAAAAAGAATAGGGGATTACCGGTTATACCGATAATGCCTAAAGGCCCCAGAGATGTTGACTTTGCCAATAAGGTAATAGCTCCTTAGCAAGGATTATATGTAGTTTCCTTTTTTATTTTTGCACGGGGATGCATTAAAAAGCCTATTGAATGTCATGGTGTCGGGGATTAGATATTATTTTTGTCCAAAGAGGAAGACTCAGCCGCTTTACGGTTGGGATGCCGACGGGCGGCAGTTTCATTATTTCTACGATGCGCTTCGCAGGCCTGTTGGCAAGCGGGGAGAGGGCCGCCTCTTAGAAAACTACATCTACGGCGAAGAGCAGCCTTCTGATAAAGACTACAACCTGCGGGGCCAGTTGTACCAGGCAAGCGACGGGGCGGGGCAGCTTACCCATTCCGCTTATGATTTTAAGGGCAACCTTTTGGAGACGGCCCGGCAGTTGCTGAAAGACCCCACCATAGGCGATGCGGACTGGGCGAGTGGCCCAGACCTCAGCCACGAGGTGTTTACCACCTATGCGACTTATGATGCACTGAGCCGTTTGGTGGATACCAAAGACCCCGGCGGCAACATCCAGGAATTTAGCTACGATAGAGGTGGCTATCTGAAAACGGTAACGCTCAATGGGGTGGTGTATGTTCAGGACATCCACTACGATGCCAAAGGGCAAAGGCAGGCTATCTGGTACGGCAACGAGACCAAAACGAGCTACCGCTACGATGCAGCTACCTTCCGGCTCCGGCGTTTGCTGACGGTGAATCTGAACAGCAATGAGATACTTCAGGACCTAAATTATTGGTACGACCCGGTGGGCAACATCACCCGGATAAGGGACGAAGCGCAGCAAACTCTGTTTTATGCCAATCAACTTGTAAGCCCCGACCAGGACTTTACTTACGATGCGCTTTACCGGCTGATAGAGGCGAGCGGACGGGAGCAAATCAATAGTGCCACAATGGGCAGGGAGGATAACTGGGATGACCGTTCTTACCAGGCGCCGCTGGGCGCAGATGCGGCGCAGAACTACACGCAGTATTACCTCTATGACGCAGTAGGAAATATTTTGGAGTTAAAGCACAGTGCGGATGTGGGTTCCTACAAGCGAACTTACGGCTACGGGGCAAGCAATAACCGGCTGGTAACGACCGAGGTAAGCGGCACTGTTTACACCTACGGGCACGACGGGCGTGGGAACATGACGGATATGCCGCACCTGAGGGCCGGTTGGGGGCTGCAAAACCGAATGTGCGTTGCTACAAAGCTAAAACCGGGCCGCTAAGACGGTGTTTTTCTTTTCAATATCCTAACAGCCCGCTTTCCTGCAACGCTTATCTTTGGTGTCCTTTTGAGAAATCTTTCATTCAAAACCCCCGAATCTCCTCTAATGGTTCAAACAACCACCCCGGAAACAGAGACTGTTACCTTTCCGGAAATGCAGAACGGCCATGCCGCCTTTCATGCCATCAAGACTGTGGCCGTTATTGGCTCCGGCACCATGGGCAATGGCATTTGCCACCTCTTTGCCCAGAAGGGCTTTGAAGTCCACCTGATGGACATCAACCAACTGGCTCTCGACCGCGCACTGGCCACTATCGGCAAAAACATGGATCGCCAGATTGCCAAAAACACGCTCTCGGAAGCCGATAAAACGGCGGCTATGCAGCACATCACCACCTATACCGACACGGCAGAAGCCGTAAGCGATGCCGACCTGGTGATCGAAGCAGCGACAGAGAATATTGACCTGAAGGTGAAAATCTTTCAGCAACTCGATAAGCTCTGCCCGGAACATTGTATCCTGGCAACCAACACCTCTTCTATCTCTATCACCCGCATTGGTTCCTACACTTCCCGCCCCGAAAAGGTAATCGGGATGCACTTCTTCAACCCGGTTCCGGTAATGAAGCTGGTAGAAATCATCAACGGCTATGCTACGGATGAAAAAGTAACCCAGACGGTTCATGATCTGAGCCTTTTCCTGGGCAAAGAACCCGCCGTCGTGGCCGATTATCCGGGATTTATCTCCAACCGCATTCTGATGCCGATGATCAACGAAGCCATCACGGCGCTTCAGGAAGGCGTGGCCGGCGTGGAAGAAATCGACACCATCATGCGCCTCGGTATGGCCCACCCAATGGGGCCGCTTCAGCTCGCCGACTTCATCGGGCTGGATACCTGTTATAGCATCATGAACGTGCTGCACATGGGCTTTGGACACCCCAAATATGCGCCCGCAACGCTGCTGGCCAATATGGTGCAGGCGGGCTACCTCGGTGTCAAGAGCGGCGAAGGTTTCTATAAATATACGCCCGGCAGCAAGGAGATGGTCGTTAGCCCGCGTTTTAAGAAACGTACTGTTTAAGAATACCCGTTCTGATTTCCGGAAATTTTTCCTCAAAAGCACTGCCCAACCGGGTGGTGCTTTTGCTTTTGGGAGGGTATGCAACAAACGTGGAAACCCGAAGCTGGCACAATCATTTTAGAAGGGAAAGACAAACCTTTTTATTCACCCCACCCAAATCTCTCCTATTCATGGAAACGACACACACCACCACCACCACGACCTACAACCCGGACTCCCACATGACCGGTATGTTCGCTGACCGCGCCAGCGCAGAGCGTGCTTACAATTCGCTGACTTCCCGTGGCTACACGGCAGATGACATCAACGTTGTCATGAGCGACGAAGCCCGCGACCGCCACTTCGCCAACACCGACGGACACGTGGAAACAGAACTGGGTACCAAAGCGATGGAAGGCACGGGTACCGGCTCGGCTATCGGCGGCACACTGGGCGCTATTGTGGGCGCAGTTGCAGCACTCGGCACCAACCTGCTGATTCCGGGCCTCGGTCTGGTTATCGCCGGCCCACTGGCGGGCGCACTGGCAGGAGCCGGTGCCGGCGGCCTCACGGGCGGTCTGGTAGGCGGCCTCATCGGTGCCGGTATTCCCGAAGAACGCGCCAAAGTTTATGAAAACGGCATTAAAGAAGGCAATATTGTCGTGGGCGTGAAGCCGCGCAACGCCGAAGATGCCGATTACTTTGAAAACGAGTGGCGCGCTGCCAATGGCCGCGAAATCTATCGCTAAGCCGTCCGGAGTCCACTCCGTCTCTGCTGCTTCTAAATTGCGGACGGAATAATTCCTTTTTCGTCCGCAATTCTTTTTTTCTCTCTTCTCCCAAAAACAACCTTTATGAAAAAGACCCTCCTTATCCCCGCCGCGCTTCTGGCACTCACCTTCACGGCCTGCCGCGAAACTACACCTGCCGAACAAGCAGCTGCCCCAGACCAAACGGCGGTACTGGTGCCGAACGGCGACCCTACCGCCGGCGACCTCGCCGATAGCGCCGGTAACAAAATGGAACGTGCAGGTGATAAAATGGCAGACGCATGGAACAATATCGACTGGAACACGCCGGTTGCTAAAGATTGGAACGAAGTAAACGATAAAGACATCGAAGTGCGCGGCAATGAGAAATATGGCATCTATAGCATGGGCGAAGATGTTATGTTTGCACTCAACTCTGCCGAACTTTCCGCAACGGCCAAAAAGAAAGTTTCTGCCGTTGCCAAATCCATCAATCAACGCTACAAAGACGCGCATATCCGCATCTATGGTCTGGCCGACGTAACAGGCGACCCGAACTACAATATGGAATTGTCGCAGAAGCGCGCCGAAGCCGTTCGTGCGCAACTGATGGCCGATGGCCTTCATGCCGACCGCGTAACGGTTCACGGACTGGGTGAAGCAGGCGCAAGCGGTGGTGCCAACAAAGCCGACCGCCGTGTAAAAATTATTGCACTCAATTAGAGAACTACTTCTCTGCAAAGCAAAAAGCGCCTGTCAGGGCGCTTTTTTTTGTGCCTGCCACGGCTGTTTTCAGGCAAGATTTCCGGAAAT
>DDEO01000186.1 GCA_002336725.1 Bacteroidetes bacterium UBA1952 | reverse complement strand
TTAAACTAACTCGCAACTTGGGTTAATAGATAAGTCATCCACCGCATGGGCATCAATAATAAAATCCGGCAGCCCTGTCTGCATCAGCAAATCCAAGTCAGGCTTGCTGTTTCTAATACCGGCGGTGGAACCTCCGACATTGCTAAGGTCGCCCGGCCGCGAAGTTTCGCCTGGTTCGTTAGCGGGGTGGGTATGTGCAATTGCGATAAGATACAATTCCGAACCTTTAGCATTAGCGCTGATAGCTTCTGCCGAGACATCCTTATAGGATTCAGGGCGAGAGCCATTTGGCACCAATTCTGTAAACTTATATTCGGCCCCGTTGTATGGAGAAGTCCTGGTTAAGGTAAGAAAAGAGTGAATATCACTGCTGTGATTCTTGTTAGGCTCATCCGGTAGCAGTTCACTACTAATCTTATTTGTCTTATTGTCAAAGAAGATAGCAACCTCCTGTTCTTTGTAAGTTTTACCTTCCCCAAAATGCCTTTTTACAGCAGTCTCTAAATCTTGACTTATCTTCTGTCTATCCACTATAATAGAATCTCTCATTTTATCCAATGGATAATCTTTGTAATCGTCAAAATCCAACTTTGAAATTGCCCTTAAATTAATCTTTAAGTCAGGTAAAGAGTAATTTTCCAATTTCTCCGGATCTTTGTACTCTGGCAATTCTCCTAGAAGCCTTCCTGATTGAGAATCAATAAACAAGGTTTTAGGTTTGGTTTCCTCCTCCGGCCCCATGCCGCTTCCATCCGTAAAATTAACCGGATTGTTGAAGCAATAGTTATACGGGCTTAAAGGCGCATAATCACTTTCCAACGGATCCACCGCTGTCCATCTTCCGAGCCACGGCGCATAGTACCGCGCGCCGTGGTAGTACAAACCGCTCTCCTCATCTCTTTCTTTTCCGGAAAACCGGTATCTTTTAGCCACCGCGTTTATGGAAGCGTTCATTGCCTGATAAGCCGTGGTGCCATACGGATGATATTCTTCGTAGCTTATCACCTGCCCGCTGTCATCTAGTTCAAGGGTTGCGCTCTGCAAGTGGTTGCTGTAAATATAACGAGTGAGGCTTGCCGGGCTTGAGTCAGTGCCTACCGTTCGGCTTTCCAGCGTCGCAACCCTTCCGGTGTCGTCGCTTACGTGCACGGTGGTGCGCTCTAAGTCAAGATTTCCGGAAACGTCGTACTTCCGGTATACCTCATAGCTGCCCAGGTAGATGCGCTCTTCTTTCACACTGCCCTTGTCGGTATACTTCCGCACCCGCTCGCCGCTGCTGTACTGGTAGAAGGTATGCACACCGCCTACCACCGCATCGCTCATCTGGTTTTGCAATCCCCAACCGGCAGTCAGGTGCGGCATGGTCTTCATGTTGCCCCGTGCGTCGTAGCCGTAGGTGTACACCGTGCTACTTGCCGAAGTACCTACCTCGGTACTTACCAGCCGGTTGCTGCTCGTGCCGTAGCCGTAGCTGCGGGTGTAGGAACCTACACCGGCAATGTGTTTTAGCTCTAAGATATTGCCCGCCGCGTCGTAACTATATCGCTGGGTGTAGTTCTGCGCCGCATCCTCACCCAACGGCGCTTTATAGGCGCCGTCGTCCCAATTGTCGTTCATGCCGGCAAGCCAGATGTCGGCTATCTGCTCCCGTCCCTTAGACTTTACCAGCCGGTACAGCGCATCATAGGTAAAGTCCTGATCGGGAGAAACCAACTGATTGGCGTAGAGAACATTAGTTGAAACTACGGTTTTCCTAACCCTTCTAATTCCCATCCAATTGGCCTATTTTCAATATCCATTATATCCAGCCCGTTGATTATCGTAAGTAAAGGCTCGTCAGGAAAGTCATTTAATCTAAGAAGGATAAATTTACCTTTATCCTCTAAATACCAGTATCTCATGTTTTCTGGGTGGCTTTTCCAAAAAAATTTCTTTGATAGCAATTCGCTATTTTCCATAGTAGTAAGTTTTATTGATTCCCAGTTTCTGGTTCACGTTTTGGTTTGGCGTAACTGTACCCTGAATTATCCTTTTCCACAAGGCTTGACCAGAATAGCCTTGGGCAGAATACTTTTTCACATAGTATTCCAGCGGTCTAACTGGGTCGGTAATATCAAGGCGAGCAGCAAGTTCTCTATCTGCCATCATCATTCTAGCCTCAATCTTGAGTGCATTTCTTTGTTGATTTAGTGCTCTTGCATTCTCCTCAGTAAACTCCACTTTAGTGTTTAATGTATTTACCCTTAGGTCATACCATGCCCGCACTTTTTCGTTAGGGAATCTATTCGTAATCCTGACAGCTTGAGTAGCGCCATTGGCTTCCAACTCGCTAATTCCTCTCTGTATCCGTGCCTGTATGATTGGGCTGCCAATTGCTACCCCTGCCGCCATGGCTTGGTCAACACTCGCTCCAATTGCTGCACCACGCTCGCCGCCTATCCAATAACCCAACGACCCAAAAAAGCCACCTAAAATATTGGCTGCAACCGCATCATCGTGCTGCCTTTCAACCGTTCTTATCCGTTCCGTAACAGCCTTACGGCTGCCAATATAGCCATTGCCCCAGCGATCTCCCATTAACACCTCTTCCCGTTCGTATATATGCTGCTGCTCCATACCTACCAAGACTGCTTGTACCTGCACCGGATCCATCCGCCATACAGCCGTATTATCTACCGCACTTCCGGGATTAGGCCGAGACCTTGTAACATCCACTTCCGGTAGGGTATAAATCACTTGTCCTTGCAGGTAATCAAAAGTAGCTATCGGAGCCGGTGACTTAGCCAGCGGCGCGTGCCATGTCTCGTCATCAGGCCCCATGCCGCTTCCATCCGTAAAATTAACCGGGTTGTTGAAGCAGTAGTTGTACGGACTTAGCGGCGCATATTCCGCTTCCAATGGGTCCACCGCCGTCCATCTACCCAGCCACGGCGCATAATACCGCGCCCCGTGGTAGTACAAACCGCTCTCCTCGTCCCGCTCTTTTCCGGAAAAACGATACCTTTTAGCCACCGCATTTATGCTACTGTTGGAAGCCTGATAAGCCGTGGTGCCATACGGATGATACTCCTCGTAGCTAATCACCTGCCCGCTGTCGTCCAACTCAAGCGCCGCACTCTGCAAATGATTGGAGTAGATGTAACGGGTGAGGCTTGCAGGGCTTGGGTCTGTGCCCTGTGTCCTTGTTTCCAGCATTGCTATCCGTCCCGTGTCGTCGCTTACATGCACGGTAGTACGCTCCAACTCCAGCACTCCGCCAACATACTCCCGGTACACCTCGTAGCTACCCAAATAGATACGCTCCTCCTGCACGCTTCCCTTGTCGGTGTACTTGCGAACACGCTGCCCGCCCCCGTCGTACTGGTAGCAGGTCTTCACACCACCTACCAGAGCATCGCTCATCTGGTTTTGCAATCCCCAACCGGCAGTCAGGTGCGGCATGGTCTTCATATTCCCCCGCGTGTCGTGGCCGTAGGTGTACACCGTGCTACTTGCCGAAGTGCCTACCTCGGTGCTCACCAGCCGGTTGCTGCTCGTCCCATAGCCGTAAGTGCGCGTGTAGGAACCCACACCGGCACTGTGCTTTAGCTCTAAGATATTGCCTACCGCATCATAAGTGTAGTACTGGGTGTAGCGCTGTGCCGCATCCCCGCCCAACGGCGCTTTATAGGCTCCGTCGTCCCAATTGTCGTTCATGCCCGCAGGCCAGATGTCGGCTATTTGCTCCCGACCACTCGCCTCTGTCAGCCGGTAGAGTGCATCATAAGTAAAGTCCTGCTCCGGGCTTACAAGCTGATTGGCATAAAATAAGGTCTGCTGCGCATCATCGCTTATCCGGGTGATGTTGCCCACCGGGTCGTACCAATAATTTAGGTCCTGAACTACGGCGTTTGTTGCAAGGTTCACCGTTAGCAACCGCTTGATCCGGAAGGTAGCCGCATCATAAGCGTAGCTCGTCTTGGTGCCGTTGCCGTACCAAATGGCCTGCCGATGCCCTTTGGCATCGTAGTGGATGTCCTGAACATACNNGGATGTTGCCGCCGGGGTCTTTGGTGTCCACCAAACGGCTCAAAGCATCGTAAGTCGCATAGGCGGTAAACACCTCGCCGCTTAAGGCAGGACTCCTCGCCCAGTCCGCATCGCCTATCGTGGGGTCGTCTAAGAGTTGGCGGGCCGTCTCCAAAACGTTGCCCTTAAAATCATAAGCCACATGGGTAAGCTGCCCCGCCCCATCGCTCACCTGATACAACTGCCCCCGCAGGTTCAAATCTTTATCATTGGGCTGCCCTTCGCCGTAGATGTAGCTTTCTAACAACAACCCATCGCCCCATTTCTGAACCGGACGGCGCAACGCGTCGTACTCGCTATGGAACTGCCGCTCGTCGGCATCCCAGCCGCAGAGCGGCTGGCCGGCAGNNCCGGGGCCGGCAGCATCCAGTAATATGCATTTTGGGTTTAAATAATTATTGATGAATTTCAATAAATTCGTTTTTATGATGGTAAATTAATAACTCTGTGTTTTTGTGGGATGTTAACAATTCGCTTGCTAATTGTCTTATTTCAGGTAACGTTTCTTTATTCAGAAAAAATTATTTACTATCATTATTAAAGTCTCCGTAAAGGCTTCCATCTACATTTAGCACATGTCCAGTTTTTCTATCTGCAATTAGCAAATAGTAGCCGCTTGATATGTTTGGCTTTTTCATCTTCTAAGAAATGTTACAGGCCTTATATTAAACGGATTTAGTTTAATCTTCCCCTGCTCGGCGTAGCGACGTTATCTGTGGTTTGGCGAAGGCTCCCGCCCTTAACCTGTCCCTTAACTTTTTCCACTTTAATATGAGGCCTCCGACAGCAAGAAATTTTCGGAAATAGCTCCTGTTTTAGTCTCCCAATTCAGATTTTATGAAGTTGATGAACGCATAAACTGGTCACTTTGCTTGCTGAAATACCCCCAAAGCACATCGTATTATTCTTTTAAAACTTAGGGGACAACTATAGGGTTCCCGCCTTCGTCGCCAGTATCACTTTTATGTTCACAGCAAAAATACAACCGGCAGGGCACCCATTTGCCTGCCCGCCAGAAAGTCGACAGCGTTGCTGTAGCGGCAATGGGCCTCCCCCTGCTAGCCGTAATAGCACTTGTAAATGTGCCTCCATTGGTCCAAAGTTCAGCTTAATAAGTCGGAAATTTGGCACCTTTCAAATCTTTATATCGCTTTCATTCCAGAATAGGCGCAAACTGCTCTATACAATAACCCAAAGCGGGCTGTTAGGATATTGAACTGTTAGGATATTGAAAAGAAAAACACCGTCTTAGCGGCCCGGTTTTAGCTTTGTAGCAACGCGGTTTTCTGCTTTCCCATGCCTTCCCTCACGCCTGATGCCCCTGGAAAACGCCTGTTACCGGCGATTGTTTTGTTGCTGCTGCTGCCGGTAGCGGTGGTTTTTTATTATGTGCTGCTGCAACTCAATACCTACTTTGGGGTATTGCAGTCCAATGCCGGCATCCTCAGCGATGTGCGCGTTTCGATGAGCGCCCTGATACAGGCCCTCGCTTTTGGTATCGGGATGCTGGCGGCAGCCGCTTTCTACAGCTTCCGGTTTCGGTTTCTGATACCGGCTTTGCTGCTGGTTTTCGGGCTGTATCTGGGCTATGGCCTGTTGCAAAATTTCGCCGTCGGCGAGTTCGATAGCTTTTTCCTTTCGGTGGCCTTCCTGACCTATGGTGTGCTGTTTCTGCTGGGCTGGATAATCGGGTGGGGCTTTGTGCGCTGGCGCTACTGGCACATGGTCATGGCCGCCATTTTCTTTGTCGCCGGCGTGTTCACCATTGCCCGTTTCTCCGAAAAAACAACCGAGGATTTCATCCGGCAGGCGGTTCCGCTCACGCTCACGGCGGTGTATCTCGTTTTTATGGGCGAGCAGATTTACCGGCGCGAATACTCGGGCGCGGCGTTCTGGAAGGTGGCCTTCCGGCGGCTGGGCGTTTTTATTTTGTTATTAGGGCTGATTTCCCTGATGGCCGTCCCGCTTTTCAAACCCAAAATCACCGAGGTGATTGCTAAATATGGCGGCGCGAATGCCGAAGGGCAGCAGCAAAAAGGCATGGTGAAGGAAGATAAAGACGGCAACATGAGCCTCAACAACGCGACCGGTCTGGGCAGCAGTTTCAACCGCAGCAAGGAGCTGGTCTTTGCCGCGCATATCGACAATTATTTTCCGGGAACCGATTTCCCCAATCCGCTCTATCTCACCTCTTTTTATTACAGCCGATTCGACCCCGAAACCGAAACCTTTGAGCGCGACAGCCTCATTCCGGAAAGCGACCTTTTTCAGCCCGACTGGGGCCGCATTCCGCTCTTCCGCACCTTCACCGACAGCAACATCTACCGGCTGCAAAAGCGCCACGAGATGATGAAGGAAATCGAAATTGAGGTGTATAGCAAGCGGCTGAGCAAAAAGGATTTCCTGGCGCCGCACATCGGCTACACGGTGCAGCCCATCACCGTAGAGCCGGATTTTCGCAATGAGTTTCACGCCGCCTATCGCGCCAAAAGCCTGAGCAGCGAGCTGAACTCGGCGTATTTTGTGTATAACGTAAACGCGGAGAAAAACCCGGAAATCGCCCGTTTTCAACAAGACCGGTTCGAGGTTCTGCGCAAAGAAATCAACGCACCTGTAACCGAAGATTTCCGGAAATACTACACCGCCGTTCCCGCCGACCCGAAGTGGAGCCGCATCCAGGAACTGGCCGCGCAAATCGGTGCCGGAAAATCCACCAGAATTGACAAGGTGCTGGCCGTCCGCGATTATTTTACCCGGAAAGACGCTGCCGGAAAACCACTCTTCCAGTATTCCGACAACCCCGGCATCCCCGATATTCCGTCGGCCTCGCGGCTGTTGTATTTTTTGTTTGAAAACCGCAAAGGTTATTGCGCCTACTATGCCGGTGCCACGCTTTTCCTGCTGCGGTTCATGAACATCCCCAGCCGCATTGCCGTGGGCTACCTCACGGTGGACCGCAGCGGGGGCAAAAACAAAGGCTGGTATTGGTATTATGCCAATCAGGCACATGCCTGGGTGCAGGTGTATTTCCCCGGCTACGGCTGGCTGGATTTCGACACTACGGTGGGCAACAGCGAAGCCGAAGAAAGTCCGCAACCCGACGGTACGCCGCCTATGCAGCCACCCAAATCCATTATGGCCATTGATGGTATTGTGGAAAATGTGGACACCGTTTCCGGAAAAATTGCCCTTCGCACCACCGGCCTGAGCTATAAAGACCGGTCGTTGCCCGTTTCCGGAAATTTGCCCGCTGCCCTCGATGCTTCCAAAGCACCCATTCAGCACGACACGCTGCGGCTGACTTTAAAGGATATTCATCCCGAAGACACGCTCACCGCCGTGGCCTACCGCGATTTATTTGGAGTAGAAAATCCCGAAAATGCCGCTGTTTTTCTGCAAAAAGCGCCGCGTCCGCTGCCGGTAGAAGATGTGTATATAAAGCCGAAAGTGGCCGCAGAGAAAAAAGAAACTGCCGACAAAAAAGCGGTCGCCCAAACGCCATCGTGGGTGAAATGGACTGTCGGAATTTCCGGAATTTTAGTGCTTTTGCTGGCGCTGTGGCTGGCCCTTCCGCGACTGCTGCTCTCGTATCTGCGGGGCAAAATTTCCGGAAATTCCGGCGATAAAGAACGGGCCTATTGGGCCGCGCGAACCGCGCGTTACCGCCTGGCTTTGCAGGGCATCGAGCAGGCGGGCAGCTTCGAGGCCTTCGCCCACCACGCCGACGAGCGCCTGAACGGCGACCATTTCCGGAAATTCAACCGCGTGTATCAAAAAGTGCGTTTCTCGCCCACGCCGCTTTCCGAAGGCGAAAAGGCGGTGATGACAGGCTTTTATCCGTCGGTAGAAGAAACGTTAAAACAGCGTTTTACGCCAAAGGAAATCCGTCGGGCAATGCTGCGGTCGGGGAAGGCAGTGAGTGTGTTTTGGGCGCAGCAGCCGGAGTAGCAACAAAGGTGTATGAGCCGTTCCGTGGAACCCTGAGGCAGTGGAAAGCGTACAAATGCTGCACCGCAGATTTCGCCGAGCGGGGAAGCCTCCCTTTTCGGCGTTTTTGCCAGACACCAACGCTTTAGGTTGTGTCCAGTCTTCTATATTTCACAAAGGGTAAATTAGTGGTTTAGATTTTCCGGAACAATTGCGACGAAAGGCTTGATATTGTTGGACTTCCCGACAAAATCTACTTCAAAAAGCAGGTTCAGGAGTATCACACTTATTTATGCCTTGCACGGTAGAGAATGCCTGATTTTCAATCCTTTATCATAACCCAAACGCTGCCTGACCAGCGTCCATTCCAAGCCATGTCTCCCTGCAACGCGGCACTTGTTTGGCATCCTTAAAGACGAATCAGCCCATCCAGCGCCAATACCTGCGGCAAGACCGCCGTCTGGTCGTCATTCACAATCACAAAATCGCTCTTGGCTGCCTTCTCGTGTTCCGGCATCTGCCGCGCCATCCGGCTGCGAATGGCCGCTTCCTCCGCGCCGTCGCGCTGCATGGCCCGCGCCAGCCGCAGGGCTTCCGGCGCGGTTACGCAGATGGTTTTATCCACCGTCGTATGTGCGCCGCTTTCAAACAAAATAGCGGCTTCCTTTAAAACATAGGGCGCACCGGCATTTTCCGCCTGAAACCGCTCCCAGGCATGGCCCGTTGCCGGGTGCACCAGGGCGTTTAAAGCGGCCAGATTTTCCGGAAATCCAAACACTTTTCCGGAAATATACCGCCGGTCTATCACGCCGCCGGGGTAGGCCGCCGCGCCGAGCAGCGCCACGATTTGCGTCTGAAGGGCGGCATCGGTTTCCATGACCTTGTGCGCCGCTTCATCGGCATAAAAAACCGGAATTCCGAGAACCTCGAAAATCCGGCAAATAGTAGTTTTTCCGGAGCCAATGCCGCCGGTAATACCCACCCGAAGCATAAGCGTATTTTATTTTACGACCGACTGCTCCGGAAGCGGGGTAGAGGTAGAAGCCACCGGCGCAGCCGCGCCTTTGCGCTTGTTCAGCGCGTTGGTCATCTCCATGCTGATGGCGTTGCGCTCCATGCGCATCGTGGTGTTGCGGGCCACTTCCACGTCCACCGTTCCATCTTCGTTCATACGCTGAATGCGGCCATGAATGCCGGCGGTGGTTACGATGGTTTCGCCGATGCCCATCGCTTCGGCAAATTTCTTTTGCTCTTTGGCGCGTTTGGCCTGCGGGCGAATCATAAAGAAATACATCACGGCAGCCATACCCAGCATCATCAGCAGTTGCGGGGTCATGCTCGGCGTGCCGGCGGCCTGAAAAAGAATCACGTTCATAAAAAAGGGGGGAATGAAAAAGCGTTTTTGGGGAAATGGGTTAGATTAAGACTACGCGCCGGTAACATTGCCTTTGATGTGCAGTGTCGGCGTATAGGGCGCATTGGTGCTTACGGTAATGGCCTTGTCCTGAATGCCGGTTTTGCCTTTGCTGTCAAATTTCACTTTGATAACCGCCGAAGCGCCAGGTGCAATCGGATCTTTGGGATAGTCGGATGCCGTGCAACCGCAGGAAGTCTGTGTGCCGGCCACCAGCAGCGGCGCTTTTCCGGTATTGGTAAAGCGATATTCATACACCACCTGCTCGCCCTCGCGCAGGGTGCCGAAGTCGTGTACAGTATCTGTAAACTGAATGGCGGGCATCTTAGCCAGCACACCGGCATCGGTTCCGGAAGCGGTGTTGGCGTTCTGCACAATATCAGTAGAAAGCAGCGTAGAATCGCCGGAAAGGGCCGTCGCGCGGTCGCCGCTATTGGTGCAGGCGCTCCAAAGCAAGGCAGCCGCCATGGCAACACTCCAAAGAAATCCTTTTTTCACGGTGCGAAATTACGCCTTTTTCAACCGATCCTGCTTGCGGATCAGGTTTTGCGCATTCAGGTCTTTCAGGATATTATCCAGTACGCCATTAATAAATTGTCCGCTCTGCGCCGTGCTAAAGGTTTTGGCAACGTCGATATACTCGTTGATGGTAACTTTTGTGGGAATGGTAGGGAAATACAGCAGTTCGCACACACCCATACGCAGGAGTATCATGTCAATCTGCGCCACGCGCTCCGGATCCCAGTTGCGCAGGCGCGGCTGAATCAGCTCGTTGGCATAATCGGCTTTCTCGATGCAGTAGCGCACAAGGTCTTTGGCATATTGCCGCTTTTCTTCGCTCAGCAGTTGCGCAAAAGAGGTTTTTCCGGGCTTGCGGAAGAAGTTCTCCAAAAGCATGGCATACACCTCGGCATCGTCTTCCCAGCCCGCAAATTCGCTCGCCAGCACGTCCTGTCCCCATTCGGTGCCGTTGAGGAGCTTTTCCCAGATGGCCAGCATCATGGCTTTCTCCGCTTTGGGCGTGCGCTCGGTTTCGGCGTTGTAGGCGTGGTATTCGGGCAGCGCCTGAAGGGCTTTGTAGCTGGTCTTCAGGTAGTCTTCGGTGATGTGTTGTTCCAGCGAAGATTCCTTTATGCGCTGCTGAAAAGAAGCGTTTTCGAGGATGCTCCACAGAAACGTATTTCCGGCAATGCGGGTCGGCACGGCCAGGTCTTCGGCGGTGGGCAGGTGTTTGCTGCGGCGGCGGGCAGCA
>DDEO01000204.1 GCA_002336725.1 Bacteroidetes bacterium UBA1952 | reverse complement strand
GCCACAAACTTCATCGTTTCCGGGTTCGGAGTCATCTCCGTATAAATGCTTACAATGGGATTGCCGGTTTTCATCATGAGGTTGCTAAGATATTGCTGCAAAAATACGCCCTTTCTGCGCTGCGGGCCATGAAGAAAAACGATAGGGGCATAAGGAAATGCAGAAGATCGGCACAGGGGCTTGATATTTTTAAAAACCGGTTGTTTCTTGTGGCATTACTTTTTCAAAGTATCTTCAAAGCCATTTTCTCTCAACCGACAAAACGCCCGCCGATCATGAAAAAGCTCGCTATCCTTTTGTTCAGCCTCTTGCTGCTCTCTCCGTCAGCGGAGGCGCAATCCCGGAAAAAACAGTCCGCTCAAAAGCCCAGCACCGGGAAACACAATTACGACATCAACTATTCTGATTTTACAGGCTATAACGACCGGAGCGGTCAGGATGCTGCCCGCCGACGTGCGCAAATCCGCAGCTACGACAGCACCTATACCTTCGTTTCCCGCAACCGCTACGGCGGTGAGAGCCGCACCATCGATGAAGGAACCAACGGCGTGATGGGACGCGATGAGATTCGCCTCAACGAGCGGGGCGAATACCGGAATTTAAACTCCAATACCGGTGTTCCGCTGCCTGCAAACACTGGTGGCCGGGGGCGATAAGCAAAGGGGAGAAAGTTCCCTTATTCTGCCTCCGGATGTGGTTTATACCCGTTCATTTGTATTCTTTTTTTTAAAGAGAAAAGCCCGACAGGTTGTCTTCCTGCCGGGCTTTTTCCGGAAATATCCGGGCTTTATTTGGCAGACTGGCCGCCTGTCCGGTCTGCGCCGCCGTTCTTGAGGTCGGTTTCGCGCTGGCTGTTCAGCGGAACGCCGGAAGTGGTGTCTTGAGGATTGTTCACCGTTGTTTCGGAAGCGGCTTTCTGATATGCCCGGTCTTCTTGCCGAATCTGTTTGCGAACGGCCCGCTTATCGCTGTTCTTTTTGTTGGGCGGATTAGAAGTCGTTTGTGCAAAAGAGGCAGCAGGCGCGAGCAGCGCAGCGGACAGCAGGAAGGAAAATAGATTTTTCATGGGAATGCAGTTTTTAGCAGTTTGGAAACGGTTAGGAAAATAATGCCGGAACCGGCCGGCAGGGCTTTCTGCGTAAGGAGGCAGTTGGCTAAAAATGCTTCCGGACACTAAAAAGCCCTGTGTACAAACAGACGTACACAGGGCTTTGGAAGTTTAAATTTCCGGAAAATAAAGCGTGTTACACGGCAAAACTCTCGCCGCAGCCGCAGGAGCGCGAGGCATTGGGGTTTTCAAAATAGAAGCCCTTGCCATTCAGCCCGTCGGTAAAATCAAGCGTGGTGTCGCAGAGATACAGAAAGCTCTTGAGGTCGGTAACGAGTTTCACGCCTTTCTCCTCAAAAATCTGGTCGTTGGGCTGCGACTCATTGTCGAAGTCCAGCTTGTAGGACAGGCCGGAGCAGCCGCCGCCTACCACGCTCACGCGCAGAAAATAGTCGTCGCCAAGGGCCGCGTCGGTTTTGAGCCGGCGCACTTTTTCTACGGCTTTATCGCTAATATAAATCATAAACGCGCAGGTGTCTTTTCTAAGCCGGCAGGCTCTCTGGGGCTTAGTGGTGTTTCTTTTCTTCGAGGGCAGGCAGTCCGTTTTTCACGCGGTAGTCGTTGATGGCGGCTTTGATAGCGTCTTCGGCCAGCACCGAGCAGTGGATTTTTACCGGCGGCAGGGCCAGCTCTTCCACCAGTTCCATGTTGTCGATGGCGAGCGCCTGGTCTACGGTTTTGCCTTTGAGCCATTCGGTAGCAAGCGAGGAAGAAGCAATCGCCGAGCCGCAGCCGAAGGTTTTAAACTTCGCGTCGCGGATGAGGCCGCTTTCTTCGTCCACTTCGATTTGCAGGCGCATCACGTCGCCGCATTCCGGCGCGCCTACGAGGCCGGTTCCTACGTTGGTTTTGCTCTTGTCCAGTGTGCCCACATTTTGCGGGTTGTTGTAGTGGTCGAGCAGTTTATCTGAGTATGCCATGATTGGGGATTGTTTTTTAGGGTTGGGGGGTGAGAAAATGCTTGCTTACGCTTTTTTGGTTTTGGAAGCTGTCTTTTTGGCTTTTTGGGGAACCGTAGCAGATTTGGTCTTGGTGTACGGGTAGCCCATCAGTTTCAGGATAGCTTCCAGCGCCCGCTGCCTGTCTTTATCGTCGTCCGGAACATCAATGATAAGGGTTTCCATAGTCGGCGTTTTTTTAGAGGGTTTTAGGTGTAATGGCCTTTGAGGGAAGCAATAGCAACAGTTCCTTCCTCAATTTTGTACACAAGTCGGTGCTCTGCGTTAATCCTGCGGAAATAGTAACCGCTAAAATCGTGCTTGAGCATTTCCGGCTTTCCGAGACCGGTTTCCGGGTGAAGTTTGATGTCGGCTATCAGCTTAGAAATTTTCTCCTGAATTTTCTTATTGCCGGATGCCTTCCACCATTGTAGATGTTCGAGCGCTTTAGAAGAATAAACTATTTCCAAAACTCCTCTAAATCTACTTTGTGAACTTCGCCCCGCTCAATTTGCGCAAACGACTCTTTCAGCATAGCTACATACTCCGGGTTATAAGGCTTCTCCTCTTTTGCTTTGGATTTCTTAAAAGGAAAACCCATTGCCTTCAGAAAAGTTTCTACGGCCTTCACATTGCCGCCTTCGGGAACTTCTACTACGAGTGTGGTCATAAGCAGGTTAGGGGTTTATTCGTAATGGTCTCGGAGTGAAAGAATCGTGATGGTAGCTTCGTCAATCCGATACGTGAGCCGGTGTTCTTTATCTATTCTTCTGCTCCATCTGCCAGATAATCCGTGTTTGAGCATTTCAGGTTTTCCGATGCCTTTATACGGGTCTTGGGCAATAGCTTCCAGGAGTGTGCGCACCTTTTTCAACAAAGCGGTTTTCCCAGCCCTTTGCCATTGCTCTAAATCAGCGTGTGCTTTGGGCGAAATTACGATTTCCATATATCGTCCAGCGTAATCCGAATGCCCTTGCCGTCTGCAATGTCTTTTTCGGACTGCAAGATTTCCGCCACAAACTCTGGATTATAAGGCTTCTCTTCCTTCGCCTTTCCCTTAGTTCTCTTTGTAGAAGACTTTACAGAAATGCCCAGCGCCTTAGCTACCTGTTTCAGCGCCTTTGCCTTTTCTTCGTCTGCGATTTCAAAAGTGAGCGTTTGCATGGCTTTCCCGGTTTTAAGTCTTGTTAGTGGTGCGCCCACTCAATTTTGTCCAGGTCGATGCCTTCTTTCCACATCTCCCACAGCGGACTCATCTCGCGCAGTTTCAACACCGTGTCGGTAACGGCTTTAATCGTGTAATCCACTTGCTCTTCGGTAGTGAATCTTCCGAGGCCAAAGCGCAGCGAAGAGTGTGCCAGGTCGTCGCCGAGGCCCAGCGCCTTGAGCACATACGAAGGCTCCAGCGAAGCCGACGTACAGGCCGAACCCGACGACAGCGCAATGTTTTTATTAAAGCCCATCATCAGCCCTTCGCCTTCTACATATTTAAACGAAACGTTGGTCGTGTGGGGCAGGCGGTGTTCGCGGTTGCCGTTCACGTAAGCTTCTTCCACCTGCAACAGGCCCGCTTCCAGCTTGTCGCGCAGGGCGCTGAGGCGCTTGGCTTCGCTTTCCATTTCCTGCATCGCCAGTTCGCAGGCCTTGCCGAAGCCCACAATACCAGGAACATTCAGTGTGCCGCTGCGCATACCGCGCTCGTGGCCGCCGCCGTCCAGTTGGGAAGTTACTTTTACGCGGGGATTTTTCCGGCGAACGTACAGTGCACCCACGCCTTTGGGGCCATACATTTTGTGGGCCGAAAACGCCATCAGGTCAATGCCGTCGGCCTGCACATCAGTTGGGATTTTACCCACCGCCTGCGTGCCATCGGTGAAGAACAGGACACCATGTTTTTTGGCAATCGCTGAAATTTCGCGTACCGGCTGCACCACGCCAATCTCGTTGTT
>DDEO01000042.1 GCA_002336725.1 Bacteroidetes bacterium UBA1952 | reverse complement strand
AGTCGGGAGAACCGTGTAAAATTTTCCGGAAAACACATCGGACCTGTCAGGAATCTGCGGGCTTCGCCCTTGACCTGACAGGTCTTAGCGCGTGAGGTAGCTTCCATCGCCGTAGCTCAAAAAACGGTAGTCGTGCGAAAGTGCGTGGTCGTAGATGCGTTGCCAATCCGGGCCGGCGAAGGCGGCAACGAGGAGCAGCAGGGTAGAGCGGGGCTGATGGAAATTGGTGATAAGGCCCCGCGCCAGCCGGAAATCATAGCCGGGGGCAATCAAAATCCGGGTGCGGGTGCGAATGGGATTTCCGGAATTTTGAAGGAAATCCAGCAGGGCGGCAAGGGCTTCGCGGGGCGGCAACGCCTGATAAGAATGTTCGTACGGCTCCCATTGCGCCACGGCATCGCCTGCCCAGTCGATAGGAATATTTTGCGCCAGCTTGCAGCCTATCCAATACAGGCTTTCTATCGTGCGCAGCGCCGTAGTGCCGACGGCCACGATATTTCCGGAAATTCCGGTCAGCAGTTTTTCAACCAGCGCCGTGTCGGCTTCTATCCATTCGCTGTGCATGGCGTGGTCTTCCATAGTGGCGGCCTTCACCGGCTGAAAAGTACCCGCGCCGACGTGTAGCGTACTATGGGCAAATGAGACACCTTTTTCCTGCAATCGCCGGAGCAAATCTTCCGAAAAATGCAGCGAGGCGGTGGGCGCGGCAACGCTGCCGGGCTGCCGGGCAAACACCGTCTGGTAGCGGTTGCGGTCTTCTCCCTCCGGCTTGCGGTTCATATAGGGTGGAAGCGGAATGGCACCGAAAATTTCCAGGATTGCTGCAAACGAAAGTCCGGTATCCGACCACTGAAACAGAATGCTAAAAGATGCGCCTGCCCGTGTAATAGCGGTGGCGGTGAGCGCGAGGCTGTCGTGTTCCAGTTGCAGGATTTGCCCGCTCTTCCACTTGGCCGCCCCGCCCACCATACATTGCCAGTGTACCGCGCCTTGCTGCGCCAGCGCCGTTTCTACGCCGCCGTAGCGGGCATCTGGTTCGAGGCAGAAAACCTCTATCACGCCGCCGGTCGCTTTTACAAAGTGTAGCCTTGCCGGGATAACGCGGCTCTGGTTGAGTACCAGCGTACTGTTGGAAGGCAGCGTGTCGGGCAGGTCGGTGAAGTGGCGGTCGGTGATAGCGTCCTGGTGCCAGCACAGCAATTTGGCCTGGTCGCGCTGGGGCAGCGGGTGGGTGGCAATGCGCGCCTCGGGCAGCGGATAATCGAAGGCCTCGATGGCGAGTGTGCGGGGATGCGGGCGGGACAAAACAGCGTGTTTTTTATAAGGGCAGAAAGACAGGCAAATTTCCGGAAATTGCCGCAGCTTTTGAGTTGGGTGGGGTGTGCCGCTGCGGGAAGAGCGTCTTTGTGCGTTCGGGAATGCGCTCCGGGAAGGAACAAACGGAAGATTTTAACACCCAAAAGCGACAACAGTCCCCAAAAGAAAAACTCGCAAAGCATTGAAAATCAACGCCTTGCGAGTTTGTAACTGTGCGCGTGGAGGGACTCGAACCCCCAAGCCNNACTAGATCCTAAGTCTAGCGTGTCTGCCAATTTCACCACACGCGCGAGGGAAATTTTGGTAACGGGCCGCAAAGATACGGTGCTGGAAAATAAGGAGCGGTATATTGCCCGTCGGGGGGATATACAATCGGGATACCTTGCCCGCGCGGCGAAATCGTTCCGTAGCTATTGCCGTAATTTGGCTGCTCAATTCAGAAATTTCCGGAATGAAAAGGCTTTCCCTGGGCGTGCTGACGGCGGGCCTGCTGCTGACCTCCTGCCACGCGGGCCGCAAGGCAACCAGCGGAGCGGCGATCCCGGCAGAACGAAAAAAGATTATCCAGACCGCTGTCAAATTTATGGGTACGCCTTACCGATATGGCGGCACGACACCGGAGAAGGGCTTCGACTGTTCGGGCTTTGTGCAGTATGTATTTGCGCTGCACGATGTGAAATTGCCGCGTACCACAAGCGCCCTTTATGGCTGGGGCAAAGAAGTGTCGCTGGAGCGGGCGCGGGTGGCCGATTTAATCCTCTTTACCGGCAGCAACGCTTCGGGGCCGGTGGGCCATGTGGGCATCATCACCAAACCCGCCGGGAAGGACACTGAATTTATTCACGCCGGCAGCAGCGGAAAGATGGGTGGGGTAGTCATAGGTTCGCTATCGAACAGTTATTTTTCGAAGCGGTTTCTGAAGGTGATTGATGTGCTGAAGTGATGCAGCATTCCCTTTTTTTGCAAGGGGTGTTTCCGGCTAAATCGCAGCAGCTTTTTCCGGAAATCAGACGTAGAAAAAGCCATCGGTGCGGGAAATCAGCTCGTTCGCAATAACTTTAGACAGCCGCTTTCGTAGCCAATCCTTTTTATGTCCATGCGCCGCCTTCTCTTCTTGCTCCTGCTCCTGCTGCCTGCCTTCGCCCTGAATGCGCAGGCACAGCAAGCGCCCCAACAGCCCAACTATAAAAAGAAAGGCGCGGCCATTCCGCCCTTCCTCATCAAACGCATGGATGGCAGCACTGTTTCCAACGCGCAACTCAAAGCCGGCGTGCCTACGGTTTTCTTTATCTTCTCGCCTACCTGCGATCATTGTGAGAAGGTGATAGATACCCTCAAGGCCCGCGAGGCGGAGTTCAAAAATGCGCAGTTTGTATTCGTGGCCGAGGAGCGCCAAAGGTCGCACATGAAAGCCTTCCTTTCCCGCGCAGCCCTCCCCAAATCGCCGCTCTTCCGGAACATAGGAACCGATCAAAGCAACCTGATTTATTTTCTGTATGAATATCAGGTGCTGCCGCAGATGAATGTCTATAACAGTCGCGGACGGCTGGCCCACACCTTCACCACCACCACGCCGCTCGACAGTATGAAGCTGTTTTTAAAGTAGGCAACGCCGCCGGTCGGTTGCTGTTTTTCCGGAAAATACCGGCTTCCGGAATCCCGGAAATGCTGCGTACAGCGCAAATCCTCGTCTGCCGCTAATAGCTCATCAACTGCAAGTCCGGATTCACGATATAAATGCCCCGTGCCGTACGCTTAAACAGCTTGCGGTTGTAGGGATCATCCCGGTTCACTTCGTTTTTAGCGAGAATAGAATTGACGTAGTTGCGCTTCCTGCGATATTCGGGCAGCACGGCATTGGGGAGCGCCGCAATGAAGGTCATAATATCGTCCATCGAAAGCCCCAGAGCTATCTCCCGTAATTTCTGCTCCATAAGAGGCTCCACCCACTTCGGATCTATATTCTCCAGGCGGCGGCGCGCATTCGCGGTCTTTACCGTCCGGATATGCTCCATCATCCCGGCCATAAAGTTGAGCAGGAAATATTCCATAGTATGGCTGCTGATCTTAAACTGCCGGTCGCCGGAAATGGTGGTCAGGCTATTGGTCTTTAGCGTGTCGTAAACGCGGCCAAAGAGCGAGATATTATGCGCCGGCTTTATGGTTTTTCCCTGCTGTTTATAGTAGGCTACCATGGCCGTTTCTACGGAATACTGCCGGATGGCAAACTGAATCGGCATCAGCCCTTCGGCATTTTTTGCCGTGCGGCTGGCACCGTTTTGCAACAGATACTTCAGGCTTTTGGTTGCCTCCGAGTCGATGGCGACAAAGACACCATGGATGCCGGTGCGGCTTGTGAAATTGGCACCATACTGCTGCAAATACCGGTTTTTGTCGTCCAGCTTTTCTGTGCGCACATCGGCCACAAACTGGTTGAAATCCCGCTCGCGCTTCTCGACATACTTCCGTGCTTCCGGAAATTTCAGCGCCTCCAGTTGGTTGATGAGCGCCGTATCGTCTGCGGAAACGGCATACTGAAACAGCTTCTTTTTCGCCTGATTGTTGAAGTGTAGCGGGTCCAGCGCCTCGGTTTTCAACTGTTCCAGTTCTTCGGCGCTCAGTACGATTTTGTTTTCCTGCTGCGCAATAATCCGGTTGATAGCGTCCGACTGCTCCTGTTTGCCCTGCTGTGCCAGCCGTCGCGCTTCCTTTTTCCAGTCGGCCAGGCTGGATTGTTCTTCTTTGATCGCCAGTTTCTCCTTCACCGATGCCAGGCCCAGCAATTGGAGCATGGGGTGTTTCCGGGCCGATTCGATGACGAAAAGATTCTTCACCGCCCGCGTCATGGCTACATAAAGCGAATTGACATAAAATTTATAAGTATCCAGCTCGCGGTTGCTCTTGTCGCGGTTGCGGGCATACACCAGTTCGCCGGTCAGGTCTTCGGGTGAAATATCCTCGGCCACGATCCGGAATTCCTTGTCGTGGTCGCTGATGAAATTCAGCAGGATGATATTTTGATATTCCAGCCCTTTGGCCTCCTGAATGGAAAAGATGAGCGGTGTATTAAAAAATTTACGCGCTGCCGCCTTGTCTTCGTTGTTCATCACCAGCACGGCAAACTGCGTAGAGTTGCGCGTCTTGCGGTTCAGTTCTTCCTTTACGTCGGCCTTGTCTTCCAGAAACGAAACCGCGCCCTCGGCCTCCGATACGGTGCGGATGAGATACGTGCTTTCGCGGTCAATAGAGCCAAAACGCAGGTTTTTGATCTCCAGCAGTCGGTTGGCCAGATTCGTTACCGCGCTGGTGTTGCGGTAGTTGGTGCGCAGGATGTGGATGATATCCGTTCCCTTTCCGTCCTGATAAAACATAGACTTGAGGGCCGACCAGGAGAAGAAATTGGGATGCACGATTTGGTTGGCATCGCCGGCAAGCACAAATCCGACGGGGTTTTTCAGCGATTTCAGGATCAGACGAAGCTGGATATTGGTCAGGTCCTGCACCTCATCCACAATCAGATAGTCGTAGATGGGCTGCACCTTTTCGAGGTAGGCGTGCGAGAGCAGGTTGGTGTCGTAAAAGCCTTCCTGTTCCAGGAATTTCAGGTATTTTTTAAACAGATCATAGACTTCCGGTCGCTGTTCTTTTGAAAAAACCGACTGCCTGATGCCCAGTTCCTGATAATCTTCGGCGCTGAGATAAGGTTTGTCGGTTATGGAGCCGGTAATCACGCCTTTAAATTCTTCGTAGAGTTTATACGGCTCTTTGATCTTCGTTTGTCCGCGATGGCGGTTGTAGAAACCTTCAAAAGCGCGGAAGTCAATCTCTTTTCCTTCGGGAATGCGGAGGCCTGCCAGATAATCGCGGAAGGAGAGAAAATCAATTTCCTGTTTTTCGTTTTCGTAGCCCTGCGCGTAGTAAAGGGTTTCGGCGTTTTCCACCAGAAACGGCGATAGCGACACGTAAGCGATATTGCCCTTCAATAGTTTCAGCCGCTCCAGCGTGAGGGCCGTTTTGCCGCTGCCCGCCGAGCCGATGATGATGAGCGGCACGGGCAGGTGCAGGATATGGTTTTGATCTTCGTCGAAGGAGATGAATTTTTCGAGGAAGTGGAGCGTCTTATGGGCAGGGCTGAGGTAACGCACTTCTTCTGCATCTTCCGGCTTGAGTTGGGCAGCGTTGGCAAGGGGCATCCAGGCGGCCTCGTCGGGCTGTGCGCCGCGCAGAAAGCGCGATTTGTCGTATTCGTGATGGGGCAATACTTCGAGCAGGAGCAGGAATGTCTCGCCGTTGTAGCGCACAAATTTGAAGAGCAGCCGGGCCTCGCGGTCTAGCCGGGCGCGGTAGTAGCCGGTGTTCTGCATCTTCCTGACATCTGCCGTTTTGAAATCTCCCTGCTGGAGTGCTTTCAGTACTTTATCATATTTCTTTTGCGCCGTTTGGAGCGGAAAATCAGTATAGCTCAGGATGGTATAAGACATGCGGCAAGATTCAAAAGCGATTGAAACAGCGGAAGCGAAGTGGCAAACAAAGATATTGAAGCGGCCCAAAGGGCGCATGGAAGTCTGGCGGAGGGACGAAAAAATGGCACGAGCGTAAAGCCGACAGCCGAGGGCGCTTTAATAGAAGCGGCTTTTTTCGCCGTTCCGCTGCGTGGGTTTGGTGGAAATGCAATACCCGGCTCAGACGGTTGCGGCAGGCGGCTCCGCTTGCGCTTTCTACCGGCACTGTTTTTTCAGGGTTTGTGCTTTAATCATCCTTTAAACCCCTTTTTACCGTTATGAAAAACGAAGAACGCAACGAAGGCAAACTGCCCAGCCAGGTAACGACAGAGCTGATCAACGACCTGAAAGAAAAGTTCGGCGTGGACGAGCAGGAAGTGCTCAATGCCGTTATCGCCGCCGATAACGACCGCACGAAAGCCGAAGAATACCTGCGCGAACGTACTGCCAAACGGTAGGAGCCTGATGCGTCGGCATCGCTGTATGTACTCTTCTTAAAAGAAATCATTGAAAAAGGTCTCAGGTTTGCTAATCCGGAGGCAGAAATGCGCTGACTGTTCGGCGGTTGGGGGAGGGCAATACCCGGAAACGGGTATTTTTTTCCGGAAAAATTCGCTTTATTTGAGGTGATATAACTCATTTATGCGCTCCTGATTCCTGTTTTCTATGAAGACCTTATCTCTACAAGACCCCCTTAAGCAATGCATCTATGAAGAAGCCCTGAAGATTGCGCCGGTGCTGGAAATCATGCCGGGTGTGGCTATCATTCACGATATCCGCGATGGTAGCGTTGTTTATATGTCTGCCAAAGGAGCCGATCTACTGGGTATAACACTCGAAGAATTGCAAACAATGGGGCCGGAATATTATCCCCGGTTTTTCAACCCCGAACAGGCGGCGGAATATGTACCACAGATGCTGGACATGGTTGCCCGAAACGACTCTGGCGAAACATTTACTTTTTTTCAGCAAGTACGCATCCGAGGCTACAAAGACTGGCAGTGGCATCTAAGCGCCATCCGCATTTTTATGCACGATGAAACCGGAAAACCCCTTGCACTGCTGACTACCGCCCACCATATTACGCCCGACAACCACTACACCCGCAAGGTGAACCGGATGCTCGAAGAGCTTACCTTCCTGCGCGAAAAAGCGCCTGTTTTTTCCAGTCTGGGCCGCCGCGAGTGCGAGGTACTCCGGCTCCTGGCGCAGGGCAAAACCGCGTAGGAAATCGCCGACGAACTGTTTATCTCTGCCCGCACCGCCGAAACCCACCGCCGAAACATCCGCCGCAAGCTAAACGCCCGCACCACCCAGGATATCGACCGCTTTGCCCGCGCCTTCGACCTGATTTAGCCGTTCGGGCATAGATGCGGGCGTGGACCTTTCCCTCCCAACCCCGCACTGGCGCAGCCAACATCTTCTGGCAGGCAGGTGGCCCCGTAGATTTGGAACTTTTTTCCGGAAATACAGGAAGGGCAGGATGCTGTATTTCCGGAAAATGAAAAGAGATGCCCGGGCTGACCGGGCATCTCTGCAAACATAATCTCCTGGCATCTTCCGTCTTCGGTCTTTTATCTTTCGTCTTTTATCTTTCATCTTTCGTCTTGTGACTTTCGTCTTTTGTCTTTTGTCTTGATACTTTTGTCTCTTTCGTCTCCCTACTTAAAGTCGCCGGCCATCACATAGCTCATCTTCGCGGGGTCGAAGTATTTGCGAATGGCGGCATTTACATCGGCCACCGTGAGGTTTTGCAGCCGGTCGTCCATTTGCTTGTCGAAGGCCATGGTGCGGTTCAGATACAGGTTGGAAGAAAGCTTTCCGGTAAGTTGGGCATCCTGCGCACGGCCTGTTTGCCGGTATTGCAGCAGCCCGCTTTTGGCGGCTTTCAGTTCGTCGTCCGTAATGCCGTCGCGCACCAGTTTTTGCAGCTCGTCTTTATAAGCATCCAGGAGCTTCTGGCGGGCATCGGGGTTGTAGATGGCATACGCGCCAAAGGCCGTATTCTCATCCATCGAGGAGCCTTGCAGATACGATCCTACGCCATAGGAAATGCCTTCTTTCTGGCGGATGCGCGTAGCGAGGCGCGAGTTGAGGAAGCCGCCGCCAAAGATGAAGTTGGCCATCGTCAGCGCCGGATAATCGGGGTTGTCTTCGCGCATTTTGATGGAAGTTCCGGCCATCATCATCGCGTTTTTCTTATCCGGCGTTTTAATGTCAATCAGCTTGGCCGGCGCGGCGTAGTAAGCATCCGGCGCATAGGTGTAGCTCTTAATGGCCGCCCAGTCGCCGAGCATCTTGGTGAGTTTTTTCTTGGTGTCGTCCACATTAAAATCGCCCACAACGGCCACCGTAGCACTCGAGCCGTTGTAATAATCCTGATGGAATTTGCGTACATCATCGAAGGAAACGGCCTTCAGCGCCGCCACTTCTTCGTCCACCGACATCGGGTAGCGGATATGGCCTTTGGGATAATTGCTGGTAATGCGGCTCAGTTCGCGCCCGGCAATGCTCTGCGGCTCACTACGCTCTTGCTCCAGTCCCGAAACGGCTTCGTTGCGCAGGGTGGTCAGCTCGTTGTCGGTGAGGGCGGGTTGGTGCAGGATTTCATCCAGAATATCCAGTGCGGGGCCAAAATTTTGCTTGGTGCTTTGCAGCCGGACCGCTACGACCTGTCCCTGTGCATCAATGCTCAGGTTGGATTGCAGTTTGTCGAGCGCGTCATTAATCTGCGCCATCGATTTGGTCTTGGTGCCGCGTCGCAGGGCTGCCGCTGTCAGGTCGGCAAGGGCGGCCTTGTTTTGCATAGAGGCTTCGTCGCCGAGGCGCAGCGTCAGGCGCATATCCACCGTGTTGCCGCGTGTGTCTTTGCGCAGCAGGGCATATTTGGCACCGCTGGTCATGGTGCCCACCTCCGTGCGCTTGTCGATGTTTTCCGGCGTTGGGTCAAAGGCTTCGCCGGCAGCCATCGCCGCTTCGCCTTTATAGCCGTCGAGCATTTTGGCTATATCGGGTTGCACCGGAACCTGGGTGCGCTCGGCATTGTTAGTAGGGATAAACACACCCGCCGTGCGGTTGGAAGGCTTTAGATACAGGCCGGCAACACGGTTCACGTCGGCAGCGGTTACTTTCTTCAGCTGGTCGCGGTAGAGGTATCCCAGCCGCCAGTCGCCCTGCCCGATAAACTCGGACAGGCCAATGCCCACGCGGGCGGTATTGCGATACAGGGTTTCAAAATCTTTGAGCAGCTTGGTTTTGCCGCGCGATACTTCTTCTTCGGTAATGGGTTTGGTGCGGATGTCGGCAAGCGTTTGTGCCATAATAGCGCGGGCGCTGTCGAGGGATTTCTCCTTTGGCACATCGGCGTTGATGTAAAGGAAACCCGGGTCTTTCAGGCCGGCGGCCCAGCTCCACACGGTAGCGGCTTTTCCGGTTTTTACAAGGCTTTGATACAAGCGGCCATTCGGCTCACTGGTCAGCGCCTCGTTCAGCACATCAAGCGCCGGATAATCGGGGTGTGCGCCAGGGGCGATGTGATAAGCCATGGATAC
>DDEO01000161.1 GCA_002336725.1 Bacteroidetes bacterium UBA1952 | reverse complement strand
GGTTTTTCGGAAGGCAGAAGGTCTGCGGGAAAATCGCTATGCCGCCACCGCTTCGCTTTTCACCGGCAGCACCGGCTTCGGGCGATAAAAAAGCAAAATCACAATGCCGCCCAGCATCAGACACGCCGAGATAATCTCGGCCTGCGAAGGATGCAGAAAGCCCCAGTCGTATTTGTAATTCACCCGGATTTTTTCCACCAGAAAACGCTCCAGCCCGTTTAAAACCAGGTAAATGCCAAACAAGTGCAGCGGTCGCCGGATGCGCTTGCGCAGCCCCCACAGCAAAAAGAAAATCCCGATGCCGGCTACGGATTCATAAATCGGCGTGGGGAAAACACCGGTGGGTAAAACGGCGCAGTAATCGCCCTCGCAGCCCGCCAGCGGAATGCCCACATTATTGACGTTTTGGGGATAATTCATCGCCACCAGCCAGCGCGGAACGCCCGCCGGAGCGGTAATGTATTTCGCCGATACGCTGTCGTTGGCCGCCTGATCGCGGGCAAACGCCGGTGCTTTTTGCAAAATAATTTTATAGGCTTCGGGCTGCGTAGTGTGTTGCAGCGAGCCATCCGCCGCCGTGATGTAGGCGCTGTTGATAATGCCCCAGTCGCCGTCGCCGGCAAACTGACAACCCAGGCGGCCAATGCCATAGGCGAGAATCAGGCCGGGCGCGGCGGCATCGCAGAAATGCCGGAAATCCCAGCCGCGTTTCCGGGAATAGAAATACAGCGCAACTGCTGCCACAATCAGCCCGCCATAAAACGTGAAGCCCGCCGAAGCCAGCAGCGAAGCCGGATTGGCGATAAATTCATCCCAGCTTTCAAAGGCATTAAAAATCTTGGCACCCGCAAAGCCCGCCAGCGCAGCTACGGTGAGGATTTGCGACATCCGGTCGTGTGGGTGAATCAGGCGCTTTTTGACCTGCGGCGGCGTGTTGCCGATTTTTTTATTAAAACGCCAGCTCGAATACAGGCTTGCCGCCGCGCCCAAAAGACCGATTAAAAAGTTGCCTTTTCCGGAAAAAATATAGCTCATCGGGTCGGGCATCACTGCCGCATAGCCGGTGATGATACCGCCGATTTTATAGCCCAGCAGGAAGTAGAGCGCCGCATTCAGCGCCGTCTGCATTCCGGAAATTTTCTTTCCAAGAACTACGTCCTCAATGTCGGCCCGGAAGAGTCCTTCGCGTTCCTTGCGGCGCAGTTCCAGGCTCAGCGTGGCGGCAGCGGCAATAAACGACAGGGCCACCAGCAGGCCAAAGGTTTTGAAGAGGCCCAGCCATTGCGGCGGGTCTATGCCGAGCGCGGCAACGAGATAGCGGAAGTCGGGGAACAAACGAAAACGGATTTTTGAGGCGGCGAAGTTAGAGGGCTTCCAGCAAGGGCAGGCATTTGCGAATCATCGCGTCCACAGCGGCGGCACCGTCTTTGGTGAAATGACCAGTGCTGCGCTGCGCCACAATCACCGAAACCGAGAGGCTGTGATGCCCCAGCATATTGGCCAGGCCATACATCGCCGAGGTCTCCATCTCAAAATTGGCTACCAGCTCGCCGCGACATTCAAAGCTGCTAATGGCGTTGATGAGATTGGGGTAGGCGAGGGGCAGCCGCAGGATGCGGCCCTGCGGACCATAAAACCCCGGGCAGGTGGCGGTCATGCCGGCGTGGATACCGTCGGAGAAATGATTGCGCAGTCGGATGGCCCCTTCCGCCACATAGGGCTGCACCGGCATATTCTCCAGACCGGCGTGTTTGATAAATTCATTTTGGATAAAAAACTCTTCCGGGTTGGCTTCGTAGGCATAGTAGTGCATCAGATTGTCCAGCCCAATGCCGAAGGAAGAAGCCACAAGGCTGTCCACCGGAATTTCGGGTTGCAGGCCGCCGCAGGTGCCGAGGCGAATGATGTTGAGCCGCCGTTTTTCCGGGCGCACGGTGCGGGTTTCAAAATCAATATTGGCCAGCGCGTCGAGTTCGTTGAAAGCGATGTCGATATTGTCGGGGCCAATGCCGGTGCTGAGAACCGTGAGGCGCTTGCTGCCCACGCGGCCTGTGTGCGAAACAAATTCGCGGTGTGCCGCTTTGGATTCGATGGCATCGAAATACTGCGAGACGGTGGCCACGCGACCCGGGTCGCCCACGGTAATCACCGTATCGGCGAGTTGGTCGGGGTGCAGGTCGAGGTGATAGATGGTTCCGTGAGGCGTAATAACGAGTTCGGAAGGCGCGATAGGTTCCGGGAGCATGGTGTGGGTTTTTATTTTGGCAAAAGGATTTGCGAAGAAACGGATTTTGACTACATTTGCAACCGCATTGGTCACCTGGCCGAGTGGTTAGGCTCAGCTCTGCAAAAGCTGCTACAGCGGTTCGAATCCGCTGGTGACCTCTAAAAGTAAAAATCCTTTCTGTTTTCGGGCAGAAAGGATTTTTTGTTTTCCGGAAAATTCCGGCGTGGTCATCCGCTATGGATTATACGGGACAATTTCTACCCCCAGGTTTTCAAAATCTCGTACGTTCCGAGTAACTACGGCATAACCGTTGGCCAGCGCAGTAGCGGCAATCAGTATATCAGAACTGCCTTTCTTTTTCAACTGTACCTGGCTGGCCATAACTACTGTTAGCTCAAATATTCGGCTTGGAAAAGGCAATACCCGGAAAGCGGATAGAAATTTTCGGGCTTCCTTTTTTCGTTCCGGCTGCGCTCCGCCCAAAAACTCCAGATAAGTAACGACGCTGATGGCATAGGCAGTAATTCCTTCTTTCTCAAAAAACGCTTCGCGGTCCCGTTTGCTTCTATAAAAACCAATCAGCGCATCAGTATCAATGACAACTTTCACTTCCCGTAGAATTCAATTGGATTTTTATCGGCGAAATCAAAGGCTTTGCGAAGCGCCTCTTTCGTTCCCGGCTTTTCTTTTTTTGCCGCCGGAGTAACCTTTTTCTTTAAAACCATTTTTGTAGAAATGGTTCTCTTTTCTTTCGTTTTCATAAGGCTAAGATACGAAAGATACCGCCCGCTGGTAATCTCCAAAACCCAAAAGTTCCTTCTGTTTTCGGCAGAAAGGATTTTTTATTTTTAGAAAAAACAACCGTTAGGGGAAGTGCTTTTAATCCCGCGCCGGCGGCGGGCCAAACGTCTGCGCGATGCGTGCCGAAAGTCCGGAAGCGGCATGGTTATACCCAATCTGAAAGCGTTTGGCGCGGTAGTAATACACCCAGCGGGGATGGCGCAGGGGCTGCGGGGTATATTTTACCCCTTTGAGGCGGCGCATCTTGCGCGGAAACGGTTGCAGGTATTTATCTGTCAGGATAAAAGACGGATAAATGCCGGCCAGAAAATCATCGCCATAACGATCTTCATTTCCCTGCATGGTTTCGGACGATTCTACGGCTCGCGCCCGCACGCCATACTGCGCCACCAGCACCGCCGTATCTGCCGGACTGATGACCGGGTTTGACACCGGCTGCAAATCCGGGCCGAGCAGCAGGTTGCGCCAGTCGGCTTTTTCCTGAAGCGTATAAGCCGCGCTGTCGGGCAGGAAATAAAACGCGCCGTAAGAATAATTGTCTTTAAAATCGGCAATGATATGCTGACGCATCTCGGCGTAATCGCGGGCCAGCACGTCGGCAGTGGCGAAGTCGCCCTGCTCTTTCAGCACCCGTATGCGCTGTGCGCTATAAGGCAGCAACACAATCAGCCCTTTTATAGAACGGGGTTGAAAAGGAAGCGATTGCTGTGCAAAACCGGTTTGCGGGCCGGAAATCAACAGCAATAAAAGAAATCCAAGAAGACGCTTTGACATGGTTTTTTTTAAACGGAAAATCCCCTGCAAAGTTGCAGGGGATTTCGTTTTTTGATGATAGAAAACCGGGCTGGTTTCCGGAAATTTTTGCTACCGGCGCATCAGCAGGGGCTGTGCGCGGTTGAGCATTGCCTGAAACTTTTGCTCTACCTGCTGGGCATAAGCCGTGTCGCCCGCCTGTTTCAGCACTTGCGCAATGGTGTTTACAATGCCGAGGTCTTGCTCCAGATCGCGCTGATTGCCGCTGCGGGCATCCTCCGGCAGGGTGAAAATCCAGTTCAGGTCATTTTCGCTGTTGCGAATCAGCTTTTCAAAAATCGGTTTGCCTTTCTGCGGCGCACCGGCCAGATAGTAGGCGCGGGCCATATACAGCACCGGTCCGTCGTAGGCGGCGCTGCGCTCCGAGATGCCGTTCATCACCTTGTCGAGTACCTCAACGGCTTCGGCGTTGCGCCCGGCGGCTACCAGCTCTTCGGCGATGCGCGAAGCGTTGATGCGATAGCTCATAAACATCAGGCGGTTTTTCTCATCAAAATACACATTGTTGCCCTGCGCGTTGCCATAGGTATAAAGGCTTTTGAATAGCCGCACCGATTTGTCGAGGTCCACATAGCCGCCGTCGCGGGTAGGCGCATTCTGCACGGTCGCGTTTCGATGAGGTGTCAGGCGATACACGGTTCCTTCGAGCTTCATGTATTCCTGCAATTGGCCGTAAGTGCCGGTTTCCTGAAGGGAAGAGAAATAAATCGGACGTTTCCAGCCTTCGGCGGCCACGGCAGAGATGATAGCCAGCTGCGCCAGTTCGTCTTTTTGCAGCATATCTTTTTGCAGCGTAAAACGCACCGGCTGCGAGGCGTTGGAGTCGGCAGCGGTGATGCCCATCGTGCGGAGCGTGGCAGCGTCGGCACCCGGGATTTCCAGGTTTTTGGTCGGCAGGTAGTTTACGCGGCGACCGCTGTTGTCCATCAGCTTCTCGGCATCGTTGTCGGAGGTATAAAACTTCACGATTTCCGAGAGCGGAAAGAAGCGGTCTTTCGGAATCGATGGGTTGTCAAAATACATCACGTAGTTATGCGAATCGCCGATATAATCCTTGGGTTTCCAGGTCATCGGCACGGCATCGGCATCATTGACTTTATACGTCAATTGGTCGATATACCAGCCAATGCCCAGCAGCGAGGTGTTGATAACGCGTACATCGGGGCGGATGCCTTCTATTTCCTGCGCATACCATAGCGGGTAGGTTTCGTTGTCGCCGAAAGTGAAGAGCACAGCGTTTTTCTCGCAGCTTTCCAGCGTATTGATAGCCGTGGCGCGGGCCAGTGTTTTGCCGCTGCGGTCGTGGTCGTCCCATTCCTGCGAAGCCATCAATACCGGAACGGCCAGAATGCTAAGGCCGATAGCGCCGTAAGAAGCCGTTGCCGGGCTTTTCACCACTTTATGAATCCAGTCATACAGCATCAATACGCCCAGTCCTATCCAGATGGCAAAAGCATAGGTGCTACCCGCAAAGGCATAGTCGCGTTCGCGGGGTTGGAGCGGTGTCATGTTGAGGTAGATGCCGATGGCGATGCCGGTAAAGAAAAACAGCGTAAAGACCACCCAGCCGTCTTTGCGGTCGCGGTTGAACTGATACACCAGACCCATGATGCCCAGGATGAGCGGCAGGAAATACAGTTGGTTGCGGGCGCGGTTATTCACATAGCCGTCGGCCATTTTATTGATGTCGCCGAGGCCGCGGATGTTGTTGTCCACAAAGCCAATGCCGGAAATCCAGTTGCCGTTTTTGGCTTCGCCCTGTCCTTCATAATCGTTCTGACGACCGGCGTAGTTCCACATAAAATAGCGCCACCACATCCAGTTCATCTGGTAGCCCATAAAGAAGCGCATATTATCGGCTCCGGTGGGGCGTTCGCCTTCCGAGAGGCCCAGATAATTGCGGTAGAAGCGCACATGGCTGGGGTCGTTGGAACTCCAGATGCGAGGGAAAAAGCGCTGCTTGTCGTCTTCAAACGAGTATTTGGGCTTGACACCTACTTTCTGATAGTAGTCTTTGCCATTGACTTTTGTTTGATTATACTGACTGCCGTTGGAGTCCACCTCGGTTACGCGTGCGTCAAAGTCGGGGCCGTAGAGCAGCGGCTGCTGACCAAACTGCTCGCGTTGCAGATACGAAAGCAGGGTGAACGTGTTGTCCGGATTGGTCATGTCAATCGGCACATCGGCGCGCGAACGAATCACCGGAATCAGATAAGAGCTAAAGCCAATCAGGATAAAAATAGCCGAAAGGGTGGCCATATTCCCATAGTAGGAACCCTTTTTGCGCGTCCAGAAAACAAGCCATACCAGCACCGCCGTGAGCAGCACCAGGAACGTAATCGCACCGCTGTCGAAAGGCAGTCCGAAGCCGTTTACAAACGTCAGTTCAAACCAGCCGGCAATGGCGGGCAGGCCCTGCAGGATGCCAAACTGCACCAATCCCAGCACTACGCAACTCAGGATGAAGGCCACAATCGCGCCCATAGTGGTAACGCGGCCCCGGTAGCGCCGGAAATAAAACACCAGTCCGATAGGCGGAATAGACAGGAGGTTGAGCAGGTGAATGGCCACCGAAAGCCCGATGAGATAGGCAATAAAGAGAATCCAGCGGTCGGCGTGCGGCTCGTCGGCTACGCGTTCCCATTTCAGGATGGCCCAGAAAGTGAGCGCCGTGAAGAAGGAAGACGTGGCATATACTTCGGCCTCTACCGCCGAAAACCAGAACGTATCGGAAAACGTGTAGGCCAGTGCGCCCACCAGCCCGCTGCCCATAATCAGCAGGGTTTGGTTTCGGGTCGGCTCGTCCACATCGCGGGCCAGCATCTTTTTGGCGAAATAGGTAATCGTCCAGAAAAGAAACAGGATGGTGCCTGCCGACATCAGTGCGCTTTCGGCGTTGATGAGAATGGCCGCGTTTTTAGACGGGCCGGCCATCATACCATTTTCGGCAAAGAGGGCAAACATCCGCTGAATAAGTGCGAAGAACGGCGCACCCGGCGAGTGGCCTACTTCCTGCTTGTAGGCCGTAGAGATAAATTCTCCGCAATCCCAGAACGAAACGGTTCGTTCCATGGTCAGGAGATACACAATGGCGGCAATAGCAAAAGCCACCCATCCGAAGATGTTATTGAGCTTACGGTAATTCATGGGGCGCAAAGAAAAACAGAAATACGGAGATAATACAGAGAAGTTTGGATAAACGGAAAGCAGGTGTGGAAATTGTGTTGGTCGGTTCCGGTATCTTTTTCTTTAAAACCCTAAAAAAAGCCTTCGGCGCTGCGGGGGGGCAAATGCCGAAGGCGGCAGGTCTTTTTGGGATATATTTCCGGAAATTACGCAAAGAGGGACGAATATATCTTCCGGGAGGTGCGTTTTCCGGAAATTAGCCCCGTAGGGAGGCAGGTTTGGTAGTAAAGCGAAAGCCATTTTCCGGAAACCTGCGTCCCTGCGGGACTTTTCTACACAAAATTGTTTTCGACCAAACCTGCAACCGCTTTAGCGTTCCTAAAAACACCTTTCATACCTGCAATTTTTGCCGCCTTATTACGGGTAAAAACAAATTTACAACACCAAATTGGCCGCATTCCGCAATTGCTCTACGCCAATCACCTGTGCCATTTGTACGCCGGGCAACCGCCGCAGCAGCGCCGTATAGCCTTCGGCATCTTTTTCGGGCGTGTTGCTGCGCAACAGCCAGATATAATCCAGATGCGGGATTTCCGGCAGCAGCATTTCGCCGCCGATACCCTTGAGCCGGTAGAGCGTCATCTCCAGCGCCTCGGTCTCTAATCGCTCCTGAAATACCGGAAAATAACGCTTGGTACCGCCTTGCCCTGCCATCTGCATACAGAGGTCCTGCTCCGGTTCGCGTTGCAGACGCACGTCGAAGGAGCGGTTGAGCAGCGCGCAAAAACGCGAGGGCGGCAGGGGAGAAGCTACGCCTATCAACGCCGCGCCGTCGAAGAAATCCTCTTCCAGAAGCGCTATTTGTAATATTTGCTTTTTTGCGGCCATAAACCCAGACGCATCAAATAACCCTGCAAAGTAGGCCGCAAACGATTAGCTTGCAGCCGGAATGCTTTTCATTCCGCGCCTCTTTGACAAAATAAACGCTGCTTTTTTATGAATCCTTTCCTCCTCGGTCTGCTGATATTATTCGTGCTGCTGCTGCTGAGCGCCTTCGTAACGGTGCGGCAGGGGACGGTTGCCGTTACCACGATTTTTGGCAAATTCAGCCGCATCCTGCGCCCCGGCCTGAACTTTAAAATTCCGTTTATTGAAAAAATTTACAGCCGTATTTCCATCCAAAACCGGTCTATCGAACTGAAGTTTCAAGCCATCACCCAAGACCAAGCCAATGTAAACTTCAGCGCCATGCTGCTGTATGCGGTTTTCAATCAGGAAGCCGAAACCATCAAGAGCGTGGCTTTTAAGTTTGTGGACAATCAGTCTTTTATGCAGGCGCTCGTGCGCTCCGTAGAAGGCGCGGTACGGGCGTTTGTGGCTACCCGCCGCCAAAGCGAAGTCCTGCTGCTGCGCACCGAAATCATCCTGCACGTCAAAGAGCAACTCGACCGCCAACTCGAAGACTGGGGCTATCACCTCATTGATTTGCAGATGAACGACATCACCTTCGACGAGGTCATCATGCGCTCGATGGCGCAGGTGGTAGCGTCCAACAACCTCAAAGCAGCCGCCGAAAACGAAGGGCAGGCCTTGCTCATTACCAAGACCAAAGGCGCGGAAGCGGAAGGCAACGCCATTAAGATTTCGGCAGAGGCCGAACGGCAGGCGGCGCAGTTGCGCGGGCAGGGCGTGGCGCTTTTCCGCGAAGAAGTGGCTAAAGGCATGGCGATGGCGGCGCAGGAAATGGAACGTGCGCATCTCGATGCTTCGTTTATCCTGTTTTCGATGTGGACGGACGCTATCAAGCATTTTGCCGAAGCCGGAAAAGGCAATACCATTTTCCTCGACGGCAGCACCGAAGGCATGGAGCACACCATGAAGCAGATGATGTCGATGATGGGCAAGAAAGACGGCGGCGCTTCGCGTGTGGCTTAGACCTGACAGGTCAAGTCTGCCTCTGGCGGACGCAGATGCCTGTCAGGTCAGAGGTTATCTGGCAGTAAGGTTGGGATTTCCCGCAAGATTGAACGGACCTGTCAGGCATCCTTCGCTTCGCTACGGACCTGACAGGTCAAGTGCGCCTCTGGCGGACGCAGATGCCTGTCAGGTCAGAGGTTATCTGGCAGTAAGGTTGGAATTTTGCGTAGGATTGAACGGACCTGTCAGGCATCCTTCGCTTCGCTACGGACCTGACAGGTCTCAAACACGCGCTGGATAATGTTGGAGCCTGCGGCTTATTCTCTTTTGTCTTTCGTCTTGATACTTGATACTTGATACTTGATACTTGTGTCTTGATACTTTCGTCTTGATACTTGTGTCTTGATACTTTCGTCTTTCCCGCCGTTTCTTTGCGGCGCCGTTTTCCGGAAATCCCGGAAAGCGGTTTTCTCTCATTTTTTTAATAAAGAATCAAATCACCTCCTAAAATCATGGTGGATGTTTTGCTGGGCCTGCAATGGGGCGACGAAGGAAAAGGAAAGATAGTGGATTTCCTGGCTGCCCGTTATGATGTTATTGCCCGCTTTCAGGGCGGCCCCAACGCCGGCCACACGCTCTATGTAGCAGGTCGCAAAGTGGTGCTTCACACCGTTCCGTCGGGCATTTTTCACGCACACTGCAAGAACCTCATCGGCAACGGCGTGGTCATCGACCCGGTAACGCTGCTCAAAGAACTGCGTACCATCACCGAACTCGTTCCCGACGCGCTCGACCGCCTCTTTATCGCTTCCCGCGCACACCTCATCCTGCCCACGCACCGCGCCCTCGATGCGGCTTCCGAAGCAGCCAAAGGCGTGGAGAAAATCGGCTCTACGCTCAAGGGCATCGGCCCGGCCTATATGGATAAAACCGGCCGAAACGGCCTGCGTGTAGGCGATATTCTCAGTCCTGATTTCGACAAACGCTACGCCAAAATCCGGGAAAAACACCTGCAACTCCTCTCGCATTACGACACCGTAATCGACTGGCAGACCTGGGAAGAAGATTTCCTGAAAAGCATCGAAGAAATGCGCCGCCTGCAAATTGTGGACGGCGAATATTGGATAGAAAGTCAGCTTTCTGCCGGCAAAAAAATCCTGGCCGAAGGCGCACAAGGCTCTATGCTCGATGTGGACTTTGGCACCTATCCTTTTGTTACGTCGAGCAACACGCTTTCTGCCGGTGCCTGCGCCGGGCTGGGCATTGCCCCTTCGCGCATCGGCGAGGTCTATGGCATCACCAAAGCCTATTGCACCCGCGTAGGTTCCGGGCCTTTCCCGACCGAGCTTTTCGGCGAAGAAGGCGAGGCGCTGCGCAAGGCCGGCGGCGAGTTTGGCGCTACCACGGGCCGCCCGCGCCGCTGCGGCTGGATGGACCTCGTAGCCCTGCGCTATGCCTGCCTGCTGAGCGGTGTTACGCAGCTCATCATCACCAAAACCGATGTGCTCGACGATTTTTCGCCCCTGAAAGTGTGTGTGGCCTATGATGTTTCCGGAAAAGAGACCACGCAAATGCCCTTCGACCTCTGCGACGGCGAAGTGAAGCCGGTTTATATTGAGTTTGAAGGCTGGAAAAAAGCGCCGCTTTCTGCCGTTAGAAGCCTTGCCGAACTGCCGGAATCCTTCAACGAATACTGCCGTTTTATCGAAGATTACATCGGCGTACCGGTGCGCTATATCTCCAACGGCGTACACCGCGAGCAGCTTTTGGAAAAAGCACTTGGCGGCGGAAAGTAAGCCTTAAAAACCGGAAAAATTTTTTTGGACTTTTGACGGCTGTGCGAAAATTTTGACCCTCCAAATTTCACAGACCGCGACTGCACACGAAACCATGAAAACGAACCCCGAAAAGAAAGCAGCACCTGCAAAAAAAACTGCTGCAAAACCGGCTGTACCCAAAAAAGCGGCCCCTGCCAAAAAAGCTTCTAAAAAAGCTGCCGGGGACGACGAAGATTCGGAAAACAAAAAGGCCGCTTCTGCCAAGGCAACAGCGCCTAAAAAAACGGCTTCTAAACGCCCGGTGGACGACGAAGAGGAGGACGACGAAGACCTCGACGACGCAGACCACATGGATGACGACGACGACGACTTTGCGATGGACAAAGACTTTGAAGAATTTGACCTGCCGAAATCGAAAAGCGGCAGCGGCGGCGGTCGTAAGAAGGCCGACGACGATGACCTGGGCCTCGACGACGAGTTTAAAGACCTCGGCTTCGATAGCCACGGCGGCGGCTATGATGATGACGATGACGATTTTTAAGGAAAATCCCGTACTCAAAAACCGCTAAAACGGCGTGTCGCAATTTCATCCTGCGTCTGGCACAGACGATTTTAAAAACAAGGCGCTGAACTGGATTTCCCGGTTCAGCCCTTTTGTTTTGCTGGATTCCTGCGGCTACGAAGACCCGTATGGCAAATACGAATGGCTGGCCGCCGCCGGCGCGGTTAAGACTTTTGGGAACTGGCGCGATTTGAAAGCAGAATGCCACAAAGGCTGGCTTTTCGGGCATCTGAGCTACGAAGCGCACCGGCAGATGGGCGTTTTTACGGATGTTCTTTTTCCGGAAAAAAGCGGGATTCCGGAACTGCATTTTTTCGAGCCGGAAGTGGTTGTAGGCCAACGGCGGGGCGAAAAAACGGTTTTTATTCATACCCGAAAAGCATCCGCCGAGGCTATTTTTCGGGAAATAGAAACCACCGATTTTCCGGAAAATACACTTCCTAGAAGGCCTTTTGAAAGAGATTTTGAGAAAGCCGCTTATT
>DDEO01000023.1 GCA_002336725.1 Bacteroidetes bacterium UBA1952 | reverse complement strand
GGCGGAGCCTGTGCCGCTGAAAGCGGTAACCCGCAATCTCCATGATTCTGTGTTATAGAGATGGCGCAGAATTTTATGAGTGTAATTTTGTGTATATGATAACCATGGCAACGATGAAAGGTATTACCCCAAAGGGAGTAACAGACCTGACGAAAGAATAGCTTCCTTGCAGAAGTTCCCTCTTGAGGCTGATTGGGAGCCGCTTTATCGACATACAGAAATGACTATCGCAAGAAGGACGATTGCGAACGCCTCTCCATTGTCTTTACTTCCCTACAGCGCGGCGAGCATTCACAGGATAGAAGACATTCGCCTCAAAATAATAGCGGCAAAAACCGGGCAAAAATTTGGAATGCACTCCTGACCATAGCGGCGCAATTTTTTAAGTGCAAGCTTCTTTCGTCTCTCATTATGCTCCGAAAGCACTTTCTCTGCCTCGCCACCGGTGCGCTCCTGCTCGGTCATTCCACTGCCCTTCGGGCACAGGAAGGGGCGCTGGCCCGGTCTGAAATCCGTTCTCTGTTTCCGGAAAATGCAGCTGGATTTCCGGAAATTCCAGACCCTGGAAATGCCCGTCGGCCCTTGCCACAGCAGCAGGATTTCTTTCGCGACCGCCCCGATTACCATATCCGCTGGGCAGCAGATGCGCCGATTGTAGCCGCCGGAACCGCCTGGACACTCTGGGCATTCGGGAAAGTATATGATAAAGACTCCAGCACGATAGCGCAGATTCAGGCGTTGCGCACCGAGGATATCAACGGCTTCGACCGTTGGGCTGCCGGCAAGCACAGCACCACTGCCGCGCAGGCAAGCGACTTTTTTTTCTACGGCGCTATTCCCGCACCCTTGCTCCTTTTAGGACTGGATAAAACCATTCGCAAGGACTTCCTTAAAGTTGGCCTGCTATATTGGGAAACGATGGCCATCACCGGGACGCTCTATACCGGTGCCACTTATTTTGTGGATCGCTATCGCCCCGAAACATATGATTTCTCCAAGCCTGCCGCTGAGCGGGTGAGCGGAAACTACAAAAATGCTTTCTTCGCCGGACACGTGGCCAATGTAGGCGCGGCTACTTTTTTCGCAGCCAAAGTCTTTCAGGATTATCATCCCACCTCGCCCTGGCGATGGGCTTTTTGGGGCGGCGCTGCGGCGGCTACGGCCACGACAGCCGTCTTGCGCCACGAAGCCGGGAAGCACTGGCCTTCCGACTTGTTACTCGGCACGATTGTAGGCGCGGGCGCGGGAATACTGGTGCCACAGCTTCACAAGAAAATCCGCCCCGACGGAACCGGCCTGCGCCTGGCACCGTATTACGGACCGGGGACCGGCATTAGTCTGGCCTATGGGTTCTGAGCGGGATAGCGCAGTTTGTAGTAAATCACCCGTTTAACACTCTGCTCCAACTGGCGGCTCAGGGGCGTGTTCTTCGCCATTTCGGCTACAATGCGGGCATGGAGTTCGGCAGGGTTCAAAGGCATCACGGCCAGATCTGCACCCGCTTCGAGCGCCCTGAAACCGGCATTAGGGAAACGGCTGGCCGCCTGCATATTCAGTGCATCGGTCGTTATCAATCCATCATAACCCAGTTCGCCGCGCAGGAGTTTTTGAATGATAACCGGTGAAAGGCTTGCCGGCAGGTCATTGGTTTGATACTTCGGGTTGTTGCGCACGGCGATATGGCCCACCATCACGACGGCGGGCTGCGCGGCTTCTATGATTTTCCGGAAAGTTTCCAGTTCCGTCAGGTTGCCGTCTATAAAAACCAATTGCTTGTGGGTGTCGCCCGCTACGTTGCCATGTCCGGGAAAGTGCTTGATGGTGGCACCAATATGGCCCATCTGGGTATAGCGAACGAATTCCGAGGCGCGCAGGGCCACCGAGTCGGCGTTGCCACTAAAAGCCCGGTTGTTGATCACCGCCTTGTTGGCACCGATGTCGGCCACCGGAGCGAAATTCAGATTTACGCCGGTAGCCCTCATGGTTTCGTTAATGATATCCACGGCGGCCTGCACTTTTTCCGGCGTGTTGAGCGTATTGGTTTTGGGAACGGCGGTTGCGTCGGTCCATTTCATCTGAAAAAGACTCGGTTCGCAATCGCAGGCAAACAGCGGTGCAATGGGTTGGGTCGCCGTCATTTGCCGCAGTTCGCGCGTCTGGGCGCTGAAAGCCGAAGTGGGTCCTTTCAGGAATACCACGCCCGCAGCCACGCCGCTCTGCACCAGGTTTTTGGCCGTGGAGTAGGGTGCGCCGATTTTCTCATAGGTGCTGCTGGCCACCATAATCATTTGAGCGGCCCGTTGTTGCGGGGTCATGGTCTGATAAATACTGTCGGCCCGGCTTTTCAGAATGGCTTCTTCGGCCAGCCGCACGGCATCGGTCTGCGGAAATTGCGAAGCGGGAAAAATCTGCGCAAGGGCGGCACCCGGAAATCCACACAAAGAGAAGAGTGCTGCGTTTAAAAGCGCAAAGGCTTTGGAGAAAAGCATTTTAGAGGAGCGGGAAGCGGGTTTACTTGGTTTCGTAGATAGCAATAATTTTATAGTCTTCGTTCAGGATCACCTGATTGCCGACCATGCGGGTCTTGACTTCACCGTTTTTGCGGGTCCGATAGGTATAAGGGCCGGCCAGAAACACGCTGTAATTGCCGTCGGAAGTGCGTTCATAAGTAAGGTCGTCCCAGTTGATCTCCCAGGCGGTTTCAAAGACGGAGTTGTTGTAATAGCGGTTGATTTCCTTTTCAATATCGGCAGGCAATGCGCCATAGATACCGAAATAACGCCGCACCGGATAGGCAAACATATTGAGGATGCCTTCGGTATCCATATTCCGGGTACCATCGCCGTTGCTTTCGGTCAGGGTAACATAGCGCAGCAAGACGTTGCGCAGGTTGTTGGCTTCGCGCGGCGTTACGTTGCGCTCTATATACGGGCTTTCTGGGGCCGGGGCGGGCAGGGTTTGCGGTAGTTCGGTCAGGATGCTATCCACCGGAGCGGGCGTTTCCGGCGTGGCAGGATGCGCTATTTGAACCGGCTGCTCGTCTTTGGGATTTTCTTTGGGCTGGTCGGGCCGCGAAGTCGTGGTAGAAGTGTCTCCCTGGCCCGGTGTCTGGATGGTCTTCAGGAAGAAATAAGCGCCCGCCCCAAGTGCTATAAAGAGCAAGACATACAAAAAGGGCGATTTCTTGGTCGCAGCGCCCGGTGGCGGTGCCGTTTCCGGTGCGCTATAAGCCGGGTTTGGATATTCGGTTGGACGGGCAGGGGGCGCAACCGGCGGCGGCGTTGCCGCAAATCCGGCAGCGGGCGCGTAGAGTGCGGCGGCAAATTCCTCACAACTCTGAAAGCGGTCTTCTTTGGCTTTCGCCGTTGCCTTGTCGATAGCGGCCTGAATAAGTGGCGAAGTCGGCGGATACATGGCGCTTGCCTTGGGCAGCGACTCCGACACGATTTTCTGTTCCATCTCAAACTGAGAGAGCAACTCCGGGTTGTAGGGCAACTGGCCGGTAATCATCTCAAAGAGCGTGATACCGAGTGCATAGATATCGGCGCGGTGGTCGATGCCGCGGCCAATAATCTGCTCCGGACTCATGAACATGGGCGTGCCAATGCGTTGTCCGGTGCGCGTCGCGCCGGGGTGGCCTTCGTCCTGAATCATTTTTACGATCCCGAAATCAATGATCTTCGGCTCGTCGCCCTCGGTAATAATGATATTGGAGGGCTTCAGGTCGCGGTGAATCACGCCTTTGCTGTGGGCATAACCTACGCCGGAGAGAATTTTTTCAAATATCTGTTTCGCTCTTTTCTCTACAATCGGCCCCGTCTGATGGCGGATCATCTCTTCGAGGGTTGGCCCTTCCAGATATTCCATAATCAGGTAGAGGTGGGAGCCGTCTTCGGCATAGTCGTACACCCGGCCAATATTGGGATGGGTAAAACCCGACATCAACTGGGCTTCTTTCCGGAATTTGGCGCGGATACCGGCATCTTGTGCCAGCGCCGGGTGCAGCACTTTTATGGCCGCAAAGGTGCCGGCGAGCGTCTTGTGCTGGGCTTTGTAAACCGTTGCCATGCCGCCCTTTCCCAGCATTTGTACAATCCGGTAATTCTGAATTTCAGTTCCAATCATGAGTCTATTTCCGGTCTATATCGGGTAGTTGTGAAGAGAGGGGAGGCCACCGCCGTATCGGGGGAAACGCTGGCCGCAAAAGAGGCATCCGACCCTTTTGTCGGGGCTGTTTTCCGGAAAATTTATCCGGGATTATTTCCCGGCCCAAAGGACATAACAACAACTTACGGAGCGGGTTCATCCGGTGGCATTACGGCCTTGGGGCTGCGGGCCGTGTCTGTCGTTGCCGGGCGGACAGGCGGCACGGGTGCCTTGGTCGATGCTTTTTTTACAGTGTCTTTTTTGGGCGGTGTGGCAGGTGCTGCGGCCTTTCGGGCGGTGTCCGGCGTCGCTTTGGATGAGGCGGGG
>DDEO01000127.1 GCA_002336725.1 Bacteroidetes bacterium UBA1952 | reverse complement strand
CGCTGACCTACGCCGGCAACCTCGAAAACCTCAAAGACATTGAGGATGCGTCCAACTATACCTTTCTGAAGGCCGATATAACCGACGCAGCGGCGATCAACAAAATATTTGCCGAATACCGCCCCGACGGCGTGATTCACCTGGCCGCCGAAAGCCATGTGGACCGCTCCATCACCGACCCGCTGGCTTTTGTGCAGACCAATGTCATCGGCACGGCCAACCTGCTGAACGCGGCGCTGCAAACCTGGAAAGGCAATTTTGAAGGCAAACGTTTCTATCACGTTTCTACCGACGAGGTGTATGGCTCGCTGGGCGATGAAGGCTTTTTCTTAGAGACCACGCCTTACGATCCGCAATCGCCCTACTCTGCTTCCAAGGCGGCTTCCGACCACCTGGTGCGCGCCTATGGCAATACTTATGGAATGCCATTTGTGCTGACGAATTGTTCCAACAACTACGGCCCAAACCATTTTCCGGAAAAGCTCATCCCGCTCTGCATCCACAACATTCAGGAAGGCAAGCCGCTGCCCATCTATGGCGACGGCAAATACACCCGCGACTGGCTGTTTGTGAAAGACCACGCCCGCGCTATTGACCTGGTTTTTCAGGAAGGCCAAAACGGCGAGACGTATAATATCGGCGGCTTCAACGAGTGGAAAAACATTGACCTCGTGCGCCTCTTGTGCCGGCAGATGGACGAGAAGCTAGGCCGCGAAGCGGGCACGAGCGAAAAGCTGATTACGTTTATAACTGATCGCCCCGGCCACGACCGCCGCTATGCCATCGACGCGACCAAAATCAACGAAGAGCTGGGCTGGAAACCGTCGGTTACGTTTGAAGAAGGCCTCAGCGAAACCATCGACTGGTATCTGGCAAACGAAGAATGGCTTCGCCACGTAACCTCCGGCGATTATCAGAAATATTACGAAGGACAATACGCAGGGTAATTTTTTGATAGGATCCATAGAAAGGCCGCAGGAAGCAACGCATTACACGCTACCTACGGCTTTTTTCATTCCGGAAATCCGTGCGCCCGTGCAAGCTGCTGCATTCCCTCACAAGCCCAGAAAGGCTTTCTTCTCGGTGGCATATTTCACCAGGGCGGCGGTGTTTTTCACCTGTAGCTTGGCGAGGATATTTTTCCGGTGGGTGTCCACCGTTCGCGGGCTGAGGAAAAGCTCCACGGCAATTTCCTGATTGGTTTGTCCGGCGAGAATATGGCGTACAATTTCGATCTCGCGGGCAGAGAGTGGATTGGTTTCTACGGGCGAAAGCCCCCAGCTGCGCGAACGTTTCTTTTTCAGAAAAGCCTCCAGCGCGGGTTGCATTTCTGCGGTTACAAAATAGCCCCCTTCTGCAACGGTATGGATAGCAGCGGCAAGCTCTTCGGCACCGGCATTTTTAAACAAATAACCCCGCGCACCCGCTTCGAGCATCTTGGCAACACTCGCTTCATCGCCCAGCATAGAGAGGATGAGGACGTGGATTTCCGGAAAATGGGCCGCTATTTCTATCGTCGCCTGATAGCCGCTCATCCCAGGCATATTGATGTCCATCACAACGATGTCAATGCTGGTGTCCCGAAGGATAGCAAGCGCCTCGCTGCCATTGCCGGCAATAGCAGCCACCTGAAACCCAGGATAGCCGGAGAGGAGCATTTTGAGTCCTTCAACAAACATATTGTGGTCGTCGGCGAGCAGGATCTGTACCATGCGGAAAGCGGTTTTGGAAAGACGATGGAGAAAAGGTTTCAGGCGGTCAGGCCGGCGAGAGGCGCTTCGACGATGGCGGTCAGCCCGCGCCCCGGGCGGGTGTCGAGGTCGAGTTGCGCCTGCATCAGCCCGACATAGGTTTGGATATTGGTGAGGCCATAGCCCCGGTTGGCTTTTGTGAGGTCAAAGCCGATGCCATTGTCTTCATAGAGCAGCACCAGCCGACCTTCGCGGGCAACGAGCGAGATGTGAACGTCCGTCGCCTTGCTGTGTTTCAGGGTGTTATTGACCAGTTCCTGCGTGATGCGAAAAAGCGCAAAGGCAGCTTTGGGTTTCAAGGCGATATCAAATCCCTTCACATCCGCCGCGCAGCTCACGAGGCGCGTTCGGGTAACGCGTCGGCAGAGGTCTTCGAGAGCTGCGGCCAGGCCGTTTTCCTCCAGCACGCGCGGTATCAGGTTGTTGAGAATGTCGCGCAGGCCAGCAACGGCTTCGTCCACCAGTTCGGCGCTTTTGCCCAGCAATTCCGGGTTGCGCGCTGCCGCCTGAATATAGAGCTTCAGGGTCGAGAGGCGTGCGCCCAGATCGTCATGCAGGTCGCGGGCGATGCGTTGCCGCTCCTCGGCGCCGGAGTGTACCATGATAGCCAGCCGTTCGGTTTCGCGCCGACGGATGCCCGCCATACGCCGCAGGAATATAAACAGCACGATGCCGGCCAGGAGCAGAATGGCCGCGCCTATCGCCCACCACTCCTGCCACCAGGGCGGCGCTACTGATAAATAGATGGCATGAGCGTCGCTGTCGGCAGCGAGCCTGAACACATATTCGCCGGGCGGCAGAGCGGAATATCGCGCTTCGCCTTGTCCGAAAACCGTTACCGGCGCGGGGTCCAACCCAACCAATTGGTAGGTTATCGGCACCGATTCCGGTGCAACCATGCCGATTGCGTTGAAGGCAAAATACACATTCCGCTCGCGATAGGACAGTTTCAGGTGGGTCACCAGCGTGGGGTTTCCGGCTTTTGAATACGGCCTGTCGTTTACCTGAATGGCGTGAACGGCTACCCTGGCATTCGATTTTGTGCTTCGTATTTCCGAGGCGCGAAAACTCAGCAGGCCGTCGATACTGCCCAATAAAATAAGCCCTCCGGGAAGCAAGGCGCTTGATCGAAACAGAAAAGACATCCCTTGAAGGCCATCGGCAATGGCGAAGCGCCCGGCACTTCCATTGCGGGCATCGTAGCGAAAAAGTCCGTTCGACGTGGGTATCCACAAAAAATCAGATCCTTCGGCTTTCAGAATACCCTGGCAGGGAGATTTGATGGCCGTCGGAAGCGAGTCCAGCTCTTGAGTGGCAAGCGAATACCGCAGCAACCCGGCGCTCGTAGCGATATAGGCGGTGTCCTTCACTACTGCCGAACCGGCAATTAAAAAAGGGGTACGCGCTACTTCCCGGATGACCCTGAAACCGCCGTTTTTGATAGCTACCAGATACAGATTGGTGTTGTAGGCCTGAAGCAGGAAGGAGCGATCATCGAGTGGGATGATGGCCTGAAAATGGTTCCATTCCACCGCGCTGTCGAGGCGGGTATCGAATCGAAGGAAGGCACTCGTTGGTTTAAGATCCAGAAACCCTAATCCCTGCTCGGTGGCCGCTACCAACCCGATGCCCGGCAGAAACTTTATATCCTGAATGAACGCCCGATTGCGGGATGGGATGCTGGTTTCGTATCGCAGCGGTTGCAGGGGAAGGTTTGGCCCATCTGTGCGCAAGAGTCGGTTATTTGTCTGCACGAGCGTGCTTCCGGCGCCGCCCGGATAGAGTGCGCGGATGTTTTCGCCGGCGCTTTTTCCGGAAATAATCCGGCGTTTCGGCAGGTCGTAATAGAGGAGTTGATCGCCTGTTGCCAGCAGCGCCATACCCGGCCCGGCGGCGGCCACGGCCTGCAGTTCGTTTTGAGACAGGCCGGCCTCCGCCGCTTCGCCGCGCGAGAGATGCGTTTGAAAAGAAGTCTGCAAGAGATTGCAGTAATCGAGTCCACGACCGGCAACCGAAAGGAAGAGATTGCCCTGCGCATCGAGCAGACACCGCAGAATGGTGTTTCCGCTCAGGCTGTTGGGGTCGCCCATATGATGGCGATATCCGGCAACGAAAGTGCCGGTCGCGCGGTCGAAAACGAGCAGCCCCTCTCCTGCCGTACCCACGAGCAGCAGATTTCCGAAAGGCACCAGGCAATTGGCATCCACCGGGCGGGAGCGGTAGGTATTGAAAATCCGGCTTTTACCGGTGAGGGGATTAAGGCGTATGAGGCCTGCGTCGGCGCAGAGCCAGAGCACCGTGTCTGACTCGGCATACACTTGATCGATAAAAGTAGCCGGTTCTTCTTTAGACCGGCCATTAAAAAAAGACTTTGTACGTCCCAGCGTATCATCATTAAAATACAGCAGATATATCCCCATCTGCATTCGGCTCACGACCCAATTAAGATTGCCGAAGGGGGGCTGTGGCGCAAACAAATAGCCGTCGCTATGTTCAGTTTTAAAACGCAGCTTCCCGGTTTGCAAATCCATTGTATTGACACCTCCGTTAGCACCGAGATACAGCCAAATATTATTCTTTTTATCCAAATAAAATGGAAATACGTACTGCCCGCCTGTGCGAAAGAGTCCTTGAATTGCGGTATGGGAAAAAGATTTTAAAGAATCAGATTGTGGGTCGTAGTAAAGTAGTTCGGTGCCGGTGCCGAGCAGGAAGGGGCCTTTTCCCGTTCCATAGATGTGATGAACAAGGGCAGATGCCAGCACGGCAGAATTTCCGGGAAGCGGATATCGTTTTATCTGAAGCCCGTCGAATCGTACAAGCCCCTGGTCGGTTCCCATCCAGAGATAGCCGCTGCTGTCTTTGTGGAGCATCCAGATTTCAATACCGGTCAGGCTGGCGCTGAGATGCTGAAAATAAAGCGTCGCCGAAATGTCTTTTTGGGATTGGGCGCGTAGTTGTTCTCCCCTTGACAAAAGAAGGAGTATTAGCAAAGAGAACCCAGGCAGACGCATAAAAGAGAATACAAACCTATGCAATTTGAATGCGCCAAAAAATCCGTAAAAAGGTGTATTGCGGACACCGGGACGGCTTATCAATTTTACATCTGTTTGGCAGTTGTTTCTGGTTCTTTCCGCAACCCTCGTTTTCCATCAAAAAACTTCTGATTTCCTCCTAATAGTGCACACTCTGGACACCACCAGAAGAGAGAGATAACCAGGCTTAGCGATACAAAAGAAAGCTGTAAAGAGCTTCTCGACGATTTTTCCTCCATTTTCTTTTAAAAAAACATCCTCCCGTGAAAAACAATTTCCTCCCCCTCTGTTCCCTGCTTGCCGGGGCCTTGAGCATGGCCGCCATTTCCGGAAATGCCCAGACGGCTATCACCGTCAATACGGCATCCGCGCAGCAGCGCGCCATCTCGCCCTATGTTTATGGGCTAAATCCCTATCACTACAACAGTACGCTGACCGGCATGGCTGTGCATGCGTCTGGAATCGGGGTTACGTCGCTGCGCTTTGGCGGCGATGCGGTGAGTACTTACAACTGGGAAAACAATACGAATATTTCCTGGAACAGCAATTGCGGCGCTACTTATGCCACCAACGACAACAACCGGTTTCTGGCTTATGCTTCCGGGCAGCCGACATCTGCTTACAACGATAAAGCCGGTGCTGCTTTGAAGATGTATGCCGATGCCGCAAGCCTCAACGCGTATCCGCTGCTCCAACTTACCGCCATGCAATATGTCAGCAAGGATGCCGCCGGCTGTCTTGGCGCGGCCTGTTCACAGGGAACAAGTTCCGGAAGAATGGCGCGTGTATTTACCGAAAAGCCGGGCGCTCTTTCGCTTAATCCTGATCCTATCGATACGGTGGTTTATGCAGATGAAGAATTGAACTATCTGCGTGCTCAGCCCAGCGCACCGACTGGCCCAAGAGGCTATTGCCTGGAAAACGAGCCGGGCATCTGGAAAGATACACATCCCTGCGCCCACCCCACCCGCACAACCTGCGGCGAAGTGCTCACGAAGAATATCAGTCTTGCCAAACGCATCCGGGCGCTGGATCCCGGCGGCGAAATATTCGGGCCGGGAATGTATGGATTTACAGAATTTACACAATTAAACTACACCAATAATGCTCCTTCTCCTACCGATTGGGCTAATTACAATATGAATGGTGTTGCCGGCTATAATCCGGTTCTCTACAACTACATGACCTGGGTCTGCTCCTACCTGCGGGAGATGAAACAGGCCGGCGCTGCTCAGGGGCTGCGGCTGCTTGATGGACTTGATATTCACTACTATTCCGACGGAGAACCCGCCGTTGTGCAAGCCTCTCGCTCGCTCTGGGATTCATCTTATGTAGAAAATAGCTGGATAACCCGCGATGTCATCAATAATGCCTCCCTGAAGCTGATTCCCTGCCTACAAAAAGCTATTGCCGACTGGTATCCCGGCACCAAACTGGCCATTACTGAGTGGGGACTGCTGGATAACAGCAACCCTGCATCTGCCATCTACACCGCCGATGCGCTTGGCGCTATGGGCCGCTATGGCGTTTATATGGCGAATTATTTCGGTGAATTGCAGGGCTACACGGCGGGCGCTTTCAAAATATTCCGGAATTACGACGGCAGCAACAGTGCATTTCCGGAAACCTCCGTTCAGACCCGCTCTGCCGACAACAGCAAAATCAGCGCCTATGCCGCCATTCGTGGAAACAATGATTCCACGCTGCACCTGATCCTCTTGAATCGCTCTGCCACCACCGAGACGGCAAGCATCACACTCAATAGCACGACCGCTTATCAAACGGTGCAGGCCTTTGTGATGAGCGGCTCCGGCGGCGGCGGTATCGCGCCCATGAGTACGCCTCCTGCTATTTCCGGCAGCAATCTTTCGCTTGCCCTCTCCGGACGTTCGGTCTATCACCTGGTGCTGCGCAGTGTATCAACTGGTGTCGGGGAGCAATCCGTGCAGGAAGCACGCCTGCTTGTTCACCCCAACCCGGCACACGATGTGTTGTATGTGAGTTGCGATCCTCAGCATCCGCAACCCATCCGCCTCGTGGATATGTTTGGCAGAATGATACAAACCCAGGAGCCGGTTTCCGGAATGGCAACACAGTCGATTGACATCAGCGGGCTGGCCGTAGGAACATATATTATCGTTTCCGGAAATCAGCGGGCCGTTTTCCAGAAAATCGTCGCCCGGTAAGATTGCCCCGGTCCCGACAGCACCCCAATCAAGCGGGCGACGGTATTCCGTTGCCCGCTTTTTTCCGGAAATAGCCTTGCCCGCCGTCTCTGGGGGATCATTTTCCGGAAAGTTTCTGTAAGCCCTCGTTCAGAAATATATTTGCGCCCTGCCACATGAAAGGAATCGTACTCGCCGGAGGCTCCGGCACGCGCCTGCATCCGCTCACTATTGCCGTCTCCAAGCAACTGATGCCGGTGTATGACAAGCCGATGATTTATTATCCCATCAGCACACTTATGCTGGCGGGCATCCGGGAAATCCTCATCATCACCACGCCCGAAGACCAGGCGGGTTTCCGGAAATTACTGGGCGACGGCAGTGCTATCGGCTGCTCGTTTGAGTATGTGGTGCAGCCCGTTCCCAACGGCTTGGCGCAGGCCTTTGTGCTGGGTGCTGATTTTGTGGGCAAAGATGCCGCCGCGCTGGTGCTGGGCGACAATATTTTCTACGGCTCCGGCATGGGGACTTTACTTCAGAAAAAAGCCAATCCCAACGGTGCCGTGGTTTTTGCCTATCAGGTAGCCGACCCCGAACGCTACGGCGTGGTGGAATTTGATGCGCAGCAGCGGGCCATTTCTATTGAAGAAAAACCGGCGCAGCCCAAGAGCAATTTTGCCGTTCCGGGCCTCTATTTCTACGACAATCAGGTGGTGGATATTGCCAAAGACATTAAGCCTTCGGCGCGCGGCGAATACGAGATTACCGATGTCAACAAAGCTTATCTGGAAGCCGGAAAATTGGAAGTCGGCATCCTCGACCGCGGCACGGCCTGGCTTGATACCGGCACCTTCGACTCACTCATTCAGGCCGGGGAGTTTATTGAAGTGATTGAGAAGCGGCAGGGCCTGAAAGTGGGCTGCATCGAGGAAATTGCCTGGCGCAATGGCTGGATTGACGACGCGCAACTGGAGGCACTCGGTGACAAATATGCCAAAAGCGGCTACGGAATCTATCTGCGCAATTTGCTGCAAAGAGAGCGGTAGCGGGCCGACGGAATTGGACATCCGCCGTCGGCGGAATTGGACACCTTCGGCATTGGAGAATTGGAAAATTGGACGCTGCTTCGCAGCATTGAGGTTTATGACAGATTGCACAGAAGCAAAACCCGCCGTTTACGGGCTTTGCTAACGGCGACTGCGCCTCTGCGCCTCTGCGAGATTTGCCGGGGATGCTGTCTGTCATGCATCCGGGCGTTGGATTCGCTGCGCGATACGGGATTTTCGCTTATAAATCCTCCTGTGCCGGTTCGTTTATAGCGCGACGGGTTGCCGGAGCATTTCCCTCCCCCGCCACTGGCCGCTTTGTCCACCGCCTGCTGAGGTTCATAAAAGGCTTTTCTATGAACAGATAAAAAAAGGAAGCAACCAGAAGCACCGGCACGGCATAGAGAACGCAATGCCACAGATAATCTATAGGCGGGTAAGAAAGGTGCAGGATTTCCGGAAGCGGGTGCTCGCCCAGTTGCCCGATTACATAGAAATGGGTGAGGTAGATGGAATAACACATCCCGCCGACGAGGGCGATGCTACGCAGCGAGAGCACGCGCCTGACCGGTGTGGCAAACAAACCCAGAAATAGCAGCAACCCGGAAAGAAGCGGCAGCGCGAGCCTTACAAACACAGACCCCTGCGGAACCAGCGCAGTGAACAGAAACAGTGCTGCACCAAATACAAGAAGCAGCCAGAAGCCGCTGTAATACCGCTTTGCACGGACGTAGAAACCAGCAATAGCGATCCCGACCCAGAAATAAGGAAAAAACGACAGCAGCGTAACGGGCTTTTCCGGAAGCCAGGCACTCGCCAGACCGGAGATTAGGAAAACAACACTGAAAACAACTGCCTGCCGGCGCACCGAAAGCCGGAATACCCGAAACAGCAGCGGGGCCAGCACATAAAACTGCACTTCCACCTCCAGACTCCAGGCGATAACCGTCAGCACCGAAGCCCGGTCGTAGAGGATATTGTGGAGATAGAAAACAGATGCCGCCCAGTGGCGCAACAGATACCCGATGCTCTCCTGCCCTGCCAGGATGCGCACCAGCAGCAGGAAGGTCATAAAAACAACATGCGGCGGCTCGATGCGTATCAGCCGGCGCAGGTAATAATTCCGCAGGCCAGGCCGGGGACTGCCCTGCACGGCACTGCGCGCAAACGGGAGCGCAACCACAAAACCGCTTATGGTAAAAAAGAGATAAACGCCTTTGTAGCCGCCGCCGAAAAAAGCGCCGAGCTTCAGCGGAAACAGCACCGGCCCCTCCTGCACGCCTCCATATACAAAAAGCATATGCAGCAGAAAAACCAGCCCAATAGCGATGAAGCGAAGCCCATCCACCTCCGGCAGATACCGCTCCCGGCCGGGGCTGCGTTGAAATAAAGTTGCGAGTCGGGCAGACAGCGTGCGCATAAGGTTTCCGGAAAAAAGCGGTGCGGCAAAACGTTTCCGGGAATCGCCGGTGCCGAAGCCTGAAAAGTAAGGACAGGTTCTTTATCTTCGCGCAAATTTCGCAGAATGGCGCAGAACCTTTTTGGCAAAGAAACCTATCTCTACTGGTACGAAAGTATGCTCCTGCAGCGGCGCTTTGAAGAAAAAGCCGGGCAGCTCTACGGACAACAAAAAATCCGGGGCTTCTGTCATCTCTACATCGGTCAGGAAGCCGTTTCTGCCGGCATGATGACTGCCCTGCGCGACGACGACAATGTCATCACCGCCTATCGCGACCACGGCCTCGCCCTGGCGAAAGGCCTGACAGCAGACGAATGCATGGCCGAACTGTATGGCAAGGCTACCGGCTGCTCCAAAGGCAAGGGCGGCTCGATGCACTACTTCTCCGCCGAACACCGCTTCTTTGGCGGCCACGGCATTGTGGGCGGGCAGATTGGCCTCGGCGCGGGCATTGCCTTTGCTGATAAATACAACGAAAACGACCGTGCAACCATCTGCCTCTTCGGCGATGGCGCAGCGCGGCAGGGGATGCTCCACGAGACCTTCAACATGGCAATGCTCTGGGACTTGCCGGTTGTTTTTATCTGCGAAAACAACCACTATGCCATGGGAACCTCGGTGGAACGCACTTCCCGCACGCTGGAAATCGTTCGTATGGCTGATGCCTACGATATGCCCGGCGATGTGGTGGACGGCATGAATCCGGAAAACGTACACACCGCTATCGAGCGTGCCGTAAAGCGTGCCCGCGAAGGCGGCGGCCCTACTTTCCTCGAAGTGCAGACGTATCGCTACCGTGGCCACTCGATGAGCGATCCGGCCAAATACCGCACCAAGGAAGAAGTAGAAGAATACCGCATGAAGGATCCCATTGAAATGGCGAAGAAGCGGATTCTGGATGAAAGCTGGGCAACCGACGACGAACTCGAAGCCATCAACGAACGCGTAAAGGAAGAGGTAAACGCCTCGGTGGAATTTGCCGAAAACAGCCCCTGGCCCGACGACAGCGAGGTTTATCGCGACATCTACGCCGAAGATGACTATCCGTATATCATGGACTAAGTCGCTTCTGCGCCATCGTTGCAAAAGGGTTTAAATACCTTTTTGAACCCTGCATAAATTTAGCATATCCGCACAATAGCATATTACCCCATTCAGCACCACAACTAAAGTATGGCAACTGCCCAAAGCCCCACCCCTACACCCTCACCGCGTAAAGCTCCGGTTGTTCAGCCGGAAGTAACTGCCCTCGACAAGCTGCAATACCGCTACGAGCAAAACAAAAGACGTATTAATATCATCGTGGGCGCTGTGGTGCTGCTGATCCTCAGCGGCGTAGTGTATCGCTTCTACATGAATTCCCAGAATGAGAAGGCTGCTACCGCTATCTCTTATGCTCAGCGTTATTTTGAGAATGATTCCACAAACCTGGCCCTCAACGGCGACGGACAGCATCCCGGCTTTCTGAAGGTGATGAAGAAATACAGCGGAACCAAGGTGGCCAACCTGAGCCACTACTACGCCGGTATCTGCTACCTGAAGACGGGCGATTACAACAACGCTATCAAATACCTGAAAGACTTTGACGGCGAGAACACTAACGTAGGCCACGCAGCGCAGGGCGCTCTGGGCGATGCCTATATGGAACTTGGTAAAACCAAGGATGCCATTACGGCCTACGAAAAAGCGGCTTCGGATTCAAAAGATATGGCACTCTCGCCCCTGTATCTGCAACGCGCAGGTATGGCTTATGAGATGAATAATCAACCAGATCAGGCTATCAAAGCCTATAAGAAAGTCCGGGACAATTACCCGACAAGCCCGCAGGCCCGCGATATGGATAAATATCTGGCCCGCCTCGGCTCGCTGGACTAAACACACAAGCTTTCTTTTTTATAAAAAGCCCGTTTTCTTTCCGGAAAACGGGCTTTTTATTTTCCGATTCGGCGTGTCGTACCTGTGTATTGAACACCGGCCTGAGATGGGGGTTCCTGCGACACGCGTCTTTTGAGGGTACGGAATCAAATGCAGCACAGGCTCCGCCGCCATGACGG
>DDEO01000154.1:1741-5169 GCA_002336725.1 Bacteroidetes bacterium UBA1952 | reverse complement strand
CAACCGACGCAACCGGCTATCAGTGGAAACGAAACGGCACGGATATTCCCGGCGCTATCAGCCAGAATTATTCGTTCCCGAACGCGACCACGGCTCAGGCCGGCAACTACTCGGTTACGCTGACGAGTGCCGCGCCTTGTTCTACCCTCACCAGCAGCGCCGCCGCCGTAGTGGTGGATAACCCGGCTATCAGCCTTTCGCCTGCAAGCCAAACGATGAACTGCAGCGGTATTGTTCCTATCAACATCACCATTACCGATGCCAGCAATCCCACGCTGACCTGGAACACTACGCAGGGACTCTTTACCAATGCAGGGGCTACCACACCCTACGGCGGAGGCTCTGCAACAACGGTGTATGCCAAGCGCAATACCCCGGCGTTGTATCAGGTTACGGTCAAGTCGGGCAGTTGCACCGGCGCGGGCATACCGGCAACAGCAGAAGTATATATCAACAGTAATTCCGGAAATCTGCCCACCACTCCGTCTTCTTACAACCAGACGTATAGCCAGCTGGGCACCGTAGATGTATATGATGCCAACTGCAAACTCCTCGTTACCACTGCCCCGACCGGCGCTCACGCAATCGCCGGTTCGGTAGAAACACAGGTCTATATCGACAACGCAGTGCAGACCACCGCCAACGGGCAACCTTATGTGCAGCGCCACTATCAGATTACACCGGCAACCGATGCTTCCACCGCTACGGGAACGATAACGCTCTATGCCACCAACGCAGAGTTTAAGGCGTATAACGCGTTTCTTGCCGCCAGCAATCCGCTTGGCCTGCCGCCCCTGCCCGATGCCGACATCAGCACCACCACCGGAACCGATAAGGTACGCATCACCAAACTATCCGGAACCTCCGCAACAGGCGCACCGGGCAGTTTCAACCCCGGAACAAAGTCTGTTTTCACCCCGACTGTAAGCTGGAATCAGACGCAAAGCCGCTGGGAAATGTCCATCAACGTAACCGGTTTTAGTGGTTTCTTCATCCATACCGGTAGTGGACCGCTGCCGGTTACCTTCACAGCGATTGATGCGCGTGCCGACGGCATCCGCAACCGCATCACCTGGCAGGTAGGCGCAGAAGACCAGGTGGCCGGTTATGAGGTGCAGAAAATGGTAGAAGAAGCTTTCACAACCATTGGCAAAAAACCGGCAACCGGTGCTGCGTCTTATGTCTTCTACGACCAGCGCCCGCACAAAGGCCGCAACACCTATCGCGTAAAATCGGTAGATGTGGACGGCAGCATGGGCTACAGCCCGACAGCCGTTGTATTGATTGCCGATGAAAACGGCTTTTTGCTGGAACTGTTCCCGAATCCAACGCCCAACATAATAACGCTTCGCAGCACAGGCAGCGCGGCGGCTGAAGCCACCGTTACCATCAACGAACTTTCCGGACGCACCGTTCTGCGCCGGAATGTAAAAGCGTCGGAAGACCGCATCAACCTGAGCGCCCTGCCTGCCGGAACCTACCTGCTGCAATGGAACGACGGCCTGCGCCGCGAGACGCTGCGCGTAACGAAGCAATAATCCTAAAAGAACGGCTTCTTCATAGACCCCAAAAAGGGGCTGCCTTCCTGCGGGGAGACAGCCCTTTTTCATGCACGGCCCGGCCTGTATTTCCGGAAATGTGGGTTGGTGTGCAAAGCCAGCGCATTATACCGTTATTCTCTTTCGGCTGATGCTTTCACCGTTGCCATGGCCGCCAAATGCATAAAATACGTCGCCATCTCCACAACACAGATAATGGAGATTGCGGGTCAGGCCCGCAATGACGTGTGCTGAAAAGGCGCTGGGAAATGTAATACCATTTAGACAGCTAAATCATGCATCGTTAGCCTCACCCCCGGCCCCTCTCCGAAGGAGAGGGGGGCCGAATTGCGGTGTTCATTTTAGCGGTACATTTGGTATAAGGCGTACTCGTTATCCCGCGTACGTAAACCGTCATGGCGGCGGAGCCTGTGCTGAACTTGATTCCGTATCCGCAATGACAACCTACCGGCCCCTTCCGTCTCAAAAAATTCCGGAAAAAAATCGTCGTTTTTGGAAAAACAAAAAGCGTGTCGTAATTTTGTTGTCTAAACAACATTATCCTTGACAACAATCATAAAAAACGAAGACATCTTGCACCTGCTCACGGGCCGAACACCGCTGGCGCTCAACCGCCTGCTCGGTCAATACCTGAAGGCCGCCGGTGTGGCCCTCACCCGCGAGCAGTGGAGCATCATGGCAGTGCTTTGGGAACAAGACGGCCGCACGCAGCAAGCCCTCGCGGATGCTACCTACCGCGACCGCCCCGGCACCACCCGCCTGCTCGACAACCTGGAGAAAGAAGCCCTTGTCGTTCGCCGCGCCCATAAAACCGACCGACGCACCAACCTGATTTTCCTCACCCAAAAGGGCAAAGACATCCAGAAATCCGTTATTCAGGCCCTTACGCAAACGATGGAAATCATTACCCAAAATATCTCGCCGGCCCAACTCGACGCGCTGCGAGTAGTTTTTGAAATCATAAATCATAACATACAGCAACTTTCCGCTGCTCCGGAATTATGAAGAAAAATATTTTCTGGTTCTCGGTTTTTCTGGGTGTACACACCTGCGCCACCGCCCAGACGCTCCAATTACCCGCTGCCCTTCAGGCACCGGTGGCCGAGGCACTCGCACGCAGCAAGGACATCGAAAACAAACATCTCGACCTGGAAAAAAGCACCCTGGAGCGCAAATCGGTGCTGGCCAAATACATCCCACGGCTCGAGGCCACCGCAGGCTATGCCTACCTGAACAATCAGGTAACGCTTGACGTGCCCAACTACCGGCTGCCCATTACCGGATATGAACTTTTTTCCGGAAAAACAGACATTCGCAACGAAGCCAGCGCCGTTCATGCCGGACTAACGGCGAAAAGCGTTCTCTTTAGCGGCGGGCAAATCTTAAACGGCGCACGGGCGCTGGAGCAAAAAGCCCTCGGCGACTCGCTTTTGATAGAAACCGACCGCGATAACCTCCTGGTGGATGTGGTTACGAGCTTTGATAAAGTTCATTTTATAACCGCATCCGAACGACTGCTGGCCGAGAGCGAGCGCCGACTTTTGAAGGAAGAAGAACGCGTAAATAAAGCCATTGCCAACGGCCTGGCCGTGCCGTTTGACCGCGACAAGATTAAGCTGGCGCGGCTGGAACTGGAATCCAAACGCACCCAACTGACCGAGAATAAAACATTGCTTTTTCAAAAGCTTGCTTACCTCACCGGCAGGACGCGCACCGAACTGGAGGCCGTCTCCTATGACCTGGAACCCATCGTGTTGCCCGAAGATATGACCGTGGAGGGCAAGCAGGAACTCGCCGCCCTTGATGCCTATCAAAAAGCCGCCGGGTATATGCTGAAACGTGAAAAAGGAACCTATCTGCCGCAGGCCG
>DDEO01000154.1:0-1704 GCA_002336725.1 Bacteroidetes bacterium UBA1952 | reverse complement strand
CCTGCCCGCCGCCCTGCCCCAGCCGCATCTGCGGCTCAACGAACTGACACTTGCGCCCAACTGGATGGCGGGCGTGGTGCTGAAATGGGAAATATTCGGCGGAACAGAACGCAGCCACAAGGTGCAGCAGGCACGCCTCAACCTGCGCCAACTGGAAAACCGGCGGCAGGACGGGCATGAAAAACTGGGCCTCCTCCTGCAACAAAAACAGGCCTCCTATCACACCCAATGGAAGCAGATAGACCTCGCCCGGCAGCAGGAAGTGGTAGCCCGCAACACCCTGACACTCGCCGAAAAACAATATACCCAAGGGCTTATCTCGGTGAGCCAGCGCCTGGAAGCGGAAACCGATTTTGTGAAAGTAGCCCAAAACCAAACCGAGACGCTCATCCATCAACGCCAGGCCGCCCTCGAAGCCCTCGCCGTTACGGGGCATCTGAGCGAAAAAATTGTTTTCCAATAAAGACAAGGCACGTCTTGCCTCCATCCAAGAACAAAACAGGACAGAACAACACCGTAGAGACAAGGCATGCCTTGCCTCTACACCCACGAATAAACGGAGACAAGGCACGCTTTGCCTCTACGACAAAATCTTCTTCTCTTGAAAAAATCCATTCTTACCCTCTTCTCCGCTGCGCTCCTCCTCGCCGGCTGCTCGCAAAAGCCGAAGGAAGCGCCCCTGCAAGGCAAAACCGAGCAGGAAGAAATTGCCGTTACCGGAAAAATTGCCGGTCGCATTGCACAACTCAAAGTCCGCGAAGGCGATTTTGTACACAAAGGCGACACGCTGGCCGTCCTTGACATTCCGGAAGTAGCCGCCAAACGCGCACAGGCTGCCGGAGCGGTAGAATCGGCGGCGGCCCAATACCAGATGAGCGTTGCCGGGGCCACCCACAACCAGATGGCGCAACTCCAGGCCAAGAGAAGCGGCTTGCAGGAGCAATACGACTACGCCCAGAAATCGGTTGCCCGTCTCAAAAACATGGTGCAGGATTCGCTGATTCCGCAGCAGACCTACGACGAAGCCTACGCCAAATATCAGGGCGCAAAGGCGCAGCTCGCCGCCGTGCAGGCCGAGATTGCCGACGTAGAACACGGTGTGCGACGGGAACAACAGGAAATGGCGCGAGGCCAGCAAAACCGCGCACTCGGCGCATTGCAGGAAGTGGCCGTGGCCGAAAACGAACGCTATGTGCTGGCCCCCGCCGACATGACAATCGCTGCCATCACGCTTCAGGAGGGCGAACTGGCACTGCCGGGCTATACGCTTTTTAAAGGACCAATGCCGGGAACCACTTATTTCCGGTTTACGTTGCCGGAAAACGAGCTGGGGAAAATCAAAAAAGGCATGGCGGTAAAGGTGCATCTGGTGTATGCCAACCGCGACATTGCCGCTACGATTACCGGAGTAAAGCAACTGCCGGCCTATGCCAATATTGCCACCGCCTACCCCGACTACGAGATGCAGCAATCGCTGTTTGAAATCCACGCCACACCGGTAAACGCCGCCGATGCACAGGAGATATTCGCCAAAACTACTGTTACCCTTCAGCTCTGAGTTACCCGTAAATCCCTTCATAGCGGTCGTCTTAAAAAATGTGGGTCATTGCGAGGGGCCGCTCGTACGAATTTGAGTTCGGCCCCGAAGCAACCTGCACAGCGCACCGTGTTTTGTGCAGGTTGCTTTCCCTCATTCTTCGGGAC
>DDEO01000087.1 GCA_002336725.1 Bacteroidetes bacterium UBA1952 | reverse complement strand
CAGCAGCACGCCCTGCCGCGCCCAGGATTCCAGATTGCCGGTTTTGGGAATCGGGTAGCCATATTCGGCGTGGATTTCTTTATAGATATTCTGCAAAGACGGCGGCACGGCCACACCTTCCTTCACCGAAAAAGAAAGCCCGTGCGCCTGCCCCACGCCGTGATACGGGTCTTGCCCCAGAATCACCACTTCCACCTGGTCGAGAGGCGTGTATTTAAAGGCATTGAAAATGTCGCCGCCGGCAGGAAAAATCGTCTTTCCCTGCGCCTTTTCGGCCCGTAGCTGCGCAACGATTTTTTCGAAATACGGCTTTTCAAATTCCGGTGCCAGCGCCCGTTTCCACGACGGCTCAATAGCTACTTCCATAGGGTTTTTCTTTTAAGGAAAAATTACTTTCAGAAAGGAACCACCGGCACGGTGCGCGATTTCAGCGTGTCGCGAAACATCAGGAAGCCGCCGCAGGTCTCGTCGTGCCGCAGGTCTTGCCGGAGGATAAACAGGTAAGCGTCTGTCTTTGCGGTTTTAAACGGAAAAGAAATAACCCTTTTTCCGGTTTTTTTGATGCGGTTGTGCTCGCTGAAAACCGGTTTTTTATCCGGTCCCAGCACCTGCGCTTCCATATGTGTAGCATCTTTATTGGCCACGAAAGCAACCTGATATTGATATTTATCGCTCATCTCAATAACCACCGGAAATGGCTGATGCGAACTCATGTTGAGCATCGCATTGCGCACCACGGCAAAGCCCTGCGCGGCATAATGCTGACTCACCTCGTCCACCAGCAGGCGGGTGTCGGGTTCAATGCAGCCGATTTTGTTGGTGTTTTGAGGCGGCTGCGCCTGGGTGCTGAAAGAAAGCAGAAAAAGACCGGCGAGCGGAAGGAGATATTTCATGGTTGAAAGAGACGGGGAGATGGGCGCGAAGTTAAACCGCTGCGGCAAAGATGGGCAGTTTTGAAATGCGGAGAATGTGAATTTAAACGGATGAATACCGATGAAAAATACGTGATAATCCGTTCCATCCGTGGGTTGTGTTACAAGCTATATCCTTATCCGGCAAGGCCGATCGCTATGCCCGATCGGCGTTAGCCGTCCGCTTTTTATAGGTCGTTTGGCAACTCAGCGGTCTGGGGCGCTGTATTTTTGTAAAAACTGCCCGCTCCGTTTTGCTCCAGATTCGTCCTTATTCCATTGCAGCCATTGCGCTGTTCCTGATTCCGGTTTTCTCTACTTCCGAGGCACGCGCCGACCGGAAGAAAAAAGGCAAGCCTGTGGTTTCCATCTACGACGCAGATACGCTCAAAGAGCAGATTCCCCGGCAGCGCGAGCTTTTCCATACGTATATAGACCGCGAGCAGCGCGCCGCCGATGCGGGCGACGGCGCGGTGGACAATATGGTGTATTTTGGCGAAGACACCGCCGTCTCCCAGATGCTCACCCGCGCCCTGATTGCCGACATCAATCATCTGCAGATTATGATTGAAAACCTGCCGGTAACGGGCGATGCACAGGTTCAGAACCAGACTAAAATCCGCTACCTCACGGCGGTGCGCAACCTGCTGCAACGCTACAACCGCGATACGCACGCCGATCCGTTTGCCTATCACCGGCAGGTAACCAACCTGCGCGAGATGATTATCGTCCGCAACGAAGGCCGGCTCGACGAATGGGCGCGGGCACACGCCAACATGGCCTCGGTAGAGAACAGCGAACTGCTCGATATTGTGCCGGATGCCAAATCCTATGTTTTTAAAATGGCGGGNNGCAAGTCATCCCCAACGAGGTGTACAGCTTTGCCACCTCTACCAATTACAAGCTGAGTGCACCCATCCGCAACTGCCCCGATCCGGTTGTGCAGGCCATCGTCCGCATTGGTACGGAAAGCAAAAAGCCGTTTTCAGCACTGCCGTTCTACCGCGATGTGGCAAGCGGCAAAAGGACCATCGCCGACATCGACAAGATGACGGAAAACGAAGACGCTTATTTTAAGGCGCTGGTAGAATTGCGCATCCAGTCGGCGGCAGACGGCAACGCGGTCAATAACCCCGCCGATCCATTTGTGTTGCAAAGCCTCAAATACGTGCGCACCCTAAACGACCTGCACGAAAGTTCGGATGCAGTCCGCTTCAAGGCGCTGGACGGTTTTACGCCGGAGCAGATTTATTACATCCTCGTCAATGGGCAGGATGAGCTTTATACCTCTTCTTATGTGGGCGCTTTCAACCGCATGATGGATCGCATGAAGGGCCATAGCGGCGACTCGCTGCTGAAAGTCGTGAAGTACGATCGATTCCGCACTTTCATCCGTATGGCCGCCGGCTATAACACGCTCGATGCCTTCCTGAACACCATGAAGAAAGACGATCAGGTGGCGCTGATGAAGAGCTTTATGCGGGATCTGGAAAAAGGCAGCGACGAGGAACTGGAAGATGCCGTGGACGTAGCCGACGCGTATTCTTCGATTGAAGATTTCGCACTGGCGAAACTGCTGACCGCCGAGGTGGAAAGCAATTATGAACGCAATAAAAAAGCCGACAACCGCAAGGGTATCATCGTCTATGGCCTGCTAAGCGCCTTGTTTAAGGGCGGGGTGCAGGGCGACGAACTGGGCCTGCCGCCGGTCAATTATATGCCCTATTCGGCACTCGTGGATGACTCCGGCGTGGTGTATCAACAGGTATATTTTTATGGCGACGAAGACGGCAAGGTTTCTTTCCAAAACTTCGTTCCGGCCTTCCGCGATGGCAAATGGAAAATTACGACCGAAAAATACTGGACGCGCATTGCCTCTACTTCCGGAAAACCGGTGGTGATTTATGCCAATAACCCCCTCACAGAGCCGGATGATGAAAAGGCCCAATCGGAACTAAACGCGTATCTGGCCAAGAATAATATCCACCCGACGGTTGTTATTCATCGGGGCCACAGCTATCACCTGCCTTCCACGATTGAGGGCCTGCAACGCGAAACCAAGATTGTGATGCTCGGTTCCTGCGGCGGCTATCACAACCTCGGCTCGGTGATCGACCGCTCGCCCGACGCGCAGATTATCTCTACCAAGCAAACCGGAACGATGTCTATCAACGAGCCGCTGATTGCCGCGCTCAACAGCCGCATGGTAGCCGGAAAAGACGTGGACTGGTCGCCGATGTGGCGCAGCCTGGGCGAAACATTTGCCAAAAAAGGCGGCGAAACCAACAAACGCTGGAAAGACTATGTGCCACCCAATAAAAACCTCGGCGCACTGTTTATTAAGTCCTATCGAAAGCTTTCCAACGCAGCGGAACTGTAAGTTTTTAATGGCTCAATAGCTCAATGGCTCAATACTTAGCTCCCTGATAGTTCAATAGACCTCTTGCGAAAGTCTATTTATTCTCTTTCGGGTGATACTTTCCGCCGTTACTATGGCTACCCTATGTGCAAAATATAATTGTAAACTTCCCCGTCATCTCCAAAATACAGGATAATTGAGATTGCGGGTCAAGCC
>DDEO01000202.1:8289-19413 GCA_002336725.1 Bacteroidetes bacterium UBA1952 | reverse complement strand
ATGCCGGCGGCAACCACCGCGCCACCCGGGCCACGGTCGGGCCGCACGCCCAGGTCGAGCGCGCCGCGCGTGTTGCCCTCGGCGGTCAGCGCGATCAGGCCGTTGTTGGCGCGGCCGGCTTTGCCGCTCACCAGCGCCAGGTTCGCCAACGCCTGCGTGAAGGCCGGGCCAGCGCCCAGCGCCGCGCGGCCATAGACGATGATGCCATTCTCGGCGGCGATAAAGCTGCCAGCAATTGCGCGAATGGTGTCTTCGGCCACGCCAGCGGCGGCGGACAGCTCGCTCAGCGGCTTGCCGCTCACGCTGCGCTTCAGCTCGTCGGTGCCGCGCAGGCGTGCCGCCAGGGCTTCGTTTGCGCTGCCCTCGCTCAGGATGGCGCTCAGCAGTGCCTGCACAAACGCAATCTCAGCGCCAGCCTTCACCGTCACCGCATTCTTGGCGAAGCGTGCCAGCTTGGTCGGGTAGGAGTTCACCACCGTCAGGTCGCCACCACGATCGGCAATGCCGCGCAGACGCAGCACATACAGTGGCGCTTCTTCCTCGGGGTCGGCCCCAACCACCAGCACCGCCGTGCCCTTGCCCAGCGTCATCAGGTTGGTGCCCGCGCCTACGCCCAGGATGTTCGGCAGGTCGTCGAGGCCAGCCGGCTCGTCGGGCGTGCCGCGCCGGTGGTCGATGTTGTTCGAGCCAAGCACTTCGCGGAACAGCTTGCCAAACAGGAACAGGTCTTCGTTGGCGAGCTGCGCGCCGGCCAGGCCGCCGAGGGCGTTCGCGCCATAGTTTGCGCGCACCAGCGTCAGCCGGTCGGCAACATAGCGCGCGGCTTCTTCCCAGGTGGCTGCCGCCCAGTTGTTACCGCGGCGGATCATCGGGGTTTTCAACCGGTCGCCGCTGCCGATATAGCGCATGCCATAGCGGCCTTTGTCGCAGTTCCAGATCTCGTTGACGAAGTCGTTCTCGCGCGGCATCACGCGCATCAGGTCGTTGTAGCGCATGTCAATCGAGATATCGCAGCCGACCGAGCAGTGGTTGCAGACGCTCGGGGTCGAGCGCAGTTCCCACACGCGCGCCTTGAAGCGGAAGTCGGAACTGGTGAGCGCGCCCACCGGGCAGATGTCGGTGGTGTTGCCCGAGAACTTCGAGTCGAAGCCCGGCTCGCTCTTCGAGATGATTTCCCAGTTGCGCCCGCGATTATCGAAGCCCAGCACCGGGTCGCCGGCGATCTCGTCCTGAAAGCGCACGCAGCGCGCGCACAGGATGCAGCGCTCGCGGTCGAGGTAGATCAGGTCGCCTAGCGGCACGGGCTTGACGTTGTGGTGCTTGTCGGAATAATCAAAGCGCGAGTTGCCCGGGCCCCACTCCATGGTCAGGTTCTGGAGCGGGCACTCGCCGCCTTTGTCGCACACCGGGCAGTCGAGCGGGTGCGAGGTCAGCAGGAATTCCAGCACGCCGCGCTGCGCGAACTCAACGCGCTCGCCCACCGTCTTCACCACCATGCCATCGCTGACGGGCGTGACACAGCCGGCCTGCAGCTTGTTCGCCATCAGCGCCAGCTCGGGCTTGCCGTCGGCGCCGATCACGGGCTGGCGGGTGGCAGGGTCCATCTTCGGGGTGTAAACCTCGACGAGGCACATGCGGCACATGCCAACCGGCTTCATCTTGGGGTGGTAACAGAACACCGGGATCGCCACCCCGCCCACGCGCGCCGCGTCCACCACGTTCGTGCCGGCCGGTACGGTCACCGTCTGGCCATCTATCGTTAGGGTCACATCAGGCATAGTTTCCCGCCTTTATGGGTCAAATGAAGTCAACGGTGCTTTCGGAACCGCTGCGGGCTAGTGCCGCGACGAAACGAGCGGAATGGCGTTGCGGCCATTGCCGGCCGGCGCCGCGCCAATCTTCCCTTCAAACTCTTCGGGGAAGAGCTTCAGCGCGCTCTTGATCGGCATGACTGCGCTTTCGCCCAAGAGGCAGAAGCAGTTGCCGGCCATCTGGTTGTAGATATCGTGGAGCGTTGGGATGTCGCTGGCGCGGCCGTGGCCCTCGTTCATGCGGTGCAGCACGTTCACCAGCCAGGTCGTGCCTTCGCGGCAGGGCGTGCACTTGCCACACGACTCGTGCTTGAAGAACTCGTCCATCTTGTAGGCCGTCGCAACCGCGCTGGTCGTTTCGTCCAGCACAATCACCGCGCCCGAGCCAAGCATCGAGCCAGCCGCCGCCACGCCCTCATAGTCGAGCGTGACATCAAGGTGCTGCTCGGTCAGCCACGGGGCCGACGCGCCGCCCGGGATGATGATCTTGACCTTGCGGTCGCCGCGCATGCCCGCGCCATAGGCCGGGTCGTAGATCAGCTCGCGCAGCGTGCGGCCAAACGGCAGCTCGTAGTTGCCGGGCTTGTTCACGTGGCCAGAAAGCGAAAACGCCTTGGTGCCCGGGCTTTTCTCGGTGCCGAACGTGCGGTACCAGGCCACGCCCTTTTCGATGATGCGCGGCACATTTGCCAGCGTCTCGACGTTGTTGATGATCGTCGGCTTGGCGTACAGGCCGGCCACGGCGGGGAACGGCGGCTTCAGGCGCGGCTGGCCGATCTTGCCTTCCAGCGACTCCATCAGCGCGGTTTCTTCGCCGCAGATATATGCGCCCGCGCCGCGATGGACGTAGATATCCAGGTCGTAGCCAGTGCCGAGAATGTCCTTGCCGAGAAAGCCTTTGTCGTAGGCCGACTTGATCGCGCGCTCCAGCGTACGGGCGCCGTGCGCGAACTCGCCGCGAATGTAGATATAGGCGGTGTGCGCCTCGATCGCGTAGGCCGAGATCGCCACGCCTTCAATCAACTGGTGCGGATTCTTGTCGATGATCTGGTGGTTATTGAAGGTGCCGGGCTCGCTTTCGTCGGCGTTGCAGAGCAGGTAGCGTGGGTAAACGCCCTTAGGCAGGAAGCTCCACTTCACGCCGGTCGGGAAGCCCGCGCCGCCGCGACCGCGCAGACCGCTTTTTTTGACTTCCTCTACGATTTCGTCGGGAGTCATCTTCAGGGCTTTTTCTACAGCCTGATAACCGCCGTTGGCGCGATGCACCTCATAGGAGCGGATGTTGGGGATATGGTCGTTTTTAAGAAGCAGTTTCATGGATATTCTTTCAAAGAAAGCAGAAGATTTCCGGAAAGCAGGCTCCCGGAACGGCGGTGCAAAGTTGCCCTAAAATCTTTGATTAACAGCAGGCTTTTAGACCTGTCAGGTCAAGGGCGAAGCCCGCAGATTCCTGACAGGTCAGAATTGTGTTTGTTTTCCCTCGCCTGTGTTATGAAACAGACCTGACAGGCATCCGCGTCCCTTCGGGTCTTGACCTGTCAGGTCGGGAAATCTATTTCGTCAGCTTGTTTTCACACAGCACTCCACACATTGTCGTTATGTCCATGTGAAGCGTAAAACATGACACATGAAGCAGGTCTCACGCCGGGTAGTCATAGTTAAACATCCAGTTGATACCGTACCGGTCGGTGAGGATGCCGAAGCGCGCGCCCCAGAAGGTATCCTGTAGAGGCATGGTGACGTTTCCGCCGCTTGCCAATGTGTAAAAAACCTGCTCCATTTCTGCCACATCGTCAAAATTCAGCGACAGGCTTATGTTCGTACCAGGCATTGCCTCTGCGCTATCGGACACGTCGGAAGCCATTAGCACCAAGTCGCCGGCGCGAAAAGTAGCGTGCAGCACCGCATCAGGCGGCAGTTGTAGTCCCTTTGGATCGGACAACATGTCGCCGTAATGTTGCAAAACTTCAATCGTGCCTTTCAGCGCGCGGCTATACAGTTCCAGCGCCTGCGCCGCCGTGCCGGGGAAGTTGAGATAAGGAGTAATGGCCTGCATGAGCGCGGGTTTATTTTAACGGGGCAATTTTTTTGAAAGATGGCGCCTTGGGGTTGGTGATCGTCTGCCAGTTCTCTTCCAGTTCCTGCTGATGTAGCGATGCCCATTCTATCACAAGCGATAGGGCGCGCGGCGGTAGTTTGCCTTCTTCCACACCGAAGTCCGCGATCCGAATCACCGCCTTGTGCTCTCCATAGACCGCATGAAAGTGCGGCGGCGCGTGATCGTTGTAATACATCTTAATGAGTATGCCGTAGAACCGGCTGATCTCGGGCATATTGCTCGTAAGTTTTACCCAGAATTTGTAGATAAAAGGCATCCGGATCCATATCCAGATCTTCCGCCCATTGCAGTTTCCCATCGTCTGTTATCTCCAGACGTGTAAACGTTTCCGGAGCCGTTTTCCAGACTGCAAAAGCGCCGTTTCCTGCCCAGGCAGACAAGTCCACCTGACCCTCAACACCGTCTTCGTACGAGAGAGCCAGCCGGTAACCCGGCAGCGGACGTACGGTTAGTAACTTTGGAAATAAAGATTTCATAACTCCCTAAAGTTACACCACCGGCAGCGCACCCGCCCGCAGTTCGTCCAGGATACGGTCCATCTTCTCCGGCGTCAGATTTTCTTTATAGTACTTGCCCAGCTGCATCATGGGCGCATAGCCGCAGGCACCAAGGCATTCGGCGGGTTTGAGCGTAAAGAGGCCGTCGGGCGTGGTTTGACCGGCTTCAATACCGAGGCGGTTTTTGACGTGTGCAATCAATTGGTCGGAGCCGCGCAGCATACAGGGGCCGGTCTGGCAGATTTCCAGCACGTATTTGCCCACCGGCTTCATGTTGAACATCGTGTAAAACGTCGCCACTTCATATACTTCAATCGGGTTGAGGTTCAGCAGCGAGGCCACATAATCCATCACCGGCACGTCGAGCCAGCCATCGAATTCTTCCTGTGCAAGGTGCAGCACCGGAATCAGGGCGCTTTTTTGCTTGTCTTCGGGGTAGCGGGCCACGATTTCCCGGAAACGGGCCATCCGGGCTTCAGAAAATTGAATACTCATGATTTTTTCTTGTTTCTTGCTTCAATATCAGTGTTTAGATAGCCTGACTGATTTCTCCTACGGCGACTTTGTCATCCTGAAAGGAGCTGCACATAATCCAGAGGTCCTTTTAGGATGACAAAAGATTGGGGAAAAGAAATTAGGTCCTATCCGTCCAGCTCGCCGGCAATCAGGTTGAGCGACGACATGGTGAGAATGGCATCGCTGAGCAGTCCGCCCTTGATGATTTCCGGAAAAATCTGATAGTAGATAAAGCACGGGCGGCGGAAGTGCAGGCGGTAGGGGCTTCGGCCCCCGTCGGAAATGAGGTAATAACCCAGTTCGCCGTTGCCGCCTTCTACCGCATGATATACTTCGCCCGCCGGAATTTCCGTCTCGCCCATCACGATTTTAAAGTGATAAATCAGGGCCTCCATCTTGGTATAAACGTCGGCCTTTTCGGGCAGATAATATTCCGGAACATCGGCGTGATACACGCTTGGGTCCAGGTCTTTGAGTTTTTCCAGTGCCTGCTTGATGATGCTAAAGCTTTCCCACATCTCGGCGTTGCGCACCTGAAAGCGGTCGTAAACATCGCCCGTAGTACCTACCGGAATGGAGAAATCAAAATCTTCATAAGAGCTATACGGCGCGGCTACGCGCACATCATAATCCACACCGGCGGCGCGCAGGTTGGGGCCAACAACTGAGTAGGCCAGCGCCATCTCGGCAGAGAGCGGCCCCGCACCCTGACAGCGTTCTATAAAGATGCGGTTGCGGGTGAGCAGCTTTTCAAACTCGCGCAGCACCTTCGGGAAATCCGCCATAAAAGCATGGATTTTCTGCCAGGCGGCCTCTGTAAAATTGCGCTCAAAGCCGCCAAAGCGTCCGATATTGGTCGTCAGGCGCGAGCCGCAGATTTCTTCGTAAATCTCATAAATCCGCTCCCGCATCTGAAACACATAGGTAAAAGGCGTGAGTGCGCCGGCATCCACGCCGATGACCGAATTGCACACCAGGTGGTCGGCGATGCGGGCCAGTTCCATGATGATGACGCGCAGATAATCCACGCGTTTCGGCACGGTTACGCCGGTAAGCTTTTCAAACGTCAGGTGCCAGCCAATGTTATTAATCGGCGAGGAGCAATAGTTGAGCCGGTCGGTGAGCGGCGTAACCTGATAAAACGGGCGGCGCTCGGCAATTTTTTCAAAGGCGCGATGGATATAGCCCACCGTTGGCGTTGCATGAACCACGCGCTCGCCGTCGAGTTCCACGATGTTTTGGAAAACGCCGTGGGTGGCAGGGTGGGTTGGGCCGAGGTTAATGGTGTTGGTTTGTGAGACCAGTGCATCTTCAGCCAGCCGCGCATAGTGTTCCTGCGCGTCGGCTACGGGTATATTGGTTGGGATATCGGCGGGCATTTGAAAAAACGACTCTTTTATTTAAAATTCAAAAACGGCGACAGGGTCCAATGAAAACTCCCGCAGCACGGTGGCGTGGAGCATTTCACCCGGGCGCACAGTAGCTTTAAGTTGGTATTCGCCGCGGTGCAGGTCATACTGCTCAATACGTTTCTTGTCCGGGTCTATAATCCAGTATTCGGCCACGCCGTTGGCGGCGTATTCCTGCATTTTGGCACCCCGGTCGTATTTCTCGGTAGAGGGGCTGAGGACTTCCACCACAAAATCGGGTACGGGAAAAAGCTTGGTGTCGGGCCGGATAGAAGTGGCAGTTTCTGCGTTGAAGAAAACCAAATCCGGCATCACATCGCTGCGTTCCAGGCGCACCAGTGCCTGTTCGCGAAACAGGCGGCTGCCGGGGCGATTAGCCTTTATAAAGGTGCGCAACAGAAAATGAATATTGTCCAGCGCGTCAATATGAGCAGCGCGCGCCGGTGAATGCACGATGATTTCTCCGGAGAGAAATTCAGCGCGTTTGTCTTCATCAAGCCAGGCATAGAACTCGCGGCGTTTTTCTTCTTCTTCCAACACCACACGATTGAGCTGCGCCACAAGCGAAGGCAGGTGGCTGGAGGCGAGCAGCGGTTGGAGCAGGTCGTGTGTGGCTTGCATAGTTTAAGGAATAACGTTTTTCCGCGCCGGTTTGTTTTCCGGAAATCCCTGCAAAGGTAAGCGGTCTGGCGGGCTTCTTTGGGGGATATTGAAGGGTTTAGGGCGGGTTGTTAAAGCACTTCTTATTTCCGGAAAATCTTCCCCTGCAAAAATGCTATTTCTGCGGCAAACGCGGAGCTGGTTTTGGTTATGGCTTATCCTTGTCAGGGTTTCTGCTTTGGAGCCTTGTACGTTGCCGTTGTGGGGCTGTGGTTTCGTCGAAAAAAGGTTTTCCGGAAAAAATGCTTGTTTTTGTGCAAAAATCTCTATTTTCGCGCTCCCAAACACAGTTTAGAGAGGTGCCCGAGTGGTTGAAGGGGCTCGCCTGGAAAGCGGGTATACGGCAACGTATCGAGGGTTCGAATCCCTTCCTCTCTGCTTCAACAAAAAAAGACAACGGTTTCAGGCCGTTGTCTTTTTTTGTATCCAGGAAGTTTGTTGTTCTCTCAGGCTTTTTTTATTTGCCTGTGCGCAGTTCTGTTCCGTCAGGCTGTATATAGAATTGTTTGCCGTCTTTCACCACAAAGGCGAGGCCATTTTCAAAAGAAGCGGTGCGCAGATATTGCGGCTCAATGACGATTTTGCCGGTTGCCGCCTCGGCAAATCCCCAGAGGTTATTTTGCATAAAGGCAAACAGTCCTTCGGTGGGTTCGATGACCATTTGGAAAGGCAGTTCGCGCAGCGTCCGCCCGTCGGATGTTATCTGCTTCCAGCTATCGCCGTTTTGGGCAAAGGCCGTTCCGTTCCGGAAATCCGTTACCCGGTCGTATTGCGCAGAGACGACCCAGTCTTCTTTTTTGTTTACAAACCCCCATTTGCCGTTTCGGCGCACGGCTGCCAGCCCTTCAGAAAAAGCATTGGCGCTTTCATACTGCTGCGCCGAGATTGGTTTTCCGGAAAGGTCTATAAATTTCCATGCATTCCCCGCCAGAGCGGCAGCTACGCCCTCGCTCAATGGCCGGATGTGGTCATATTGTGCAGTCAGCACTTCCTTTCCGGTATTAACGTTAAGAATCCCCATTTTGCCGGTTTCCGGCTGCTGAAATGGCACCAGCCCGTCGTGGGTAGGCATACCGGCAAGCCGGGCTTTGGACTCAAAAATATTTTTTCCTTCTTTGAGGAGCGCCCGGTTGCCGTCTTTGCCATAAGCAAGCGCGTAGCCGTTGGAGGCAGGACTGATTTCGGCCCAGCGCGGCTCGGATACCGGCTCTCCGGCAGTGTTTATCACCTGATAGTGATGGTCGTTGGAAACAACGGCGAAACCATTTTGAAAAGGGGAAGCCGTTTCGTAACCGACGCTAAAGGCGGGCGTGCCGGAGCCTGCATTCCGGTATTGAAAAGTGCCGTTTTCCAGCAGGACAGGCTGTATTTTTTGAGCCTGAGCGGAAAATCCGATACACAGGAAAAGCGCAAGCGGGAAATTTTTCATACAAGATTCATTCGCTACGAAAATAGGCATCATTCTGCATTTTTAAAAGAAATTTATAAAAAAGGTATTAGAAGTGAATGGTCGTTTGTATTTTGCATCTCCTTACATACCGTTGGCTTTTTGGTAACGTTATTGTGAATTTTACTATTTTTTTGTATGAAACTCTTTCGCGCACTGCTGCTTTGCATTTTAGCGTTGTTGATGGCTGTTCCGCAGTCATTTTCTCAGATGACCTGCCCGCCCAATATCGATTTTGAGTTTGGCAATTTGCAAAACTGGAACTGTTATACCAGTACAAATAGCGGAAATGGCATCTACAACTGGACAGGGCCTGTTGCGCCTATTAACAACCGGCATACCATCGTAACGGGTTCTGCGGTAGATCCCTACGGGGGCTTTCCGATTGTGGCTCCGGGTGGCGGAAACTATTCCTTAAAATTGGGGAATAGCAATTCTGGCAGCCAGATGGAGCAGGTTCGGTACACCTTTACGGTGCCTGCCAATCAGAACGAGTATGCCGTTATCTATCGTTATGCGATTGTTTTGGAGGATCCCGGGCATCCTGCCGTTCAGCAGCCTTTTTTCAAAGTACGCGCCTACAATGCCATCACCGGCGCGACGGTGAACTGCGGTAATTTTAGTTATGTTTCCTCTTCTTCGTTGCCAGGCTTTACTTATTTCAATACCGGCGGAAAAAAAGGTTATTATAAAAACTGGGCTACTGCCAGTCTCAACCTTTCCGGGCAGGCGGGCAATTCAATTACGCTGGAGTTTACGACTTCCGATTGCTCGCCCAGTGCGCACTTTGGCTATGCTTATGTAGATATGAACTGCGGCTTGTTTGCCATTCAGAATCTCGCCTGCGTAAGCTCGCCCACGGCGCCGCTCTCTGCGCCGCCGGGATTTCAGAGTTATACTTGGTATGACTCAACTTACTCAACTGTTTTGGGGAATGGCCAGAGTATTACGGTGCCTAATCCTACGCAAAGAACCGTTTATCGTGTAAAGCTGGTTCCGTATCCCGGCTATGGTTGCACCGATACCCTCAGTTCTTACATTATTCCTGCATCCCTGAGCGTGAACGCCGGAAAGGATACGGCGCTGTGTAATCAAAGCTCTTTCCAGCTTTCTCCAACGGCCACCGGCAGCGCCCCGCCGTTTTCTTATGCCTGGACTTCTTCTTCGGGCTATAGCTGCAACAACTGCCCCACACCAACCGTAACGCCTACGACCGCTACGAATTACTACCTGACGGTTACGGATGCCAATAATTGCACCGAGCGCGACACGATTGTTGTTATACCAACCGCTGGCCTGACGGCCAATGTTACGCCGGTTTCCTGCTTTGGTGGCAGCGATGGCAGCATTGCTGCAACGCTGCAAAACGGAGTGCCGCCGCTGACATATCAGTGGAATAATGCGCAGATGAGTACCTCTATCAGCAACCTGACTGCGGGGACTTATACGCTGACGATTACCGACGACAAGGGCTGCGTTTCACAGCCCACAGTGGTGGTGCCACAACCGGCTACGCCTTTGTCGGCAATCATAAGTAGTTCTCAAAACATCCTTTGCAGAGGCAATAATACCGGAACGGCGACGGTAACGGCAAGCGGTGGAACCGCGCCTTATTCTTATAGCTGGAATACTACGCCCGCTCAGTTGACGGCTTCTGCAACCGGCCTGATTGCCGGAAATTACACCGCTACAGTAACGGATGCAAAGGGGTGTATAACGACGGTAAGTGTTGTTATCTCGCAGCCTGCGGCATTAACGGCAACCGTTAGCAAGAATGATGTCTCATGTCGGAACGGCAACGACGGAAGCGCAACCGTAACGGCAAACGGCGGAACAGCGCCTTATTCTTATAGCTGGAACACGACACCCGCACAGCTAACGGCCACCGCAAACAACCTTTCTTCCGGAAGTTATACCGTTACGGTAACAGATGCTAACGGCTGTGTCAAAACCGTGAGTAAAACCATTACGCAGCCTGCGGCATTAACCGCTATTACAACGAAAACCGATGTTCTTTGTAACGGCGGAAACACCGGAACGGCAACGGTAACGGCAAACGGAGGAACCGCACCTTATACGTATAGCTGGAACACAACACCGGCGCAGTTGACGGCGACCGCAACCGGCCTGATTTCCGGAAATTATACCGTTACAGTTACAGATACCAACGGCTGTATCAAAACGGCTTCTGTTACTGTTGCGCAGCCTACGGCATTAACCGCTACTGCCACCAAAACAGATGTGCTTTGCAATGGCGGAAACACCGGAACGGCTACGGTAACGGCAACCGGTGGAACAACACCTTATACCTATAGCTGGAATACGACACCCGCCCAGACAACAGCCACGGCAAGCAATCTGGTTTCCGGGAATTATACGGCTACCGTAACCGATACCAACGGTTGTGTGCAAACCGTTTCCGTAACTATTTCGCAACCGGCTGCATTGGCAGCAACCGCTACGAAAACAGATGTTCTTTGCAACGGCGGAAACAGCGGAACGGCGACGGTAACGGCAAGCGGTGGAACAACACCGTATTCTTATAGCTGGAATACCACACCCGTTCAGTTGACGGCTTCTGCAACTGGATTGACTTCCGGAAATTATACCGTTACCGTTACGGATTCCAATGGTTGCACACAAACGGCGAATACGACTGTTTCGC
>DDEO01000202.1:0-8273 GCA_002336725.1 Bacteroidetes bacterium UBA1952 | reverse complement strand
CCTTATTCTTATAGCTGGAACACGACACCCGTACAGACAACCGCCACAGCGAGTACCCTTATCGCTGGCAGCTATACCGTTACCGTAACGGACACTCTGGGCTGTATCAAAACGGCGAACGTGGTTATTTCGCAACCGACCGCGCTGGCTGTAACTACAACGAAAACCGATGTTCTTTGCAACGGTGGCAATACCGGAACAGCGACGGTAACGGCAAACGGAGGAACCGCGCCTTATACGTATAGCTGGAACACAACACCGGCGCAGTTGACGGCGACCGCAACCGGCCTGATTTCCGGAAATTATACCGTTACAGTTACCGATACCAACGGCTGTATCAAAACGGCTTCTATTACTGTTGCGCAGCCTAACGCTCTGGCTGCGACGGCAACCAAAACAGATGTGCTTTGTAACGGCGGAAACACCGGAACGGCGACGGTAACGGCAACCGGCGGTGTCGCACCTTATACCTATAGCTGGAATACGACACCCGTCCAGACAACAGCCACGGCAAGCAATCTGGTTTCCGGGAATTATACGGCTACCGTAACCGATACCAACGGTTGTGTGCAAACCGTTTCCGTAACTATTTCGCAACCTGCTGCGCTGGCAGCAACCGCTACGAAAACAGATGTTCTTTGCAACGGCGGAAACACCGGAACAGCAACGGTAACAGCCAGCGGCGGAACGGCCCCTTATTCTTATAGCTGGAATACGACACCAGCTCAGACAACCGCCACGGCAAGCAATCTGGTTTTCGGAAATTATACCGTTACCGTTACGGATTCAAATGGTTGCACGCAAACGGCGAATACGACTGTTTCGCAGCCTGCTGTGCTGAATACAACGGTAACAAATACCAATGTGTCCTGCAATGGTGGCAGCAATGGAACGGCAACGGCGACCGCTACCGGCGGAACGGCCCCTTATTCTTATAGCTGGAACACCACACCCGTACAGCTAACGGCCACGGCAAGCAACCTTATCACTGGCAGCTATACCGTTACCGTAACGGATGCTAATAACTGCGTTCAAACGGCAAACGTAACCATTTCGCAACCCGCTGCTTTGGCTGCAACCGCCATAAAAACGGATGTTCTTTGTAACGGTGGAAATAGCGGGACGGCAACTGCATCGGCGAGCGGCGGAACAACACCGTATGCTTATAGCTGGAACACCACGCCCGTACAAACGACGGCTGCCGTCGCAGGCCTGGTTGCCGGAACCTACACCGTCACGGTAACGGATTCCCATAACTGCGCCCAAACCGCAACCGTAGTCGTTGCGCAGCCTAACGCTTTGGCTGCGACGGCAACGAAAACCGATGTGCTTTGTAACGGCGGAAACACCGGAACGGCGACGGTAACGGCAACCGGCGGTGTCGCACCTTATACATATAGCTGGAATACGACACCCGCCCAGACAACCGCCACGGCAAGCAATCTGGTTTTCGGAAATTACACTGTTACGGTTACCGATGCCAATAATTGCATCCAAACGGCAAGTGTCGTTATCGCTCAACCGGCTGCATTGGCAGCAACTGCTACGAAAACCGATGTTCTTTGCAATGGTGGAAATACCGGAACAGCGACGGTAACAGCCAGCGGCGGAACGGCCCCTTATTCTTATAGCTGGAATACGACACCAGCTCAGACAACCGCCACGGCAAGCAATCTGGTTTTCGGAAATTATACCGTTACGGTTACCGATGCCAATAATTGCATCCAAACGGCAAGCGTCGTTATCGCTCAACCGGCTGCATTGGCAGCAACTGCTACGAAAACCGATGTTCTTTGTAATGGTGGCAACACCGGAACAGCGACGGTAACGGCAACCGGCGGAACAGCCCCTTACACGTATGGCTGGAATACGACACCCGTTCAGGCGACGGCTGCGGCAACCGGTCTGATTTCCGGAAGTTACACCGTAACGATAACGGATGCCAATAACTGCATCCAAACAGCCACGGTGAATATCGCCCAGCCTTCCACACTCAGTGCGACTATCCTCGGCGTGAACGTGTCCTGCAACGGCGGAAATAACGGTAGTGCTACCGTAACGGCAACCGGCGGTGTCGTACCTTATTCTTATAGCTGGAACACCACGCCCGCCCAGACAATCGCCACGGCAAGCAATCTGGTTTCCGGAAATTACACCGTTACGGTTACCGATGCCAATAATTGCATCCAAACGGCAAGCGTCGTTATCACTCAACCGGCTGCATTGGCAGCAACTGCTACCAAAACAGATGTTCTTTGCAACGGCGGAAACACCGGAACAGCGACGGTAACGGCAACCGGCGGAACAACACCGTATTCTTATAGCTGGAATACCACACCCGTTCAGTTGACCGCTGCGGCAACCGGAATTATTGCCGGAAATTATACCGTTACCCTAACAGACAGCAATGGCTGTATTACGACCGCATCTGTAACGGTTTTGCAGCCTACTGCGTTGGTAGTTACCGTTTCCAATACCAATGTTTCCTGTAATGGTGGAGGCAATGGCTCTGCGACGGCGACCGCTACCGGCGGAACGGCCCCTTATTCTTATAGCTGGAACACGACACCCGCGCAGACAACCGCCACGGCGAGCAATCTGGTTTCCGGAAATTACACCGTTACGGTTACCGATGCCAATAATTGTATTCAAACGGCAAGCGTCGTTATCACTCAACCCGCAGCATTGGCAGCAACTGCTACGAAAACCGATGTTCTTTGCAATGGTGGCAATACCGGAACAGCGACGGTAACGGCAAGCGGTGGAACAACACCTTACACCTATAGCTGGAATACGACACCCGCCCAGACAACAGTCACGGCAAGCAATCTGGTTTCCGGAAATTATACCGTTACGGTTACCGATGCCAATAATTGTATTCAAACAGCAAGCGTCGTTATCGCTCAACCGGCTGTACTGGCTGCAACTGCTATCAAAACAGATGTGCTTTGTAATGGTGGAAATACCGGAACAGCGACGGTAACGGCAACCGGCGGAACAACACCTTATACCTATAGCTGGAATACGACACCGGCGCAAACTACCGCCACGGCAAGCAATCTGGTTTTCGGAAATTACACCGTTACGGTTACGGATGCCAATAATTGCATCCAAACGACAAACGTAACCATTTCGCAACCGGCTGCATTGGCTGCAACCGCTACGAAAACCGATGTGCTTTGTAATGGTGGAAACACCGGAACAGCGACGGTAACGGCAACCGGCGGAACAACACCTTATACCTATAGTTGGAATACCACACCGGCGCAAGCAACGGCTACTGCGAGTAATCTGGTTTCCGGAAATTACACCGTTACGGTTACGGATGCGAAGGGATGCTCCAAAACAGCAAGTATAGCTGTTTCTCAACCCGCAGCACTGACCGCGACCGCTACGAAAACCGATGTTCGTTGTAATGGCGGTAGCAATGGAACGGCAACGGTAACGGCAAGCGGCGGAACTGCACCTTACACCTATAGCTGGAATACCACACCGGCGCAAACAACCGCTACGGCAAGTAATCTGGTTCCCGGAAATTACACCGTTACGGTTACGGATGCGAAGGGATGCTCCAAAACAGCAAGTATAGCTGTTTCTCAACCCGCTGCGCTGGCAGCAACTGCTACGAAAACCGATGTTCTTTGCAACGGCGGCAACACCGGAACAGCGACGGTAACGGCCAGCGGTGGAACTGCACCGTATGCTTATAGCTGGAATACGACACCGGCACAAACAACCGCCACCGCGAGCAATCTGGTTTCCGGAAACTATACCGTTACGGTAACGGATGCGAATAACTGCACGCACACAGCAAGCGTGGTTATTGCTCAACCCGCTGCACTGACCGCGACCGCTACCAAAACAAATGTTCCTTGCAATGGCGGAAACACCGGAACAGCGACGGTAACGGCCAGCGGCGGAACGGCCCCTTATTCTTATAGCTGGAATACCACACCGGTGCAGGCAACTTCAACCGCAACCGCATTGGTTTCCGGAAATTATACCGTTACGGTTACGGATGCGAATAACTGCATTCAAACAGCAAGCGTAAACATCTCACAGCCCGCAGCAATGGCCCTCACGACCACGCAAACCAACGTCTCCTGCAACAGCGGAAATAATGGCACTGCTACGGCCTCTGCTACCGGTGGAACAACACCGTATTCTTATAGCTGGAATACGACACCGGTTCAAACAACCGCCACGGCAACCGGCCTTGTTTCCGGAACCTATACCGTTATCGTAACCGATGGCGGAGGATGCACCCAGTCCAAGCCAGTAACTATCACCCAGCCGACTGCCCTGACAGCGTCTGCTACGAAAACAGATGTTCTTTGTAACGGAACCAATAACGGAACGGCCACCGTAGCAGCCACCGGCGGCACCGCGCCTTATTCCTATAGCTGGAACACCACGCCCGCACGGACAACAGCGGCCATCACCGGTCTGCCCGCCGGCACCTACACAGTCACCATTACCGACAGCAAAAACTGCCAGACAACCGCCACCGTTACCATCAACCAACCCACAAACCTGAACCTTCAGGCCAGCAGCAGCAATCCCAAATGCTATGGCGATAACAACGGTTCGGCAACGGTTGTGGTTACCGGCGGCGCAGCGCCGTATGCTTATAGCTGGAACACCACGCCCACACAAACGACGGCTACGGCAAGTAACCTGATTTCCGGAAACTATACCGCGACCATAACCGATGCCAACGGTTGCAGCCAGACCGCCACGTTTACGCTCATCCAGCCCGACTCACTGTCGGTGTCTGTCAATGCCACCAGTGCGCGTTGCTCCGGTAGCAACGACGGCACGGTAAGCGCAATTGTAACCGGCGGCACCACACCTTATACCTATCGCTGGAATAACAATCCCAGCCTCAACGCTGCTTCTTACAACAACTTCCCCGCCGGAACATATACCGTTCTGGTAACGGATAAAATGGGCTGTAGCCGCGCAGAAACGGTCGTCATCACCAGTCCAACGGCCATTACCGCTACGCTCTCGGTAGATTCTATCCCCTGCTTCGGAGCCGCCGCCGGTGTCATGCACCTTTCCGCCGTAAGCGGTGGGGTAGCGCCCTATCAATACCTGTGGCTCGACGGCAGCGGCGCAACCACCACCACACGTCAGGGACTGCGGGCCGGAACTTACACGGTGCGGATTACGGATTCTATCGGCTGTACCATGGACTTCATACAGGTATTGCCTGAAAGACCCGCCATCAACCTGAGCGCCGGAAATGATACCTTTATCTGCGGCGGCAGCAGCGCACAACTCCAGGCCGTCGGAACGGCCACGCAATGGCAGTGGTCGCCGGCAACAGGACTTTCCTGCACTGCCTGCGCCAATCCGGTAGCAATGCCTGCCCAAACGACGACGTACAGGCTACAAGTAGAAGATGCTTACGGCTGCACCGGAAGCGATACGGTGCGGATAACGGTACAACCTCGCCAGCCGGTAACCGCAGGTAAAGAGGAGCGGGTGTGTATCGGCGAGTCGGTCATGCTCTCGGCATCGGGCGGCGACCGCTACCAATGGTCTCCGGATGAAACACTGCAAAATCCGCAAACTGCCGGACCCATCGCCTCGCCAACGGCAGAAACCAACTATCAGGTCGTCATCTCACAGGGCAATTGCTTCACCGACACCCTCTATCAGCGGGTACTGGTAGCACCGCTTCCGGAAATCCACGCCGGAAAAGATGTAAAACTGTTCTCCGGCGCACAAATAACCCTCCAGGCAACCGGCAGCCACATCAAAAACGTCATCTGGACACCCACGGTGGGCCTCAACTGCTACAACTGCCTGAACCCGACGATTGTGGATGCACGCAGCACAACTTATAAGGTTACCGCAATAAGCGAATATGGATGCCAAAGTTCCGATACCATCCGGGTAACGGTAGCCTGCGACGGCAGTCCTTTCTATGTAGCAAATACCTTCACACCCAATGGCGACGGCCTCGACGACCGGTTCTATCCGCAGGGAACCGGTATTGTGAAAATCAACCGGATGATGATCCAAAGCAAATGGGGCGAAGTGGTTTTTGAGAAAAGCAACTTTCCGTCCAACGACCCATCGTATGGCTGGGACGGCACCTTTAGCGGAAAGCCCATGGACAGCGGCACCTTCCTCTATATCATCGAAGCCATTTGCGACTCCGGCGAACCGCTGCTGCTCAAAGGCGATATCAACCTGATGCGTTAGAAAACAAACAACACAATAGGGGCATTTGAGCTATTATTGCCAAGAGTACTGCTCCTGCCACCGTGCAAAAGACCCGAACATGAAAAAGATTCTCAAAAGCCTGCTGCTGCTGGCCACCTCTGCTACTGCCGCGCAGGCGCAGGATGCCCACTTCTCGCAGTTCTACGAAACCGCCACGCTGCGCAACCCGGCGCTGGTCGGCGTTTTTAGCGGCGATTATAAAATAGGTGCTACCCACCGCAATCAATGGAGCAATTTCGGAACGCCATTCGTTACCACAAATGTTTCTGCCGAAAGCCGCATCATTATGTTCCGCGAAACCAACGACTACCTGAGCGTGGGCGTAAATGCGCTGTTCGACAAAGCCGGCTCGGTGGATTTTGCCACCAATACGTTCTATGGCGCGGTGAATTACAACAAATCGCTCGGCGAGTCGCACAGCACTTTCCTCTCGGTGGGGCTTGCCGGCGGCTATATCCAACGCTCGGTGGACGTGAGCAAAATGCGCTTCTCCTCACAGTATAGCAACGGTGTTTTTGACCAGAACAACACGACATCCGCCGCCCTGCTGACGGGCAATGTGGTGCGCCATTTTGATGCCGGAGCAGGTATCAGTCTCAACGGCTCCACCGGCCCGCGTAGCAATTATTATCTGGGCGTGGCGGCCTATCACCTCTCAAAGCCCAACGAAACTTTCGTGAGCAACGAGGTGGCCAATATGTACACCCGCTGGAATTTTAGCGCCGGGCTTAATACCCTGCTGGGCGACGCGACTTCGCTGGTGCTCCACGGCAACTATCAGCATCAGGGACCCAACGATCAGCTGGTCGTGGGTGGACTGGTGCGTCAGGCATTTTTTGGGGGCGATGAAAGCAATCGCCGACGTATGGCGATTGCTGCCGGCTGTTTTTATCGCCATAAAGACGCTATCATTCCAACCGTGAGAATTGAATTTGCCCGCATTGCCGTTACCGGTTCTTATGATATTCCGGTGAAGGGTACCCGGTTTTATACCACGGGCATGAACGCTTTTGAAGTGAGCCTGTTTTTCCGGGGTATCTTGCCGCACCGCCCCGAAAACCGCATGGGTTGTCCCCGCTTTGAGGGCCTGCTCACCGACGGCACTATGCTGGATTAAGAGCCAGCGATTTTCCGGAAAATTTCCGGAAATTTCTATCACGACAGAAGCCCCAAAGATGCCTTGTGAAGCCCTTTTCGCAAGGTGTCTTTCTTTTTCAAAAAACGTAAATATCGCTGTCGAAGGGCGTACTATAGAAGCGCGGGATTCATGCTGAAAAATCCCCCAAAATTCTATCCGTCCTGAAAGGGAATTTTCCATACCTTTGCCGCCTCAAAATCTTTTTTCCAACCCCCAAACACACGATTAATTTCTATTAATTATGTCCGTTAAAATGCGCCTGCAACGGCACGGCTCCAAGAAGCGTCCGTTCTATTTCATCGTTACCGCCAACAGCACTGCTCCCCGCGATGGTAAGTTCATCGAAAAGCTGGGAACATACAACCCGCTGACCATCCCGGCCACCATTAACCTCAACAACGAGCGTGCGCTGTACTGGCTTTCTCAAGGGGCTGAACCAACGAATACAGTGCGTCGTATCCTGTCCTTCAAAGGCGTGCTCTACATGAAGCACCTGATGCGCGGCGTTACGATGGGCTTGTTTGACGAACAGGCTGCTACGGAGAAATTCGAGAAGTGGAACGCCGAACACGAAGTGCTGGTAGCCAATCGCGAAGAATCGCACCGCAAAGCCAAGGCCGACAAACGTCACGCCGCTACTGCCGAATCGGTAAAACGCGTAGAAGAGCGCATGGCTGCCAAAGCCGCCGCCGCTCAGCCTGTTGCGGAAGAAGCGCCTGCTGAAGAAGCTGCTCCGGAAGCAACCGAAGCGCCTGCTACTGAAGCATAAGCCTTCTCCTAAAGAAGTTTTAAAAGCCCGCGAAAATTGTTTTCGCGGGCTTTTTCGTTCCGACCTGTCAGGTCAAGTCCGCCTCTGGCGGACGCAGATGCCTGACAGGTCCGCGTTTTTTTCTGAGAG
>DDEO01000193.1 GCA_002336725.1 Bacteroidetes bacterium UBA1952 | reverse complement strand
AGACAAGGTATGCCTTGTCTCTACAAAACCCCTAACTCCAAACCCCAAACCCCTAACGCCTAACCCCTAACGCCAAACCCCAAACTCCAAACCCTTAACCCTTTCCCCTTTTCGCCAACGCCACCAGCAGCGCCGGTTGCAGCAGCAGGTTGGCCGCCATCGCCAGCAAGAGCGTGCCGCCCGTGAGCAGGCCCAAAGAGCGCGTGCCGTCAAACTGCGAAATAGCAAAAACGCCAAAACCTGCCGCCAGCACCAGCGAGGTATAGATAATGCTCAGGCCGGTTTCGTGCATCGTGGCGGCGNNCACCGCGTCGGCGGCAGAAAGCGTCTTGCGCTCCCGCCGGTACGACACCAGAAAACGAATGGTAACATCCACCGTGATGCCCAGCGCAATGCTGAACACCAGCACCGTGGAAGGCTTCAAGGGAACGCCCGCCCAGCCCATCACGCCGGCGGTGAGCAGCAGCGGCACCAGATTTACCAGCACGGCAATGGCCGTTACCGGCAGCGAGCGCACCAGCAGCAGGATACAAACCACAATCATCGCCAAAGCCAGCAGGATAGAGTCGCGCAGCGAATGGGTGATAAAACCGGAACCTTCCAGGAAAACCACACTCGTGCCTGTTACCGTTACGGTGTATTTATTTTCCGGAAATAACGCGTCTGTTTTGGCCTTTATCCGCGCCAGCAAGGCCGGCAACTGCACCGAGCCAATGTCGGCGATGCTCACCGACACCCGCGCCCGCTGCCGGTCGGCATCTACAAAAGAACGCACCAGCTCGTTGAAAGCGGCACTGCTTTTGTCGGCAGAATCGGTCTTTTTGGCCCGCAGATAGGGTTGCAGAAAAGCGCCGTCAAACATATTGGGTACACCGTAGGAAGTGCTGTCGCCGTCGTAATAGGCCTGTCGGGCAAATTTTACACCGTTTACAATCGAAAGCGGCCTGCCGCCTTCGGGCAGCGTGCGCAGAAACGCATCCAGTTCGTCGAGCTTTTGAAGCGTGGGCAGGCTCACCGCGCCGTTTTTGCGTTTGGCATCAACGACGATTTCCAGCGGCATTACCCCGCGCATATGGGTTTCAAAAAACTTCAGGTCGGTATAAATCGGGTCTTTCTTGGGCAGGTCGTCCACCATGTGCGACTCGTTGTGGAGCCGCATCGCGCCCAGCAAGCCCGCCACGAGGGCCACGGCCGTAACGCCGAAGATGGCTTTGCGCTGCTGAAACACCCAGCGCGTCAGCCGGTCGAGCGTGGCCAGCATCCGCTGATTGTCGAGATACCGGGTTTGGCGGGCGGTAGGCGGCGCGAGATAAGAGAGGAAAATGGGAATGGCCAGCAGCGAAATAACAAACAATCCCAGAATATTAATTCCGGAAACCAGCCCAAATTCCTTGAGAATGGCGCTCTTGGTGAAGGCAAAAACGCCAAAACCGATAGCCGCCGTTAGGTTGGTGAGGAAGGTAACGATGCCCATACGCGCCACCATCTCCCGAAGGGCCAGTCGCTTTTCGCCCAGCGCGCGGTACTGAATATGGTATTGGTTGAGCAGATAAATGCAGTTGGGAATCCCAATCACCACAATCAGCGGCGGGATGAGCGCGGTGAGCAGCGTGATTTTAAATCCGAAAAACACCAGCGTGGCAATGCTGAAAACCACACCCGCCGCCACGACGAGCATCGAGATAACCACGGCAGAAAACGACCGGAAAAACAACCACAGGATGACAGCCGTGAGCGCGAAGGAAAGCGCCAGGAAAAGCGTCATTTCCTTTTGCACCTGCACGGCCATGCGGGTGCGGATATAGGGCAGACCGGAATAGTGAATTTCGGTTTTCGTATCAGTGGAGAAGCGTTTCCCGGCATCTACAATGGCGTTCACGGCGCGTTCGCGGTCTTTGGAAGCCAGCACTTTTTTGTTGATGCGCAGCGCCGCGATATAGACCTTGCTCTGCGGATTATAGAGCTGCCCGGCATAGAAAGGCAGGTTTTTAAACGCGGCGATGGCTTCCGGCAGGTGTGCCGAATCGGCGAAGATGGGAGCTGCCCGCAGCTTGTCGTTTACCGTATCTTTTTGCAGGGTGATGGCCGTGGGGACAGAAAGCACATTTTCCACGCCCGGAATGGCGGCCCATTCCCGCACCAGTTGCTGATAGCGCCGGAAGAAATCGGGATTAAAAAAGTCTTTGGACTGCACGCCGGTAACGAGTGTAGTGCCGTCTTCGCCAAAAGTTTTCCGGAAATCCTGATAGGTTTGGTATTTCGGATTGTTGGTTGGGATGGCGTTGGTAAACTCGTAGGAGAGCTGCACTTCGCGGGCTTTGTAGCCCATAAAAGCAGTCAGCGCGAGGAGGAGCAGGAGGATGGGCAGGCGGAATTTCAGGATAACGTCGGCCAGGCGATGCCACATAGAAAAGGGGAAAGCGTGAAAAGAGCGGCAGCCTTGCGGCTGTCGGGGTTGGGAGGGCGCAAAATTAGGTTTGCCGCGTGCGCCGTCTCTAAAGAAGTCTTTTCCGGAATGCTAAAAGTCAGGGCGGTCGCAGCGGGAAAGGGTTTAGATTTCCGGAAATTCCGGCATTTCGGACGATACAAGGCCCTTCTCTGAGAGCTTACACATCAAGCGAACAGTCCGATTCTTCGGCCATTGCAGGTAGTTTATCCAGTTCCCGGACAAAGATGCCAAGGCTCTCGTTCAGCTTGCCAAATGCAAGAATGTCCTTCTTCTTTTTGAAATGGCGGCAAAGTTTCCGGTAATTGTGCAGGTCTTTTCCGTCAATGTAAAAGCCCTCATTGGCTCTGGCAAGTTGCTTGTTCAGATTTTCGATACAATTCTTTGGATTCGCGGCTTTCTTTGGGTCGTTGTTGAAATAAGCCGGCAGAAACCAGCATTCCGTTTCGTGAACCGCGATGGCAAAGATTAAACGGGCTTCTATCATTTTATAGAAAGCCTCAGACATCTGCGCAATTAACAGCGCCTGCATGGCAGCAACAATTTCCGAAACCGCCATCCGCTCCATCCCCGCAATAGCCTGTTCTTTAGGAACGTGCGCTGTACCAAATACATCGGTATCGATTTGCACAACGACGATTAAATCCGGGTTGGTGAATGCGCTTTTAAAGTCGCTGCTCGCGCAATACTTCAGCACGCGGTCCCAGTTACCCGGCTCGCCTTCTTTTGGTTGCAGGGGCGTAAATGCAAGGTTTTTATTGCCGGTGTAACCCACGATAATGCTTTGCAGCACCTCGTGGTCGGTTGGGCCTTCGCCAATGATGCCGATGATAAAATCCGAACTCGCCATCCCTTAAAAATTTTTAGGAAGCCCGCCCAGATAGCCGCGCACAAAAGCCTCTGAAAGGCGTACGGGTTCTACGCCGGGAATCTGTTGAAGTGGCTTTACGCGCCGGGCCTGCGTAGCGCCCTCGGTATTCCGGTAAATCACAAACAGCCGTTGTTCATCATCGTGCAGGTCTAACCCGTCGAGAATAGCCGGGTTGTGAGTGGTGAGAATGGCTTGTTTGTCCTGTTCTTTGGCAAGCCGGGCAAGAATTTCCATCAGTTTAGCACATAGGCGCGGGTTGAGCGCATTGTCCACGTTGTCTATGGCAAAAAACTTAGGCGTCCACTTACTGAGAAACAGTGTGAAATAAAACAGCAAGTATAAAAACCCTTCGTTGGCACTGCGCTGGTCAAAGTTTTTGATGGTGTTCGAGATAAACCGGTCGGTAATGGCAATACGGCGCTCCGTGAATTGCAGGTCATTCGGGATGGAAAACCCGCCGTACCAGTCAATTAGGGAGAGATTATCGGCAATGGCAGCAAAGGTTTCCGGGTCTTCTTTGGAAAGCTGTACCAGGTGACTAAAAAGCCCTTCGCCGCGAATACCAAGTGGGCGGATTTGGCCTTCTTCCTCGAAACGGCGCAAGAAATAATTTTCCGGAGCGTAAAGAAGAAACGAACTAAGATTGATCTCTGTAAATAAATTAGAAAATCGCTCGGGACCATTTCCTGTAAGAAGCATCTCATAAAACATTTCGTCAATCTGCTGTTTTATAACTTGCTCTAATAGGGCTTTATCAGTTGTTTCTTTTTTAAGGTCTATGGCATTCAAACTAACAGCTTTTTCTATCAATTCATTTGCAAATTCCTTTGCTACTTTTTCATCATTTAATTTCAGCAGGCGCTTTATCCCCAACTCTTCTCCAACAGAAAATTTTGCATTCCATTTCTGAGAGTTGTCTTTATCTGCAATAAATGTAAAGCTAATAAGTGCTGGATCCGTGGTTTTAAATTGAATAACTATCTCTTCTTCAAGAGGTATTTTTTTAAAGGCAGATCTCATTAAAGGTGGCGATGTAACTCTTACTCCCCTACTCACTAAAAACTCGTTATCCAACTTCTCTTGCGCCGCCGCACTCCCCATCGCAATTCCTTCCAGAATACTCGTCTTCCCGCAACCGTTTTCCCCGATAAAAACGTTCAGCCGCCCGAGTTCAATCTCCAAGTCCTGCACTGATTTGAAGTTGGATATTTTCACGGTCTTAATCATAGTTGTAGCAATTGCGGGATGGAAAACAAAAGTACTATTGGGCCTAATAGCCTTTATTTTTCCGGAAATACGGCTCTAATTTCCGGAAATTTCCTCACGGCACCGGGTCATACCCGCTGCCGCCGCCGGGCCTGCATCGCCCAATGCGTTTCAGACCCAGCAAGAGACCTTTCCAGGGGCCATATCTCCGGATGGCTTCCGTCATGTAGGCGCTGCACGTAGGCGTATAGCGGCAGTTGCTTCCCAGAAACGGCGAGAGGGCCAGTTGATACAACCGAACGAGGCCCAAAAGCAGAAAAGAAAGAAGCCTACGCATCGTTTTCCAGCGTTTTAGGTTCTTCGGGCATCTGCGCCCATCTTACCAAAACCGGCACGAGTTTCTCCACCGAGGCCGCTATTTCCGGTAACTGCGGCAGTTGTTTTCCGGAAAATATCAACATCAGATGTAGCTGCCGGCCATCGGGAACCGCCTCGTAAACCGGCTGTTTTTGCACACGCCAGGCTTCGCGCAACAGACGCTTGATGCGGTTGCGGTCGTGGGCGCGTTTAAATTTCTTCTTCGGCGCCGACACGCAGATGCGCACCGGTGCGACTTCGCCCTCCGGTCGGTCGGCGAGGCGAAAAACGGCACGCAGCGGAAAACAAGAATGCGCCTTTCCGGAAAGGAAAAGCGCATTTAAGTCTTTTTCGCGCTTCAGGCGCACTGCGGCTCCAAGCGTGTAGCGCATAAGGGGCCGCAGCAGATTACTTCAGGCGAAGTTCGTCGGATACAGACAGCTTGTGGCGGCCTTTGGCACGGCGGGAAGCCAGCACTTTGCGGCCATTGGCCGTTTGCATACGCTTACGGAAGCCATGTACACTTTTGCGGCTGCGGCGGGAAGGTTGGAACGTACGTTTCATGATCGTTAGGCAGAAAAACCGCCCTTCGGTAAGAGCGTATTTAATTTAATAAAGGACGGCAAAAGTACAATATTTCCGGAAATTGACAACCCTTTTTTTGCTCCTTACAGTTCGCCCGCCTCCCGCTTAATTTTAACCCCGTTTTCGGCCCTTGCCCCACCCCACTGCTGGTAAGGCTTTTATGTCCCTATCCGGCAGCTTTTCTGCTTTCTTTTCCCCGCTTTTTGTCTATGTCCACCAGTGCCCGTCCCGGCGGTTTTCAGGTTTTGCCGCCCGCCGTCAAGAATATCATTATTATCAACGTACTCATGGCCGGGTTGCAAATGGTGCTTGCCCAACGGGGCATCGACCTGGCCAATTATCTGGGCCTGCACTATTGGAAGTCGTATTACTTCCGGCCCTGGCAATACGTTACGCATATGTTTATGCACGGCAACGCCTACAGCCTGAACGCGACGCTGATGCACCTGTTTTTCAATATGTTTGCCTTGTGGATGTTTGGCTCCATTCTGGAAAACATCTGGGGGGCGAAGCGGTTTCTCACCTTTTATTTTATCTGCGGCCTCGGCGCGGCGGCGCTCCACCTGGCCGTGCTGGGTTATAATTTTCATGTGGCCGAGCAAAACGTAATTGCTTTCTACAACAATCAGACGGCAGACCAGTTTAACCGCCTGCTGCAACAAAACGACTGGCAGGGCATTCTGCCTTTCCGGCAACTGGATATGCAGTGGCAAGCCGATCCCGGCGCGGGCAGCTTCCGGGGCGAGGCCGTCAGCCTGCTGCAACAGGCGCTTCACGGCGTTACCGACCCGGCTACGGGCCAGCACTACGACGGCCTTTTTGATCAGGCAACGGTGGGCGCTTCCGGTGCCGTTTTCGGGATTTTGCTGGCCTTCGGCTATCTGTTTCCCAATATGTTGTTGTATTTCTACTTCCTGGTGCCTATCCGTGCCAAGTGGTTTGTTATCTTCTATGCTGCATTCGAACTTTATTCCGGCATTCGGGCCAATCCCGGCGACAATGTGGCGCATTTTGCACACCTCGGCGGGATGCTCTTCGGCTTTATCCTGCTGCGGATATGGGGAATGCGGCCCAATCGGCAGGCTTAAAAAATTTTGATTCTTATGAACAGTACTTCTCAACGCATTTTTTCCCGTCCTTTTCTGCCTTCCTATAGCCGGAATGCAGTGGTGCATCTGATTCTGGCAACCGGCGTGTGCTTCGTGGCCTTTTTCTTTACGGCGGTGTGTTTTCAGGCTTTCGGGCGCTATCAGTATCCGGTGGCGGTGGCCGAAATCCTTAATTATCTGGCGCTGCCGCCGCTGGGCGGCTATCCGGCAAAGGCCTGGACGCTGCTCACCTACGGGCTTTTCCATACCGGTTTTATGAACTGGCTGGGCAGCGCCATCTGGATATATGTATGGGGCAGTGTTTTGCAGATGCTCACCGGCTACCGGCAGGTGATTCCGGTTTTTATGGCGGGTAATATCGTCGGCGGCGTTGTGGCGCTGCTGTTGCAGTTTATCCCCGGCGTTGCAGCACCGGTATATCTGGTGGGCGCGGGCGCGGGCGTGATGGCGCTGGCGGCAGCCACTTTTATGTTTGCACCCAACTACCGTTTCTGGATCACGCCCACCTTTTCGCTTTCTATCAAAGTGGTACTGGTTATTTTCATCCTGCTCAATTTCATGGGTGCCGTACCCGGCATCGGGGGCATTGGCTGGCTGACGGGCGGCGCACTGGCGGGCGTTCTGTCGGTGGTGTTACTGCGCAAAGGCTACCGCATCGGCGACCGTATTTACGGAGCTTTTGAAGGGCTGGAAGCACGCCGGATGACCGTGGGCGGCATCCAAAATAACCGGCGCGAGCGGGTGCTACACCGCAATGACCGCCCAAAAGGCACGCGGGTGCTGCGTCCGCAGGAGCGTGTGGATGCGCTGCTGGAGAAAATCCATGCCAAAGGATATGCTTCGCTGTCGCAGGAGGAGAAGGATTTTCTTAAAAACGCCGGGGGGAATATATAGATGACGGCTCAGGAAGTGCAACCGGCCCGCCGCCGGTGGAAGCCCATCGTTGTGGAAGTTTTCAGGTGGCTTTTCACGCTGCTGGCAGCCCTGTGGCTGATTGCCTGCCGACTGGCGGCGCTGAACAGTCCGCTGCAGAAGCCGTTGCTGGCCTTCCTGCCTTTCACCACGGCGGCGGCGGCCATTCTGAACCTGCTGCTATTGCTGTTTTTAATTTTCCGGCGGCATCCTCTGCGGGCCGCCCTGCCCCTCATTGCGCTGGTGGCGGCGTGGCCGGCTATCAACGCCGTTTTTGGAAACCCGCTGCGCTGGCCGGCCCAATCGCTGGCCGCCCGCCCGCAGATAAAAGTGCTGCTCTGGAACGTTCACGGGCTGGGCATCTACGACCTGCCCGAAGACCCGGCAGTACCCCGCAAGATGCTGCAATTTATCAAGGAGCAAGACCCCGACGTGGTGTGCCTGGTGGAGTTTTATACCAACTACGGCGATGCGCTGAAGCCACATTCCGAGAATTTCTTGCGGGAAGGCGGTTTCCGGGATTTCCGGTTTGTGTGGGACAACACCATTGGCGCGAAGGTGTATATCGGGATGGGGATGTTTTCGAAACTGCCGGTGAGCGCCATTGAGGAGCGTTGGATTGCCAAAAATATCAACCTGCTGCAAAGCGATGTGAGCCTGGATTCGGTTACCAAAATCCGCATCGTTACGCTGCACCTCGAATCGGTGGGGCTGGGCGACAAGGAAAAAGACGTGCTTGATGCCGCCGGGAAGACGCTGCCCGCAGCCCGGAAAAGTGTACAGACGGCTCAACGCTTTATGCGGCGCACCCTTACGCATTTCCGGAATCGCGCCCGGCAGGCCGACAGCGTGGCTGCTATTCTGGCCGAAAGCCCCTACCCGCTTATCGTGTGCGGCGACCTCAACGATATGCCCGGTTCTTATGCCTACAACACCGTGCGCGGCGAGCGGAGCGATGCTTTTGCCAAATATGGCAAGCCCTTTGGCCGTACTTATAACCGCCTGCTCCCCACCCTGCGCATTGACAATATCTTCTACGATGCCGATGCCTTCCGCTGCGTGGATTTCAAAACCTTCCGCACCACCCTCTCGGATCACAACCCCGTGCTGGCAACTTTTGAGCTAAAGACGGCGAACCGGTAGGGTGCTGCGCACGTTGGAATGCTGCGCTGTTGGAGGCTGCGCTGTTGGAGGCTAAAGCTGTTGGAGGCTAAAGCTGTTGGAGCCTTCGGCGTTGGACGTTTCACGTTGGAGGCTTCGCCTTCGATTTTGAAAGGAGATGCCCTTTCTGAATCTGGTCCCTGGAACTTGCATCGCTGTATAAATGCCGGTGGAGGGAACTGCTGGGAATATGGGGGGAAATTGACAGCCCTGTTTCTTCACCCAAAAACCGACCTTTGCACCGCTCTCGAGACGAATAAAAAATCCTGATTCTTAAAGTCCCTCTTTGCAAACCGGAAATTTAGAAACGTCTTCGTCCGTATCGGGCCATGTTTCATGTGTCATGTTTCATGTGTTATGTTTCATTGTCATAAGGAAATGGCGGATTTATATTACAGAACATTCCAACAACTTTAGCGTCTAACTGCGACACGCTACAAGCCGCAGGCTCCAACGTGAAACGTCCAACAGCGAAGCGTCCA
>DDEO01000120.1:6692-7461 GCA_002336725.1 Bacteroidetes bacterium UBA1952 | reverse complement strand
GCTTTATTATCAGTAGCCAGATAAATCTTTTTTAAAAGCACCCAATAAGGCACGTTGTATTCCTCTCTGTAATTGCCTGATACACATTTTTTGCAGAGCTTCTCCGCTTCTTCAAATTTCCGAATTTTTATCAGCTCGCCAATGAGTGCTATGTTATAATCGTTCTGCCAATCCGAAACAAAAAATAAAGAAAAATATTTCTCAAATACTTTGTGCGCTACAGTTTTATAAAATAAACTTCTTGTAAAATCAAGATACCAATAAGAAGGATTTTTTTTATGCTCCAAAGCAAAGTCTTTCAGCCTTTCAAAAATAAAAGCCTTTTTATCGTCATCAGAAACATCCAAAACTGAATAAACCTGCTGGACATAAGGAGAGATGAGTATCTTTCGCTCATCTAAAAAACTGTTTATAATATTATTTACAGTATGCTTCCAGGTCTCCAGATTTTGTAATTGTGAAATGGCATTGGCATTGGAATTCAAAATTTCTTCAACATATTTATCAAATCTTATTGTATTGATTTTAAAATAATCCTTGTAATAAAAGCTTTCCTGTACAATCACTTTTATCAGCTTAAAATTGTTTTCATCAGATACATCACCCTGATATTGTTCCAGTACCGGTTTATGTATATCAGCCCATAGCTCAAAAATTTTTTTAAGCATGGTCTGGTCAATGGCCTTCTTGTTCTTCACAACCGATCTGACCGCCTGTTTGGTAAGGTTTGTAAGTTCTTCCGGCGTATATTTTTTCACGGGCGAGAAAT
>DDEO01000120.1:0-6581 GCA_002336725.1 Bacteroidetes bacterium UBA1952 | reverse complement strand
CGCAGTCGCAACTCATAGCTTCAATAGTATCACCGCGCAGCTTAATATTTACATCAAAACTTGCCTCGCCATCATCCACAAAAGAAACATAGTTTCCTTTTTCCTCCTCATCCAGCTCTCTTACCGTTAGCTTTTTTATTACGGAGTTTATTTTGCTGTTTGTCTTTTTTAAAAATTCTTTGACGGTTAAGTTTTCCATATTTAAAAATATAAAGGCTGCAATTTAATAAACAGTTTGTTATTTTTCCTTTGGCTCGCACATATGGGCACCGGTATTGAAGACGCAAATCATGAAGAACAGGCGGAAAGAAAGAGAAAAATGAATTGGGCATGTCCCTGCCAGGCTTTATCGAGTTCGGACTCGGACGAAAAATAAACCTGACAATAAAAAAAGTCAGATGGTTCGTGTCCCCACGAAAATTGAGTTGAGAAACTTTCAAACCTTCAAACTTTTATCAATCCATCTTCTCCGGCCGCATTTGCGGGAAGAACAGCACATCCTGAATAGAAGGCTGATTGGTGAGCAGCATACAAAGCCTGTCAATACCAAAACCAATGCCCGATGTAGGCGGCATACCATATTCTAAAGCTCGTAGAAAGTCATAATCAATATACATCGCTTCTTCATCGCCGCGCTGCATGAGTTTGGCTTGTTCTTCAAAGCGTTCGCGCTGTTCTACGGGGTCGTTCAGTTCGCTGTAAGCATTAGCAATTTCTTTACCATTGATCATCAGTTCAAAACGCTCTACCAGCCCGGGTTTGCTGCGGTGCTTTTTGGTTAAGGGGCTCATCTCCACAGGATAATCAATAATGAAGGTAGGTTGTATGTAATGATGTTCGCATTTCTCACCAAAAATTTCGTCAATCAATTTGCCTTTGCCCATTGTTTTATCTACGTGGATGCCGAGTTCGTTACAAACTTTGCGCAGGCCATCTTCATCCATCTGGCTTACATCGTGGCCGGTATGTTCTTTTATAGCATCAAAAATTGAAATTCTTTTAAAGGGGGCTTTAAACGAAATTGTTTTTGCTTCCTGAGCGGAGCCGAAGGAAGTAGAAGGAACATCCGTTGTGCCGCAAACATCCAGCGCCGCTTTTTCCAGCATTTGCTCGGTGGTTTCCATCATCCAGAAATAATCCTTGTAGGCCGTGTACCATTCCAGGATGGTAAATTCCGGGTTGTGCGTCCGGTCCATGCCTTCATTCCGGAAATTCCGGGAAAATTCATACACCCAGTCGAAGCCGCCCACGATGAGGCGCTTCAGATACAACTCGTTGGCGATGCGCAGATACAGCGGAATGTCGAGCGCGTTGTGGTGCGTGGCGAAGGGACGGGCGATGGCGCCGCCGGGGATGCTTTGCAGCACCGGCGTATCCACTTCCAGTGCGCCGCGCTCGTCGAGGAAACGGCGGATGGCACCTTTCATTTTGGTAATCTTCGTAAACGTGTCGCGCACGCCGGGGTTCACGATAAGGTCGGCGTAGCGTTGGCGGTAGCGAAATTCCGGGTCGGTAACTGCGTCATACACTTCGCCATCTTTTTCCTTCACGATGGGCAGCGGGCGCAGGGCTTTTGCCAGCAGTTTAAAATCCGTTACGTGGATAGAGGTTTCGCCGGTTTTGGTTTTAAAAACAAAGCCTTTGAGGCCCACGAAATCGCCGATATCGAGGAGTTTTTTAATAACGGCATTATACAGCGTTTTGTCTTCGCCGGGGCAGAGGTCGTCGCGGCGCAGATAAATCTGAATGCGGCCTGATGCGTCCTGGATGACGGCAAAAGCCGCCTTTCCCATGTCGCGGATGCTCATGATGCGGCCCGCCAGCGAAACTTCCTTGAAAGCCTCGTTGTCTTCTTCGCCTTTGTAGCCATTCTGAATCTCTTCGGCCTTGTGGGTGATGTCAAAAGTAGGGGCCGGGTAGGGGTCGATGCCGAGGCGTTGCAGTTCGGCCAGCTTTTCCCGGCGAACGATTTCCTGTTCGCTAAGCGTTGATTGCATGGGCGCAAAAGTAAGCTGTTGGACGGCTTCGCCCGTTGGAGGCGCTTTGCGCCGTTGGACGCTTCGCTGTTGGAGTGTTTCACACGTCGGACGCTTATCCGTTTTATTTTCTAAAATCCTGCGAGGTAGAGACAGGAAAATAAACCCATTTACAGATGAAGCCGACGGCTCCAACAGCTTTAGCGTCCAACTCTGTCCAACAGCGAAGCGTCCAACGGCTTTAGTCTTCCAACGTTGTATTTTTGCGGTTCTCAGAAAGACTATGGCCCTCAAGCACCACTCCGACGCGCGTCTGCGCTATGATCAGCAAGTAGATAACAGCCGCGAATATGTGCTGCCTTTTATTGAGAAAACAAAGCCGGTAACGCCGGGGATGATGGTGCTGGAAGTGGGCTGCGGCGAGGGTGGCGTATTGCTGCCTTTTATCCGGAAAGGGGCCGTTTGCGTAGGCGTAGATCTCGACCCGCCGCGCATCGATATGGCCTGGGATTTTCTGGCACAGGAAAACGCCGCCGGCAAGGCTACGTTCCTGCTCCAGAACATCTACGACACCGATTTTATAGCGAAATATCGGGGTGCTTTTGATCTTATCATTCTCAAAGACGTGATTGAACACGTGCCGGATCAGGAAAAATTTATTCCCCACCTGAAAACCCTGCTGCGGCCCGGCGGACAAATCTTTTTCGGTTTCCCGCCCTGGATGATGCCTTTTGGCGGCCATCAGCAAGTCTGTAAAACCAAGTGGGCCAGCAAGTTGCCGTGGTATCATCTGCTGCCGCGCCCGCTCTATGGCGCGGCCCTGCGCAAGATGGGCGAAAATGAAAACACCGTCAGAGAACTGATGGAAATCAAAGACACCCAAATTACCATCGAGCGTTTTGAGGCTATCGTGCGACAGGCGGGAATGCAAATCAAGCAGCGACAACATTACCTTATCAATCCGATTTATCGCTATAAATTCGGCCTGAAGCCGCGCAAACAACTTCCGCTCCTCTCGTCTATCCCCGTCCTGCGCAACTTCATAACGACGTGTGTGTATTATATGATAGGGTAGGAGCGGCACCGGTCCCGGCCCCCCTCAATCCCCCAAAGGGGGGGAGGCTTATACGTTACCAATCCCACCAACAACTATCAACCTTCATTAACAACTATCAAGTCCATCAACCTCATCAACAATACCCCATGAAACATGAAACATCACCCATGAAACATGAAACATGAAACATAAAACATGAAACATAAAAAAAAGAGAAATCAGCAGCGTTTAATTACCCATTTGGCAACGCTTGGGGCCAGTTCTTTCTGGCTTTTGCCGCCTACAAATACGCCGATATGGCCGCCGGGGAAGGCATATTCCTGCTTGTCTTTAGAGCCAATTTTGTCCATCACAGCCAGCGAGCTTGCGTTCGGGATGATATTATCTTCCGTAGCATAAACGTTCAGATAGGGCATCGTTACGTTTTTGAGATCCACGCGGCGACCACCCAGTTCAAACTCGCCTTTGATGAGCAGGTTGTCGCGGAAGAGGTCTTTGATGTATTTGCGATACATCTCGCCCGTGATGGCCGGCAGGTCGCTCTTCCAGTGTTCCATGCGCAGGAAATTCATCAGCTTGTCTTTGTCATCGAGCGAATCCATCACGCCCATGTATTTACTGATGTTCATGCTTGGTTTCAGCATCCCGAAGGCCGAGTCAATCATCTCGCCCGGAACGGTTCCCATGCTGTCCACCATTGCGTCCACGTCGATGTATTTCGTCCATTTAAAGAGCATACACTTATCGCCCTGCTCAAAGTCGAACGGTGCCACGTAGGTCGTCAGCGTCTTGAGTTTTTGGGGATAGAGCGCGGCATAAATCATAGAGTAGGTTCCGGCCTGGCAGATGCCCATTTTATGGATAGAAGGCACACCGTGTTTGCGACGCAGAAAGTCCACGGCATCGTTCATATAGCCGTCGATATAGTCTTCCATCGTCAGGTAGCGGTCGGCGCGGGTGGGGTAGCCCCAGTCCATGATGTAGATGTCGAGGCCTTCCATCAGCAGGCGGCGCATCAGCGAGCGGTCGGGTTGCAGGTCGAGTACATCCTGGCGGTTGAGCATCGCAAACGACACGAGTACGGGCGTGGCACATTTCACCGGCGCAGCGCCTTCGGGCCGCCGGTAGTGATAAATCTTCACCTTGTCGCGCTGCCACACGAGGTCTTTAGGCGTTATGGCCACGTCCACTTCTTCGATTTCCTGGAGCGTCTCATAGCCTTTGACCAGCTTCTCGGTGGTGCGGCTCATTTCTTCAAAAAGAGCGGAAGGATTCAGGTTCATAAACTTTCTTTTAGGGGGAAAAATAAAGGTGCAAAGGTCGGGATTATCGGGCAATAAATATAGGGACGGAGATTTTATGACGCACCGCATCGATCGTCTCGCCGAGCAGCAAATCGCGGAAGCCCCGATGGCCGTGGGAGCCAACGACGAGCAGTTCTATCTGTTGCTCCCGAACGATGCGGGCGATTTCTGTTGCGCGGCTGCGGTAGCCCAGTTGGCATCCCGTTTCAAAACCTTTTTCGGCCAGCAGGGCGGCATAATTGCGGAGCCGCGCTTCGTCGAGGTGGGTTTCCGTGTCTGCCGTTGCCGCGCCTTTGGCTCGTGCGCCGGCACTTTCCACCACGTGTATCAGGCAGATGAAGCCGCCCGCTGCCGTCAGCCGCGCCGCTGCCAGCAGCGGCTCCTGGTCGTGTTCCGTAAAATCCACGGCGATTCCTACGCGGCCATAGCCGGTGGGCGTGGCGGTCGGCAGCGACAAAACGGGATTGGTATGCACATCGTCTTCCGTTGCTGCGCCGTCTTTTCTTTTCCGGAAAATGGGCAGGAAAATGGCTATGGCCAGCAATACGGCAAGGCCCGTTTCGCCCAGCAGGGCCGTGATGTCTGCCGCCAGCCCGCCGGTTTGCCGCCATGTTGCCGCCTCGTCGTGTACCAGTTTCAGGTTGAGGGCAATGATAACGACCGCTATCGTCCAGGCGGCGAATTTGGTAATCGTGTTGATGACAAAAACGCCCATGCGCCGCCGGTCGCTCACGAAATGGATGAGCGGAACGACGGCAAAGGCCAGTTGCATGGAGAGCAATACCTGCGAGAAAATCAGCAGGTCGTCTATCCGGCTTTCGCCGCTGATGAGGATGACCAATACCGCCGGGATGATAGCCAGCAGCCGTGTGATAAGCCGCCGCGCCCAGGGATTGATGCGCAGGCGCAGATAGCCTTCCATGATGATTTGCCCGGCCAGCGTTCCGGTAACGGTCGAGCTTTGGCCGGCGGCAATCAGGGCAATGGCAAAGAGGTGGGAAGCCCATTGGTTGCCCAGCATCGGGGCCAGCAGTTGGTGGGCTTCGTGGAGGGTGGCGACTTCGGTTTTTCCGGAATTATGAAACGTGGCAGCAGCCAGAATCAGGATGGCGGCATTGACGAAGAAGGCGGCGTTGAGGGCAATGGTGCTGTCGATATTGTTGAAGCGGATGGCGCGGCGGATGGATTTCTCGTCGCTGCCCACCTTGCGGGTTTGCACCAGCGCCGAATGCAGATACAGATTATGGGGCATCACCGTGGCGCCAATCATGCCAATGGCAATGTAGAGGGCGGCGGAGTTGGGCAGCGAGGGCGAAAATCCTTTGGCTACTTCGGCCCAGTCGGGGCGCGCCAGCAGCAGTTCCAGCCCGAAACTAACGCCGATGATGGCAACGAGCGCAATGATGAACGCTTCCATTTTCCGGATGCCCAGCTTTTGGAGATAGAGGAGCAGAAACGTATCCAGCACGGTGATGCCTACGCCCCAGAGCAGCGGAATGCCGAGGAGCAGTTCCAGCCCGATGGCCATGCCCAGCACTTCGGCCAGGTCGGTGGCGGCAATGGCGATTTCGGCCAGCAGGTAGAAGATGAAGTTTACCTTTTTAGGATAAATCTCGCGGTTGCACTGCGCCAGGTCGCGTTTGCGCACGATGCCGAGCCGGGCCGAGAGGCTTTGCAGCAGCAGCGCCATGATATTGCTCATCAGCAGCACCCAGATGAGCTTGTAGCCAAACTGCGAGCCGCCGGCCAGGTCGGTAGCCCAGTTTCCGGGATCCATATAGCCGACCGATACCAGATAGGCCGGCCCCAGGAAAGCGATGATGCGCCGCCACCACGGCCCGCGCCGTTGGGTATTAACCGACTCGTTTACCTCGGAGAGCGAAGCGTCTGAAGAAACAGATTGCATGAAGGGCGAAAATAGGGCCTGCGGCGGTTGGATGCTGAAGCTGTTGGACGCTGCGCTGTTGGACGCTTCGCCGTTGGACGCTGCGCTGTTGGACGCTGCGCTGTTGGATGCTTCGCTGTTGGACGCTGCGCTGTTGGACGCTGCGCTGTTGGACGCTGCGCTGTTGGACTGCTTCGCTGTTGGACGCTTTGCTGTTGGACGCTTCGCTGTTGGACGCTGCGCTGTTGGACGCTGCGCTGTTGGACTGCTTCGCTGTTGGAGCCTCCGGCTTCTAATACCAAATGGACAGCTAAAATGAACACCGCAATTCGCCCCCCTCTCCTTCTCCCCCTTCGGGG
>DDEO01000145.1 GCA_002336725.1 Bacteroidetes bacterium UBA1952 | reverse complement strand
GTGTTCAATAAACTGCGAAATCGGGCCTTTGTGGGCAGATGCTTTCGTCATTATTAAAAGAGATTTTATTTAGAAGATTTCTGAAATTAAAAAAGCCATTCCCGGAAAAAGAAACCAGAAACGGCGCAAAGATAGCCGGGAAGGGAGAGACACGCATAGAGACAAGGCACGCCTTTGTCTTTGTTGGAAAAACCGGGAAATGCCTGTTTGCATAGATTTTACCGCGCTACCACCTTCTCTTTTCCGGAAATCCGGCTTACGTGGCAGCAATCCACGCCAATCTCATAGGCTTCCGAAACCACGGTTTTGCCATCTTTCGTGCCGGTGAAAATCATTTTCGTTTGCGTGTTTTTATGGCCGCCCACGAAAGCATCGGAAATTACCGGGTAATGCCCATCATCGGTAGGAGCCATCGCGCCGGTGTTTCCCACAACCGTGCTGTTATTGGCCAGCGTGGTCTGATAGCTGTCGAGGCGCACCGGTGCGCCGTTTTTATCCACTACCTGAACGGTAATCGTCCGAAATTCCATCGTACACATCACGTTGCGGCAATCGGCTTTTGGGCTTACACCGGCGGTGGGTGCGGCTTTTTCGGTACAGGAAGCGATGCTCAGCAGCAGCGCGAGGCCGGAAAGAAGGTGTTTCATAACAGGGAGGGTCTTTATTTGTTCTTAAAAAAATGTTGCCGGAAAGCGTGCTGTCCGCCGCTACATTTGCGCCCGCAAATTTTGCCCTTTTTCTGCATGAATTTCCGGAAATTTCTTTTTCCAGCCCTTTTCTGCGGCGCTTTGCCCGCAATTGCCCAAACCACCTACGATATGGACGCGGTAACCATTACCGCCGGTCTGCATCCGCAAAAAGAAACTGCCCGCGCCGTAGAGGTGATTTCCGGAAAACAGTTTTCGCAACTGCCGGTGCATTCGCTCGACGAGTTGCTGCGCTACGTGCCGGGCGTAGAGGTGCAGGCGCGTGGCCCGATGGGTTCGCAAAGCGACATCGTCATTCGCGGCGGAACGTTTCAGCAGGTGTTGATTCTGGTAGATGGCCTGCGCGTAAACGACCCCATCACTGGCCATTTCAACAGCAATATCCCCATTGCGCCCGACGAAATCGACCGTATTGAAATCCTCAAAGGCGCGGCCTCGGCCATTTATGGTGCCGAAGCGGTGGGCGGCGTGGTGCATATCATCACCAAAACATTTTCCGGAAAACAAAGCACCGAAGGACAAGCGCGGCTCTCGGGCGGGCAATATGGCTTTTTCGGGGCGCAGGCCGGGGGAACGTTTTCCCGGAAATCGACCACCCTTTCCGGCGGATTGCTCCTGAACCGCGCCGACGGAACGCCCCAACGCGGCACGACTGGCTTTTTTGACAACACCACGGCCTCGCTTTCGGCGGCGCAGCGGCTGGGCGAAAACTGGACGCTGAGCGCCCGCACCGCCTTCGACAACCGTGATTTTTCGGCTCAAAATTTCTACACCACTTTCAAAAGCGACACGGCCCGCGAACGGGTGCGCACCTTCTGGCAGCAAGCCTCGCTCCAATTCCGGAAAGGGCGCTGGAACCTGCGCCTCGACGGCGGCTACAAAACCCTGCGCGACCAGTATTATTNNACTCTCCTGCAAGGTCTGGCAGTTGCGAGCGTCGCGCTCTCGCCGCAGGGTCAACTCACCTTTGGCGGGCAGGCGATTTCCGGAAAAATAGAAAGCAACGACCGTGGCAACCATCAACTGGGGCAGGGCGGGCTGTTTGCGGCGTACAGCCACCAGTTTTCCGGAAAATTTCTCCTCGAACCGGCCCTGCGCCTCACCTTCCCGCAACGCGAAAGTGCGCTTTTGATTCCCCAACTGGCCGCCGCCTGGCTGGGAAAAGGATATAAAATTTACGGCACTATTGGTACTTCGCTGCGCGAACCGGAATTTACCGAACGGTTCAACAACTATCAAAAACCGGTGGTGAAAAGCGGCTCTATCGGCAACCCCGACCTGGTGGCCGAAAAAGGGCTGAGCTATGAACTGGGCGCGGTGGTGCGGGCCGCCAAAGGGCTGGAAGTAACGGCTGCGGCTTTCCGGCGCGAGCAGCGGGATTTGATTGACTTTGTAACCACGCCCTTTGCGCAGATGCCCCGGCAGGAAAACCTCGTTGCAGGCGGCAGCTATGCGCTGGCACGCAATATTGCTTCGGTAAATACTTCCGGACTGGAAGTGAGCGGGCGCTATGAAAAGCCCCTGACGCAAGGCCGACTTTCGGCGGGCGGCGGCATCACCTGGCTCAGCACCGAAGGCATAGGCAGTGCGCCTGGTTTTTATATCAGTTCGCACGCCCGTTTTATGGCCAATGGCTTTGCTGCCTGGCGCTATCGTTGGCTGACGCTCTCGGCCACGGCGCTGTATAAAGAACGGCAGCCGTTTACGGCTTCGGCGATTGAGGCGCAGGTGAGTCCGTCGTATTTCACGGTCGGTGTGCGGGCAGAGGCGCAGGTTCGTCGTTGGTTATCGGTTTTTGCGCAGGGCGATAATATCACCAATGCCCGTTACAGCGATCTTTTGGGTGCGCAGATGCCGGGGAGCTGGTGGAGTGGGGGCGTAAGGCTGGCGCGGTAGGGCGATGTTTCATGTTTCATGTTTC